>CASBRB010000488.1 GCA_949127975.1 Oscillatoriales cyanobacterium PMM_0019 | reverse complement strand
TCGAAGAAATTTCCCAAGTTAAGCCATCCTTCGGCAAAGTCTGGTTTAATCTCAATGGCTTTGTTAAAGTTAATAATCGCCTCTTCAAACTTTCCTAAATTTACCAGTACCACAGCTTTGTTGTACCAAGATGCGTAGCTACCGGGTCGGAATTCCAAGGCTTTATCAAAGCTATGTAGCGCCTCTTTAAAGCTGCTTAAACTCATCAATACTAAACCCCTATAGTACCAAGCCGGATGAGAGTCGGGTTTAATTTCTAAAGCTTTGTTCAATTTAGCAAGAGCACCAATAAAATCTCCTGCCTCGTATCGCTGATAGCCTTCCAGCGCTAAGGTCTCGGCTTGTTCTGTATTAACTTGAGCAGCAGCATTAAATTGATTAGTCAGTGTATCAATAATTACTTGGGGATCGGTGGTGTCAATTCCTAGCTGGCGGACAACTAAATCTAATAAAGCAGTGTCCTGCTGCAATCTTACCAATAACTCGTCCAGGGTAATGCTTTCTCCTGGTGTTGCTTGAAAGCGGGGTTCTAAACTACCTACTGAGTCGGGAATAGTGGAGTCAACATCTACCCCAGCATACTCCCATACTGGTTCTCCCTGCTGTGAGTTAAGCACCTGCATCCCAACTTCATAGGCAACTTCTCCAATTTTTCCACAGCCGAGTTGACCTAGCTGCACTAATCGCGCTGCTAATTGAGTATCCGGGGTGGGTGACGCCTGCAATTTTTGCCCAAAGCGACGTAACCAATCTATCCATAGCTCTGGTTTGCCCCGCTCTCCGAGTGCATCAAAAAACTTTTTTACCCTTGCCGACTGCCAGCCGTGAGTCACTCCTTCGAGTAGTTGGGTTAATAGATACTCATAATCGGCATCCTCCAGAAGTTTAACTTTAGGACTGTCTGCTGGAGCAGAAGGGGACGATGAGGGGCCTAGAAGTTTTTTTGGTGCCTCTGTGCCTCCTTTAAAGCTATTCCACCACTGCGAAAACCGCCTCAGCATCTGCTACACCTCTGGGTAGTATTCATTTCCAATTTTAACGAGTTTATCTAAAAAAGTCTGGAAAAGCCAAATTGCTTAAGCCGCTACACCTGGGAGTTGATGGCTTTGGCTGTGTCGTAGCTAATCTGAGCTTCATCTGAGCGTCCTAAGTTTTTCAGTGCCAAACTACGGTTGTACCAGGCGGCGTGGTAGTCGGGTTTGAATTGGATTGCTTTGTCGTAACTGGCGATCGCTTCCTCCAATTTTCCTAATTTTACTAGCAGCACGCCCCGATTATACCATGCTAAGTAGTAGTCGGGTTTGTATTCGATCGCTTGGTCGTAGCTGGCGATAGCGGACTCTAATTGTCCTACTTTTCCCAGCGCTACGCCACGATTATACCAGGCTAAGTGGTAGTCGGGTTTGAATCGGATCGCTTGGTCGTAGCTAGCGAGCGCTTCCTCTAATTGTCCTAATTTTGCCAGAGCAATGCCCCGGTTGTACCAAGCTACGTGGTAGTCAGGTTTAATAGCTATGGCTTTGTCTAAACTGGCGATAGCTGCTGGCAAATTAAGAGCTCTGTATTGCTGAGTTGCTCTTGAGTACCAGGCTTCTGGCTCATCGGTTTGATTACTTAGTGCCTCACTCGGCATCGAAGGAGGAAATTGCTCAGTAGAGTCAGCGGATTGCTGGTTTAGCGCAGGCGACTGATGTTCCAATCCTGTTGTGTGGTTAGCGAAGGGATCTGCTTCGTCATCATCTACTACAATCTCTTCAGATAACCGCTCTACGAAATTATTTTCCCTGTCTTGTCTTGCCAACAAGGTAGAGCCAATTTCGTAAGCAACATCGGCGATTTCCCCAACGTCAAACTCACTAAGTTGCAGCAACCCTAGGGCTAACACTCTATTCGGCGCTGCTGAAGCCAGCACTGTGTCGCCAAAGTTACGGAGCCATGCCATCCATTGCTCATCGCTAATGCGATTTTTGAGTGAATCAAACCACGTCAGCACCCGGGACTGATTCCACCCATGCTCTACTCCTTCTAGCAACTGCATGAACAGATACTCATAATCTGCATTATCTAGAGATTGAGGCTGTTCAATCCGCTTTGGTTCCCTCAACCCCCCAATCTGGTTAGAGCCTTCCTGTCTAGAAGGGCTCAGGAGTGCGATCGGTCTTTTTCTTTTTGTATTTAAAAAACGCTGAAACCACCTAATGAATCGCTGCCAAATCTTGCGTAGCATTTGCTCATCCCTATCATACACTATGCCGATCGCCTCCGGTTTCCAACCGGGGGATGAAAGCTTTGGACAGGTTTTAATCTGTCATGTTTCCAAGTTTTGTTATCTTAGATAATACTGCAACACTCGATACTCCCGGAGATCTTTAGGTGAAAATCTTTTAGAGGTCTGTAGGGGAGCCTGGTTAACGGGGGAGAATATCGTCTAAACGAATTTGGAGACGAGGCAGGATGGGAGAGTTTGCCGCTGACGGTTTCGTGGAGTCCAGTCGGTTCCATGTCGATCAATTCTCCGTCAGCAAGTTCGTAGCGAGGGTTGTCCCGGTATTGAGTGAGGAAGTCTTCTAGGGTGAGGGTTTTGGGTGAGGTGTAATGACTTAGTACCATATTTTTTGAAGATTACCGTAAGAAGTCCGGGAGCATGAAAGCCACCGCGATTTATCCAGTGGATGAAATGCGACACTAAGAATTAATTCGGCGTCAGCGGCGTAGGGGAGGATCTAATTGTCTCCCGTAGTATATCAGCCATCGATACCCCACGCTGCGCCTATTCCGGTTTAATTTTTGGTACTCTTTCTCCGACAGTCTAATTTTTAAATTTCTATCTCTAGACATAGATAGAATGTACATTGTTCGTGGGTACACTAAATATAGTACATCAGATGAGGAAGGTTCGTGCTGCTTGCATATAAGTTTAAAATCTGTCCTAAGAAAAGTCAGATATTAGAGATGGATAGGTGCTTACACCTGTTACGTCTCCAATATAACTGGCGACTTAGGGAGCGGATTGAAGCTTATGAACAGGTTACTCAACCCAAACTAGGAGAATATACAGATTTAGAGACTAATGTAGTAATCTACCCATTAACTTGCTCGGTCAGGAAGTCAGCTTTATATGGTACACCCTGGAAAGTTGATAAGAAAACCGGACTGGGAAAGAGACGTTCAGCCTTTGAACAACAGTGTGCCGATTTACCTTCTTTGAAGAAGGAACGCCCCTGGTATGCACATCTACCATCTCAACCTCTTCAACAGATGTTAAGACAGTTAGATGACGCATTTCAACGTTTCTTTAATGGGCAAAATGGATATCCCAAATTTAAGCGTAAAGGTAAGTTTAGGGCGTTCACATATCCATCTGGTGCTTGCGAGTTCAAAGGTAACAAGGTTAAGCTGCCTGGGTTTGGATGGATGAAGTTTTACCAGTCTAGACCCTTTCCTGATGGGTTTACTCCTAAGAAGGTGACAGTAAAAAAGAACGCAGATGGTTGGTATATCTCAGTTACTTTGGAAGATGCGACAGTACCGACAGTACCGACAACTCCACACATTCCCAGGCAGAGCCAGGGAACGAGCGTAAAGACTGCCGTAGGGGTTGATGTAGGTATTAAGAAACTGGCATCTCTAAGTAATGGTGAGTTAGTAGCTAACCCTAGATTCTATGCTACTCAAGAAAGAAAACGGAATCGGTTAAATCGTGCTGCTACCAGAAAAAAGTTAGGGAGTAGGAATCGATATAAAGCATATCAGCGGTTAGCTAGACTTGATCTTCATATCGCTAAACAGAGAGAAAACTACCAGTGGAATGTTGCTCATAAGTTAGTAGATAATTTTGAACTCATTGTGTTTGAAGATCTAAATATTCAAGGCATGATGAAGCGCTGTAAACCAAAATGGAGTGAAGAAGAAAAGAGATATCTAGAAAATGGTCAATCTCGTAAAGCAGGATTAAATAAAGCAATTCAAGACGCTAGCTGGTACTCGTTAAAGCAAAAGATCAAAGTTTTAGCCGAAAGGTATGGTTGTATAGTTCACGAGGTTAACCCCAGGTTTAGCAGTCAAGAATGTTCGGAATGTGGCTTTGTCAGTCCAACTAATCGGGATAAAGAAAAGTTCCTCTGCGAATCATGTGGACATCACAGCGATGCAGATATCGATGCTGCAAAGGTAATACTTCGCAGAGGACTAGAAGAATTAGGAATTAAGTTAGAAGTACGGGGGGACACCTCGGAATTTACGCCCAAGAAGCTTGTTGAAAGACAAGGTACATCAGCCCCAAGGGTTGAGTCTGGGAACCACCAAGTTGTTGATACTGGAATTGGAACAACTTGAATGGATGGGTAGATTGGGAATCCAGTAACCCAATTTATTCGTAATCCCGGTCTATGACGAGCGGGGAGGACGTCAACAGTTAACTTGGTGGTTGTGGACGCGATCGGATTACTTTTTTTTCCAGTACTCGTATTACCATTAGCTGCAGTGTTCCTTGCCTTGACAGCCTTTTCGACTTCAAGGTTGATGCGTTGCTTTTCGTCAGTGTATTGCAGAATTTTCGCTTGAGCTTTAGGATAAACTAAAGTTTCTTCAGGAATCTGTCTGAGATAATTCAACGCGGTGTCAAAGTCTTTAATGTCGGCACTATCGTAAGCTTTTTGTAATAGGTAAGTAGCCTTGATGCTTTGCTTTTCTTGGTATTCGTCTATTTTAGCTTGGATCTTTGTATAGTTTGGTGCTTGGGAGCGAATCATTTTCAGCAATCTCAAGGCACCAGTAAAATCTTTATTAGCTGCTCGGTTGTAGGCTTTTTGCAATAATGGATGAATTTGACCCTCAACTTGGGCTTCGGCGTGCTGAACCATTAGCTTGATTTTTTCTTGCCAAAAGGAAGTATCGGGAATTTTATTAGCTTCTTTGAGTACATCCAGCCAGCGGTTATCTTTATAAGCTTGTTCAACCATCTGGAATTGTTCGGTAGCAGTTTTCCAATTCTGCCGCCACTCTCGAATGGCAGATTGTGCCTCTGAATATAAATTACTATTTGAGGAGATAGAATTAGCTAGAGCTATAGCTTCATCTAAATCCCCCCCGTGGTATTTTTCCATTGCCTTGGCTAAAACATCAGCTCCGGTGCTTGATGCCGAAGCATTCAGTAAAGTATAACACCCAAACGTAATCGCCAAGGTATTAGCTGCCGCCAGCCCAAATCCCACTCGCCTTAGTACTGAAGCTGAATTGACACCGGAGGCAACAGAAGCGCGGTTTGCTTTACCTCCATCTGTCGCCATCAGCGACGGCTGATTAAATAAGTTATACTGCTGTAGTGCCTGTAGTACTTCTGTGGCAGACTGGTAACGCTCTTGGTAGCTATACCGTACCATTTGGTTAAGGACAAGTATCAGCTCATCGCTTACAGGTACTTGGTTTTGCCAGATAATCTCACCAGTATCCAGATCGATCGGAAATTGGGGCGGTTCCAGCCCTGTCAGCGCTTGAATAGCAATCATCCCTAAAGCATAAATATCACTATTAGGGCGAGCTTGACCAGAGAGTTGTTCTACGGGTAGGTACCCTAATACCTTGATATCAAGCGATCCTCTAAGGGGCAGTTGAGCAGTAATAGAACGGATAGGCTGTGCTGCGCCAAAATCAATTAAGAATAATTTACCATCTGAAGCACGTCTAATTAAGTTATTCGGCTTGATGTCACAATGGATGGTACCCTGGCTGTGAACGAAATCCAGGATGCTCAATACTTCCTGCAACAGTTGCACTACCTGAGTTTGGGTCCAGTATTTACCGTAGCATTTGCTCAGGGGTAGTTCCTCTGTCAAGAGTCGTCCGGCAATAAACTGTTGCACCAAGTAGAACTCTTGGTTATCTTCAAACCTGCCCAACAGCTTAGGAATCTGCGGATGGTTGCCTAGCTTTTCCAAGGCTGTGGCTTCGTTGGTAAACCAACGCCTGACAGTTCGCAAGCTGTTGGGTTCTTTACTCACAAGCTTGAGGTGCTTGATGACGCACTGAGGATGTTCAGGTTGTGATATATCTTCGGCAATATAGGTTTGCCCAAATGCCCCAGCGCTCAAAACCTGAACTACCTGGTAACGATCGAATAGTAACTTGCCCAGAATTGGGTAACTTGTGTGAATCTTCAAAACAATTCTCCATCTGGCTACTGACGCGACGTAGGCGAGATCCCCTGTTATTTATTCGTGCCTGTAACTGATTTTTCAGGAATGAAACGATTTAGGGGCAGGCTTAGCCTGCCCCTACTCGTTGAACCAAGAATCCTCGTGGATGAGTTTATGATATAGCAACAGCGAAAGGCGGTAAAGACATTCTCTCAATCTCACGCTCCTGTCACAGTAAGGGCTTTACTCCTGACTCCTGACTCCTGACTCCTGACTCCTGCTATAAACTTCAATTGGTTAGCCCATGTTCTAGGGCGTAGCGCACCAATTCGGTGCGGCTATTGGTGCCCGTCTTGCTAAACAAGCGGCTGACATATTTCTCAACATTGCGAACACTGGTTTCCAAGCGTCGGGCAATTTCTTTATTCATCAGTCCTTGTGCCACTAAGTCTAAAACACTCTGCTCTCGCGGTGTCAAGTCAATGCGTATGGGTGGCGGTGTCTGGATGATGCCACCCTTGTGCTGTAACATCCCCTTGATTTCTGCAACCAGCCGCGCAATATCCTCAATCTCAGTTCCACTTGATGTTTGAGCTGTGGCAGCACGACGCTCGATTAAGTTTTCGACGATCGCGATTAACTCATCGGGGTCAAATGGCTTGGGAAGATAGGCATCACAACCAGCTTGGTAGCCTTGGATGCGGTCTGCTTTCATGCCCCTAGCGGTTAAAAACACTACTGGCAAATTCTTAAAGCGAGGATCTTCCCGCAGTTGCTGGAGAAACTGATAGCCATTTACCTGGGGCATCATGACATCAGAAATCACTAAATCTGGTGTTTGCTTCTGCAACATCTCCCAGGCGTCAGGGGCGTTACTGGCAACCTGAACTTTAAAACCACTGTCTGACAAATAGTCTTGGACTGCTTCACGCACACCAGGTTCATCATCGACCAATAACAGTTGTGCTGACATCTCGGTTTCCTTGTGGCTAGTTAAGTTTAGTGTAGCGAAATTTCTCGCCCCTAAACATCTATCGCAACGAATAATCAGCTCGGTGCTGCCACTGTGGATGCCATTCGGTTTAATTCGATCGCTCAATTTAGTAGTTTATTAAAAATAAACCTTCTTCGTGGCTTCACATGACCAACGGCAACGATGATGCTAACTGGAAAGCGATACAGTCCAGAGACGTCACCGCAGGAAGAGACACAACCCCACAAGAATGCCGTTAATCAAGTAAAACACTGCCGCAATTTGGGTTTCCGACCAACCACTGAGTTCTAAATGGTGGTGCAGTGGTGACATTTTCAACAACCGCTTGCCGATGCCATCGGGTCCTTTGGTAGCTTTATAGTAACTAACCTGAGCAATGACTGAGAGTGATTCGACAAAGAAGATGCCACTGATGATAAACAAAGCCCAGAGGGTGTTACTCAATACTCCCACTGCGGCTAAGGCACCTCCTAAGGCTAGGGAACCTGTATCACCCATAAATACGCGGGCTGGATTACGGTTATGAACTAAAAATCCCAGGTAGCTACCACTCATACAAGCGCAGAACAGCATCAGGTTGGTTGATGTCGGTGCTACTATTGCGCCTAGACCTAGTAGTGCTAGAGTTCCTGTTCCTGCCGCCAGTCCATCTAACCCATCGGTAAGATTGGTAGCATTGCTTTCTGCCACCAGCACAAACCCAGCTAATAGCCAGAATAACAGTCCTAATGGTATGGCTAAACCCCACGGCAATCCAATCGTGGTGATACTTTCTGGTTGTGTCCAAAAAAGCCACAGGCAAAATAAAACTGCTACACCAATCTGCAAAGCTAGTTTCATTTTCGGCGAGATGCCTTTATTCGATCGCTTTAGTAATATTTGCCAATCATCCACCCAGCCGATCGCTGCGTAGGCTACAGTTACTAATGATACCGCCACTACGTCCGAGGCAAATTTTGACCACAACAGGGATACTACTACTCCTACTGGCACAAAAAACACCCCGCCCATTGTCGGCGTGCCAGCTTTTTGTAAATGAGCTTGGGGACCATCCTCACGGATAAATTGCCCCATTTTTAGCTTTTGAAGTAGTGGCACTGCCCAGTAGCCCAGCCCCGCTGATAGCAAGGCACAAATCCACAAAGGCAATATCAGGGAGAAGCCTTGCCCCAAGCTCCGATTGGCTATCCAATCGAGCATCAAAGCCGCAAGGCTCAACCCAACGCTTAGTAAAACCAGCAGGATGCTTCCTGACGGTTTTACTTCGCCCAGATAAATTAATTTTGCTTCCACGGCTCACTCCACACCAGATAAACTAGAGATTAATCCAACTCCTCTTCGGTGGCATCATCATCTTCAATGTCTTCGTAGACGGGATCGTCAACGCCCATTAGTTCGGTGATTCCTTCTTCATCTTCGAGAAAAGGATCGTAGGCGTCGTCACGCGCCAATAGACGATTGTTGGCTTCTAGCCAATCGAGAATAGAAGTTTCTTGTTGGATGGGGATCACAGCCGCCGGCTCGTGACGAGGTTCTTGGCGCAAGGAAGGATTATACATGGTAATCAAGAGTCAACTATAGAGGAACCCATCAAGACGCCCTAGCTTCTAGCTTGAACTGTCGATTATTATACAAATGCTTAGGTGGGGATGTCAACATATCGGTCGGATTCGTGGTAGCACGACACCGATTTACTCCGATTGCGAGACCCCATTTTACTCCGATTTATCGCTACCCTTGTGATACGACTTAAATATGGATTTTTGTCAATAGGACGGTAAAAAAACTTAAGGTAAAGGATTAACTATGCAGAAAGAGAAACTGTTGGAAGCGATAGCAGGTAAAAATCGCGGCTTGCTGGCAACCCAAATAGACAAACAAGCGATACTTGTTGCCGTAGCTCAACTAGAAGAGCGCAACCCCACTCCCCGCCCAGTGGAGGCAAGCGAACTTTTAGAGGGCAACTGGCGACTGCTATATACCACAAGTGGTGGTTTATTGAATCTAGACCAGGTGCCATTCCTCAAACTCGGTTCAATCTACCAATGTATCCGCGTCAAAGACGCCAGAGTATACAACATAGCTGAAGTCTACGGGTTGCCTTACTTAGAAGGGATAATTAGCGTTGCCGCCCGGTTTGAGCCGATGAATGAACGTCGCGTGCAAGTGAAATTTGAGCGATCGATTTCCGGTTTACAACGTTTAATCGGCTATCAGTCGCCGGAGCAGTTAATCCAGCAAATCGAAACTGGTAAAAAATTCCCTGCCCTTGATTTTACCATCCAGGATCGCGATCGACAAGGTTGGCTGGATATCACCTATCTGGATAATGACCTGCGGATTGGGCGAGGCAACGAGGGAAATGTGTTTGTGTTAACTAAAGCTTAGAATGGTGAATGGTATCAAATCAGCCCCAGATGTTCCGTCTATCCCAAAACCAACTAAACCTGCTAGAAACCTGCCCTCGTAAGTTTCAACACATCTACCTAGAGGAGTTGGGATCGCCAACCAGCCCAGAGCAACAAGAAAAACTCTCTTGGGGAAGTCGCTTTCACCTGCTGATGCAGCAGCGGGAACTGGGACTTCCCATAGAATCTTTGATACAAGAAGAACCAATACTGCAAAGTTGGATAACATCTCTAGTGAGTGCGGCTCCAGAAATTTTGACACCGACTTCTGACGCTTTCCGTCAGAGTGAGCATCGCCGCACGTTGAATGTTCAAGGATATTTGCTGACTGTTATTTATGATTTGTTGATTGCAGATAGCCAGCAAGCGCAAATTTTAGACTGGAAAACTTATCCGCAACCGAGAAATCGCCGTTCGTTAGCTAAAGACTGGCAAACTCGACTGTATTTATATGTTTTGGCAGAAACCAGCGACTATGTGCCCGATGGAATTTCTATGACATATTGGTTTGTGCAAACACCGCCCCAGCCACAAAGCCTCAAATTCACCTATGATGCTGGGCATCACGAGCAAACGCGACAAGATTTAAATCGCCTGTTGACACAACTAACCGTTTGGCTGCAACGCTATCAGGAAACAGGTGAACCTTTTCCTCAAGTTCTAGAAGCATTAGATCGTTGCGACAACTGTAATTATGCTATTCGTTGTCAGCGGATGCGGGAAAATTCGGCACTAAACACCAGAGAATTGGTTACTAATATCGCTGATATAAAAGAAGTAAGCCTTTGACAGAAATTAGGAATAGTTAGTCATAGGTATGCACTCGCTACCGAGGTTAGTGCCTTGAATCGGGAGGCAGATCCTCGTGAAGGCGTTACCAGGCAGAGCCTGGTAACGAGAAAAAGGGGGTAGCTAACCCGGATTTGGTATAACCCGCTATATATAGAGGCAGTGCGTAAGTCCTGGCTATATTAGCCCAGAAAAAAATTTCTGGGTGGGTTAAATTGTAGTCCAAGCTCTATGAGTAGCTCATAACACGCACGCCGCAGTGTGGATGGTGGGTTACGCGCTTGCGCTAACCCACCCTACGAATAGGGGTTCAAGCTCAGGTAACGTTCAATCGCTTCAAAATCTGGCTAGCTATAGCACTAATAATTGCTCCTGCCATAAGAATGCCTATAGCAGGGGTAAATAATGGCTGCCAAAGCTTATGCCAGATATCAAGTCCTAGGGGAACTCCAATAGAGCGACCAAAAACAGCTAGAGCCAGCCACGCGAAGCCTCCAGAAACTAGGAATACATCTGCTACTAAAAACAGGTTTAGCCAATTGAGGAGTTTATCTTTAATACTCAACATCTAACTTCAGTGCCGATCAATCAACCTAAGTTAATCATAGCTCTTATTGGCGCTTGCTTTCAGAACAACAGGACTTACGCATAGACCCTTGGGGGAGCCGAGTAAGATTGGGATTTTTTGGTTATCTTTCTCCCCTTCTCCCCTCCCAGGAGGGGAGCTGGGAGAGGGGAGTAAGAAAATTTTACATCTCAAATGGAATTGCTCTATAGGGGCTTGAGCAGGGGGTTTGCCCCTACGAACCCGCTATATATAGAGGCAGTGAGTAAGTCCTATTTTAGTTTACACCTCCATGTAGCTTAACATTTTTATTCTAAATTGTTTGGTATATCTTTTTAAAAATATATCGGTAAAATTTCCGGATAGCGATAAATCAATTTCGTAATAGTAGAGGCAGACATTTTACCCAATAATCAACTGCAACCCTGTCTAATTAAGCTAGATAGGCAAAATGCTATTTTCCTGAAGGAGAAATTTTTTTATGGTAGCAAACATGGTAAAGAATAAACGGGCTTTGCTGTTTTTAACACCCTTAGTCACTGGCTCTGCCTTGGCTGCATCCCCTAGTATTGCTGCTACTCTAGCTTCTTCTCAGTCAAGCTTAGATATTAATAATTTTAATATTAGTCCGGTAAGTGTTTATGATTTTACCGACACTAATATGAATTTGCTTGTAACAGATGGTAAAATTAGTGGTCAAGTTTTTTCGTCTGCAACTTTTGCCAACGACCCCAAAAAT
The DNA here is from genome assembly GCA_949127975.1 of Oscillatoriales cyanobacterium PMM_0019. Taxonomy (GTDB): domain Bacteria; phylum Cyanobacteriota; class Cyanobacteriia; order Cyanobacteriales; family CASBRB01; genus CASBRB01. Next base: position 10,817 of record CASBRB010000488.1, on the reverse strand, counting down.
GCACCCTCACGGTTAAAAGATTTATCCTTGGTTACAGTCAATGCCGAAGGTGCTAAATACGAGGCGTATATACAAAACATTATTGGCAACATTGGTTACAACTTCGTCATCCCCAAGGGCGGAACTTTTTCTTTCGACTTCAAGAGTGATTTAGGGCTGGCAACATCACTTAAAGAGCCATTATATCCTGATGAAAAAGCCGATGCCAATGGTTCTATATTGGTAGAGTTGCAAAACAGCGACACTGGAAAAATTTTAGATTCTTTTAAAGTCTCTGGCAATTTATTGATTCCAGGCTCTGGTGACACCATTGGTTATCAAAATAGTAGTAACGTCACCTTAGATTCTCCTCCCGCAATAACCCAATCTTTTGCAGAAAAGGAAAAATCTGCCTCTGCCTCTGTTTCAGGTCATTATTCTCGGTATTTTGATGCAGCGACTAATGTTAATTTAAAAGAAGTTAATATTAATAATGTAGTGGTTGAAACGCCTGAGCCTTCAGACATGGTAGCTTTAGTCTGCTTATCCTTAGTAGGTCTTGGGTATAAATTGAAATCCGATCGCTCTAGCTCTAATAATTAGAGTTTAGGGTCAATCGGCCTTGTTATGTATCGTATAGTTGAGTTCATTCGCTAGCCACTCTTTGAAAATTCTATCAAGAAGATTTTGATAAGTTTCAGGAGTTAGTTCAGCAGGAATGAACTCTTCCAGGAGAAATAGATGGTACCCTTGCTCGGTTTGAAGAGGACCGACTACTTCTCCTAGTGCTGCGCTAAATACAAGAGCGGCTAGCTCTGGCTTTAAGCCCCAGCGATAAATCTTTCCTTCATAACCGCACTGATATCTGCGCCTTTCATCAATATCATAAAGATGAGCCGCTTCATAGAAGCTGATTTCCTGCTCTTCAATTTGGTAATATAGTTCTTGTGCAAGTCTTTGATAAGGAACAACAATTTGATATAGTACAACCTGCTCAAATTCGACGCGATTTTGCGCAAACCACTTTTCTACTTCCTTGGCAAACATAGCTTCAGCTAGTTTCTTGGTAAGTAAGTAATCGCTAATGCCTTCATCCCAATCATCCGAAGTTACCATTTGCTCTGCCACCCAAGCTAATGTGTCGGCAGCTTTTTCCAAACGTTTTTCATGACGCACCCGATTTGCTTCGGCGTCGATTTCCTCTGGAGTAACTGTTATCCCTCTTTCATGCGCGGCTTGATTAATTACTCTTTGATATAAAATCTTTTGACATACTTCTTTGAACTGCATGCCTTTTTTCAACGAGTAAACAATTTCGTCTGGTTCTATAATTAAACCTGCGAACTTAACCACTTTGCCGCTTTGCTGCTGAGTTAGGCTTGATTCGGTAAATACCCTTGAATGATTAACCACTTTTGCTGCTTTGACTAGGAAAAACTATATTCAGGGGAAGTTGACGTTATCTAGATCGGAAATTAGGGATTTAATCCCAGGCGTACCCAATTGAATTTATTAATACTGTTGGTTTGCTCCTTCACATTTATTTTTGTTACCAATCCTCAGAACTTAAGCCAGGGAAGTAGAATGTCTTGGTAAATGGTAGGTAACTAATGGGGGACTAAATCGAAGCCCTGCGACACAGCTGTCGTAGCCATTTTGGCAGTTTTTTTGGTTGTGCCTAATCGTATAGATTTCACCCTGACGACTTTATTCCTCTACGATCTAGAGCGCCGATTCAGTAATCCCAAAAACCCTGTTTTTGTCGCTGTCAAGACCAAGATTTCCTTGACAAAGAAACCGGGTTTTTAGCCCCGATGCATGAATACTGGACTGACGCTCTAGTTACTACAAGCTAAAACTAAAATTAGCTGCAAAAAAAACCGAACCCAAGTTGCTGTTCGCCTTCACAGTAAAATTAGTGGTAATTGGAGGTGGATACGAAGCCGCAGAGGCACCAGTAGCACTTACTTGAAGAGAATCGGTTACGTTTAATTGCGCTCCTGAGAAAGTAGTGCCTACATTGAACACGGAGGAGTTTCCAGATGAAAACACGGAGGATACTAACGAGAAAGAGAAGAAGTCACCGCCCCGTTTACTCTTAGTTTCTTCAGAACCCACTTCCAAATGCTCTATATCATGAATTTCCATGACTTGCTTTCCTTAGATGGATAGAAAAAATTCTGAAAGGTTTTATTTTCCCTTCAGCGGTTGCTTTGTTTGAATTAAAATTGAACTCTCCCTGTTGAAGCACGGAAGATTATAGACTGTTGTTGTTACGATGCTTTACAACGATTTAACAACGTCTAAGATACGATGCCAGTTGGCGAGCTTTCTTTGATTGTAGCAACTAGACTAAGTTAATAGCCTAGTTAATTTTTTTGTCCTAGAATGTGATAATTTTACCTGTCAAGTTATAAGTCAATGAGTTAACGGTATCGCTAGCCATAGTGATGATTGAAAATCCCAGCTTAATCTGATTATTATTGGGACCAAATGCAGTCACAAGTGTACTAAATCTGCCGCTAACAGAACCTGCTCCGAGCATATCTCTGATGCTTTCTTCAGAAATGACTTCCAAATGGCTTAGGTCAGAAATGTTCATGACTTTCTCCTCTTGAGGACTAGGGTAAACCTTTCTTTGGTCGTATAAGCATCATTCCAATCTAGTTAATTGGGGTATTGTTACCAATCTTGCAGATGTTTCTAAGAATGTCTAGAAACCCCATAGAATAAAGTGGTATAAGCAATCTGATGCCAGTTTGTAGTAAGGAGGTTAACCAGTCTGGGCTATAAGCCCTTACTAAGGAAATACGACCAAATTTATGTCGGCTACCACGCCCTAATCAAAGATGTTGACTAGGCTTGTACAGAGAGTAACCAAATCGACGCCCTCAAGGGGCATATTATTGAGAATTCCACTGACCAATTATGGGATTTATTGGCTCAATGGAGCGACTCCCACTCGCATCTGGTGGGAACATTATGGCAGAATTAGTTACTAACTAGGCTATTAAAATAGCCTAGTTAACTTTTTTATCTTAGAATACGAAGCCTTGGCCTACGAATGAGATACCAACAAAGTTGGAGGTATTACTAGCAGTCATCTGAATCTGAACTGTGCTGTTGAAAGAAGCACCATTGGGACCTGTAAGTGTGATAAGAAAATTAGGGGCAGCAGAAGCAGTACCAGCTCCGATAAGATCGGTGATGCTTTCTTCAGAAACGATTTCCAAATGGTTTAAATCAGAAATATTCATGACTTTCTCCTCTTGAGGTATGGGGTAAACCCTTCATTGGGTGGTTCTAGATATTAGTCTAATCTGGTTTATTGGGTTAGTGTTGCCAAAATGGCAGGTTTCTCTAAAAATTGTTCTAAGCCTATAGGCGTAAGACTTAAGACATACTACCCTAAGATTACCAATCCCCATTGTCAAAATTGTTTCCCCCTGTAACTTGCAAGCTGGCAAGCATTTCTGTATTATAGCTAATCAGTCGGGAGAGGGCGACATTCGCTCTTCCATCCTCGAAGCTGAGTTGGTAGATTGCATGGTGCCTTCCTAGAAGCAGAGATTGGGGTACGGACTATGACAGTTGCAGTGGAGATTCGATGCTTGAGCGTGCAGGACTACCACCAGATGGTGGAGGCTGGCATTCTGGCACCGGATGAGCGGGTGGAGTTAATAGAAGGACAGCTTTATCAGATAGCAGCAAAAGGAACGTTTCACAGTGCGGCAATCACGCGCATCAAAAGACTGCTAGAGGCACGGTTGGGAAATCGGGTGTTGCTGCGGTTTCAAGACCCGGTGCGCTTAAGCGACAATTCAGAGCCAGAGCCGGATGTGGCAGTGGTAAGACCTGACCCGTTGGACTATGAAGACCATCATCCCCGTCTATGAGAGAGCGGGGAGAGGCTCAATAAAGGCATTTCCAGATTGTCAATTGTTAGTGGAGGATTGGCTTAAGAGGACTCCATAGCACCATCACTCTCCCGTACTGCCTTTAGGTAAACTATGAATTACCAGCAAGATCGGGAATTCTGTTCAATCCTTGCTGTCGAGATAGGTCTTCAAGCCCAGCGTTACTCTCTTGGGCTTCCCGATCGCTACTAGCTATTTCCACTTTGCCCGCTCTGCCAGTTGGGCGGTTTTCTTTCATTAATCTATTGTAAGTTCGGTAAGGAATGTAGTGTAGAGGATTGTAGCCAGCAAAACGCAGGATCAAAACACAAGCCCAAGAATACTTACCTGCCATAATTGCTTCTACAATCTGGTCAAATTGTTCAGGGCTCATTACTTTGTCCATTTTTCCCTTACTAAAAAAATTTCCCTGAGACATAGCCTTCACTCCTCACTTATCGAAATTGGCACTCGTCTATATTAGGATTTACGCACCCTGTAAAGACTTTTCAGGTATAGCAACCGCCTTGGCGGTATTGACATTCTCTCAATTTCAAATCCAGTCACAGTAAGGGCTTTACTCCTGACTCCTGACTCCTGACTCCTGACTCCTGACTCCTGCTATAACTTAGCTTGTTCAGGACGGGCTCTCCAACACTTAGTGCGATCGATTTTACTAATCAATTGGCTCAGAGCTTCAACAGAGGGGAACCCAAGGTTTTCACACCTTTTTGTTGGGTTTCGTTCCTCAACCCAACCTACAACTCCTGACTCCTGACTCCTGACTCCTGACTCCTGACTCCTGACTCCTGCTATAACTTAGCTTGTTTAGGACGGGGCAGTGCGTAAGTCCTGTTATAAAGTGATACCTCCCTTTTGCAACTGCCTAACGGGATCTAGCAACATATCTGAAATGTGACGTTGACGGATAATAATCTCTGCCGTGCCTGTCTGACCTGCTTTAAAGTGGATTGTTTTATTATTGGCAGTGACAGAGTCCCGATCGAGCGTCACCTCTACTCGATACACTGCGCCGAGTCGTTCATCGGGTTTAGCATCTGGGGAGATAGACGTAACTTTGCCTGTGACAATACCAAAGTCCTGATACGGGTAAGGATCTAATTTGACTTGCACTAGCATTCCAGTCTTCACAAAGCCGGCTTCTTGATTGGGTAAAACGGCTGTTAGCACCATCGGTACATCTTGGGGAGCCATTTCTGCAATCGTTTTTCCGGCTTGAACGACTTCACCATTGTTGTGAATATTCAGTGAGGTAATTACCCCATCAATGGGAGCAGTAATCACGCGCTGTTTTAGCTTTTCGGTAGCACTTTGGATCTGATTTTCAGTATCCGCAATTTTGGCTTTGAGCTGGGTCATCTCGACTTCCAGCCCCTGAATTTGTTGCTGTGCTTCTAGCTGAGTTTTACGCTCTTGGGCTTGCTTCTGATCTAGCCCTGCCTGGATGCGGTTGATTTCTGCCAGGTTCTGCTCTAGTTGACCTTGGTTTTTGGTTACATCGGTCTGATTTTGGCGTAGCGCTTGCTCGGCTTCAAACAGTTTATCTTTAAAGCTGGAATTGTCGTCCATTTGGTTTCTGGTTAAGGCGCTTTGGCGATCGCGCAAAAGTTGCTGTGCATCCAACAACTGGTTTTTAGAAACCGCACCATCTTTCACCAGAGACTCAAACATTGTTACCCTCTTTTGCTCAGCCGCCACACCGTCTTCTAGCTGCTGGCGCAGCTCTTGTACCTTAGCTGTCAGAGGTTGCAGTTTTTCTCGTCTAACTTGATACTCTGACTTTTGTGTTTGCAGTTGAGTCAAAAGCTGTTGTGCAGTTGCGACATTCGTTTGGGCTTGAGCGAGCATTGCCTTTTGGGCTTGCACGTCGGCACCAGCGATCTCTATCTGCTTTGCCGCTTCCAATCGCGTTCGCTCTAACAAAGATTGTTTTTGGCTGTATTCCATCTTGTATGATGCTAACATTAGCCGCAAGCGCTCTACATCACCAGCAGCTATCTGGGTATCCAGTTCCACCAGCACCTGTCCAGCTTTTACCGTTTGTCCTTCTTTAATAGCAATGTTGGCAACTTTTCCCTGTTCCACAGGGTCTATTTTATAAACCTCACCTTTGGGGATTAACTGTCCTCGGGCGTGACCAATTTCGTCAATCTGACCAAATGTTGCCCACGTTACAAACGCTATACAGAAAACAATCCCGCCAAACAGGAGCTGACGAGGCAGGGCTGAAGGTGGTTGATCCAGCAGTGTCTGTAACGACATGGACCAGTTCCCCGTGTTAGCAGGTACTTTTTCGGGGATTTCTCTCCTCTGAGCCTCTGCTACCTGGTTAGGTGTCTGTACCCCAATCGGTAATGAAATAGCTGTACCTCCATAGATAGATGCTGCTTTGGCAGATGCTTCATCTAGGGAATTGATATTAATTTCTTCCCAATCAAGGTCAGCGTATTTATTTTTTTTCGGATAGTTAATTGGCGCTGAATGCGCAGTTGACGGTGTCAGATCTACAATTTGTTTTGGCATGGCAGTAATCCTGGAGTCAAACCTTTATATTTTTTTAACTTTTTCCCGCTACAGTTGCGACTGCAGTTAACTGGGCGATTTACATTCACCTGCTTTATTATCTTAGTTATATCAAGATTACTTTAAATTTTGCTACTTAGCCACTTAATTCCATAGACCTACCCCTGCACAGGGGGAAAATCAAAAATATCCCACAGGAATGTCTTCAAGGGCGGGGGACTGCTTTCCGGAATTTCCCTGGAAAAAGTTTCTACAATGCATATAGAGCCTCTATTACCTGTGCGAACACTCCTGACCAATCACCAGGCTGGCTCTGACGGAACAGTCGCATACTAGGATACCACGGGTTGTCGGAGCGCTCCAACAGCCAGCGCCAGTCAGGGACGAAGGGCAGTAGTACCCAGACGGGTTTTCCCATAGCTCCAGCTAAGTGAGCCACAGCCGTGTCAACAGTTATCACCAAATCCATCTGTGCTATGGCAGCAGATGTATCAGCGAAGTCAGTCAGCAGATTACTTAAATCTTGGAGCTGAGGTATCGCGCTATAGGGAGCAAGTTCAGCTGCATCCCGACCAACTTGGAGACTATATAAGCTAATCCCTGGTATGTCTAGTAGCTTAATAAACATCTCTAAGGGGCAGGACTTTTTTTTATAAACCTTAATCAGTGATAATTCTGTTCGATAACCACTTGCCCAAGCAATTCCTACTTTCAGTCGGGTTGATGGTGGTATTTCAAGTTTGATGTCAGCGTCGGATGGCACACTAAGGTAAGGAATCTGAGCCGGGATGGTTTGTAAAGTTGTACCCATAATCCAGGGCAGGCTCATCAGCGAAGCGTGGACGTGGTACTCAGGTAACTCAGATAATTTTTTAGCTGTGCTGATTACCTGCTCAACGCCAGGAGCGGTGGCAAGTAGTCGCATCAGTGGTAGTCGGCACACGACAATAATTCGCCCTTTTAACTCTTGAATTAGGGAGGCGTAGCGGACAAACTGAATGGCGTCGCCCAATCCCTGCTCAGCCCACAGCAGGATGGTTCGTCCTGCTAGATTAGAGCCATCCCAAGTGGGCATCTGGAACTTTGGTGGTTTGGATAACAAGGGATGGAATTTCAACTGCCAGCGCCACTCGTATTCGGCAAATCCACAGGTTAAGTCTCCGGCAAGCAGCAGAGCCATACTTAGGTTAAGATGAGCGTCAGCAAAGTTTGGATTCAGGACAAGAGCCTGCTTGAAGCAAGCTATCGCCTCATTCAGCTTCCCCTGCTCTAGAAGAACATGACCTAGGTTGTTGTATGCATCAGCGAGATTGGGTTTTAGAGCAAGAGCCTGCTGGAAGCAAACTATCGCCTCCGACTCTTTGTCCTGATAGATGAGAGCAGCACCTTTGTTGGTGTAGGCTTCATCATAGTTTGGATTCAGGTTAATAGCTTGTTGGAAGTAAGCTAATGCCTCATCTAGTTTTTCCTGCTGGATAAAAATCACACCCAAGTTATTGTAAGCCTCTGGATAGTTAGGCTCGAAGCTAATAACCTGTCGGTAACAATCTACCGCCTCATCTAGTTTGTCCTGCTCTCTAAATACAATACCCATGTTGTTGTAGGCTTGGGCGTAGTTAGGCTTAAGGTTAATAGCCTGTTGGAAGCAAGCTACTGCCTCATCTAGTTTGCCCTGCTGCTGAAAAACACAACCCAAGTTATAGCGAGCATCTGGATAGTTAGGGTTAAGGTTAATAGCCTGCTGGAAACAAGCTATTGCCTCATCTAGTTTGCCCTGTCGGTGAAAAACACAACCCAAGTTATAGTGAGCATCTGGATAATCAGGCTTGAGGGTAATAGCCTGTTGGAAGCCAGCTACTGCCTCATCTAGTTTGCCCTGCTCCGCCAAAATCACGCCCAAGCTATTGTGAGCCTCTAAATAGTTCGGTTTGAGGGTAATCACCTGCTGGAAGCAAGCTACTGCCTCATCTAGTTTGCCCTGCTGCTGTAGAGTAATTCCAAAATTGTTGTAGATATCGGCATCGTTGGGATTTAGCCTCAACGCCTGCTGGTAGCAAGCTACCGCTTCATCTAAAAAACCCTGCATTTTGAGCAGGTTGCCCAAGTCATTGTGATTTTCAGCAGAGTTAGGGTTGAGGGTAAGCCCTTGCCGATAGTAACTAATTGCTTCTGCTACTTTCCCCTGCCGAGCTAGAACATTGCCTAAGTTGATGTAGGCTTGATAAAAACTAGGCTCTATGGTAAGCACCTGCTGGTAGCAAGCTACCGCTTCCTTCATATTGCCCTGTTGTTGGAGAAGTACACCCAAGTTATTGTGAGCCCGGACATGTTCTGGCTGCTGAGTGAGAATTTGACGATATATTTGAGCCGCAGCAGTGTTATAACCAGCCTGGATATATTTCCGTGCTAGTTCAAACAGTTCAGTAATATTTCCTTGGGAATTAGACATTTGTTGCAGATTTTGTAGTTAATTCAAGTTATTTAGCGCCTTAACTACCTGTGCGAACACGCTCTGCCAATCACCAGACTGGCTTTGGCGGAATAGTCGCATAGTAGCGTACCAAGGACTGTCGGAGCGATCGATCAGCCAGCGCCAGTCATGGGCAAAGGGCAACAATACCCACACAGGTTTTCCCATCGCTCCAGCCAAGTGGGCAACGGCTGTGTCCACCGTGATGATTAAATCCAGCTGTGCGATCGCTGCCGCTGTATCAGCAAAATCATGTATATTATTACTTAAATCTTGTATTCTGGGTTCCTCTCGATATTCCTCCAGAGCACAACGATCGCGACCTATTTGGAGACTATATAAACTAATCCCTGGTATTGGTAGTAAGTTTTCCACAAATATCGCTAGTGGGCAAGACCTATTTTTATACAACCTGAGCGCCCACCTCGGCTTATCTTTATAACCACTTGCCCACACAATTCCTACTTTCAGTTTGGTATTGGGTGGTATTGGAAGTGTTAATTTTTCGCACTCAGTTGGTACACTGATGTAGGGAATCTGGGTCGGAATTGTTTCTAGAGTCGTACCCAAGATTTTAGGCAGACTCATCAGTGGAGCATGGACATCAAACTCAGGTAATTCTGTAACCTGATCTATTATTTGCACAATACCGGGAACAGTTTTCAGTAGTCGAATGAGTTCTGGTGGACATATTAAAATGACGCGCCCACCACAATTTTGCACTAGGGGGGCGTAGCGGATAAAGTGAATGGTGTCGCCGAGTCCCTGTTCAGCCAAAAGTAAAATGGTTCGCCCTTCCAAGTTTGAACCATCCCATAGTTGCTCTTCTAAAAAGCATCCAAACTGTAACTTGAAGTCTTTTGCCTGCCTGCGCCATTCGTACTCGGCGAATCCACGACTGAAGTCTCCAGTAAGCAGCAAGGCTTGCCCTAGGTTAGGGTGAACCTTCGGATAATTCGGCCCGATAGCAATCCCTTGCTCGTAGTAAGCTATTGCTGACTCGACACACCTCTGTTCGACGAAAATAGTACCCAAGTTATTGTGAATATCCGGGGAGTTTGGCGCGAGGGTGAGCGCTTGCAAAAAGTAAGCTTTTGCCGTCTCTAGCTGGTTCTGATCTAGGAAAACAACACCTATGTTGTTGTAAGCCTCAGCCGAGTTGGGATTGAGGGTGAGTACCCGCTTGTAGCAAGTTAGCGCCTCTTGGTGCTTGCCCTGCTCCTTAAAAACATTGCCAATGTTGTTGTAGCTTTCTACGTAGTTAGGATTTAGGGCGAGCGCCTGCTTGTAGCAAGCTAGCGCATCTTCCCATTTGTCCAGTTCATAGTATATATTGCCGATGTTGTTATAGACTTCAAATAAATCCGGTTTGAGAGCGAGCGCTTGCTGATAGTAAGAAAACGCTTCTGGAAATTTATGAAGTTCCCAGAAAAAAATGCCGAGGTTGTTGTAGGCTTGGGCGTAGTTAGGATCGAGAGCGATCGCCTGCTGATAACAAGCCAGTGCTTCTGACTGCAATCGCTGTCTCTGCAAAGCAACACCTAGCAGGTTGTGAATGCGGGCATTATCCGGTTGTTGAGTAAGGATTTGGCGGCATATTTTCTCAGCTTCAATCACACGTCCTTCGCTAATATGCTGGAAAATTATTGTTAAATCTTCTGGTTTATTTGTTGGAGATTCAGACATTTTGTTACTGGTTAATTCAATATTTTATAGTTTCTCGTTCCTAGGCTCTGCCCTTGTCTTTACCACATTTTTTATGCTGGAGTTGGACATGTTTAGAGTGAGAAAACGAGCTTCTACGGAACACTCGCAGGGCTTTTTCACCCTCATCCCCCAACCCCTTCTCCTACCCACCCCCGGGGTGGGTGGGAGAAAGAGCAAAAAATCTGACTCTTACTCCCCTCTCCCCTCCTGGGAGGGGCGGG
>CASBRB010000487.1 GCA_949127975.1 Oscillatoriales cyanobacterium PMM_0019 | reverse complement strand
GGGTTGGGGGTGAGGGTATTTTTATAAATGATTTAGACTTGCTATATATATAGCGGGTTCGTAGGGGCAAACCCCCTGTGGTTGCCCCTATATATGCTCACAACTTAAACCAAATCAGCCAGCCAAACAGCCAGCACTAATGCTCCCAAATATTGGGGGAGGAGATAACGCATCGGCTGACGAGCAATTTTTTGCGTTAACAGCACTGTTAACAGCACTGAAACAATCAGCGTCGTTACCTGCAAAAATTCAATTACCGCTGGGTGAGCTACCAATACTGGCAAAGTTTCACCGTTCAAGCCAAAAGTAGCAAAAGTTACTGGCAAAATTCGTCCTGCCTCTCCCAATCCCAAATTCAAATAGTGAGCTAGGTTTGCTCCCAACACCAGCGGCAAATACCCATAAGCCAGTTCCACAAAAGATTTAGGCTTGCAATTTTTTAATAAGCGGTGCCACAGATGCATCAACCCATAAGCGAGCAACATTACACCAACGGGAATCATCAATGCTGCTAGAGATAATCCCAAGTGAGGCAAAAACTGAGTTAAATCAAGGTTCAAGCCCACCTCAGATTGCCATTCCGGTATCCGGTGCAAAAATACTGCTCCCCACATTAACATCAACAGCGCCACCTCGTAAGTGCGAGGCACATGAGTTGTCCATAGCTCAATTCCAGGGGGGCGCAAATTTAACTCTACCGATCGGTGAGGACAAGCTTTGAGACAAGTCATGCACAACACACAATCCCGATTATCTTGTAACTGTGCTGGGTGAGAATATAACGGACACCCACCAGTTTCCAATCCCTCTCCTTTTTGGGGACCACCTTTATAACACTGATAGGTAGTACATTCAGCGGAACAAGTACCTTGCTGCGCCCGTAGTTCAGTCATCGATAGTTTAGCAAATAAACCATTCATTCCGCCGATCGGGCACAGATACCGACACCAAAACCTGCGCTCAAAAATAGCCGAAAAAATCATTGCCCCAGCAGTAATTAACAGCAGCAAACAAGCAGAGAGGTAAGCCGTATTTTCTAAATCCCAAAGTTCTTCCCACAGGAAAATTAAGGCAAATAACCCAAATAAAAACCATCCTCCCCATTTTTCAGCAGACTCTCTAGGCCATCGCTTCAGTTGACGCGGAAACAGCCACAAGGAAAGTTTCTGGGTGACTTCTCCATAAATCATAAACGGACACACAGCACACCACAGACGCCCGACAAAGGGAAAGCCCAGCAATACTAACGGCCACCACCAAGCCCAGAATAAATTTAATGCTACATTTTGGGCGCGATTCTGGGGACCAAAAAATAACAGCCCGACGACAACAGCAAAAAACCACAAGGTGAAGCCATAATTAATTCTGTCGGGCCACCATTGACTGCGCAGAAACTGGCGCAGGTTAGGATAAGCATTTAAGAGATTAACACGAAATTGCTTTTTCTTAGTTGGTGCCGCCCAGAAAATTTCTTCTGTTAGCTCTGAAGCACCAGCAGACTGCACCAGCGCCCGTTCTACTAAGTTTTGCAATTCTCTGAGATTACCTGGGAAATCATACGCTTGTAACCCTCGCAAAGCTTCTGGTGTCAGATGGGGTTTAGCCATGCCTTTGGCTCGACAAAACAAGCTAATGTAGTATTCCACTTGGGCGCTAATATCGGCTTTTCGTACTCGCAGTGGTGGCACTTTGATTAAATGACCTACCTGACGCTCTATAGAGGGGAGGTGTTTTTCTGCTATCATAATAATACGGGCTAGACAAGCGCGAGGCATTGTGCTGGCTTCTTGCGGACGAGAGACTGGGGTGTAAGTGCCAGTTTCTAGCAATTGAGCTATTTTAGGTGTCAAGTCGGCGGGTAGTTCTTGAATATTGTTGAGCAGTAAAGTTCCTTCACCGAGCCAGTCGAGTAGGCCTAGTTTACCGCTGGCGCGACCAAATAAGTCGGCACCGCTGGTCTGTAAGGTACTGCAATCTAGTTTAATTATTGGTTCTCGGCGTTTTGGGGAACCGAAGTGAATTAGAGCTGCGGTGTTATCTTTCTCTAGCCCTGGCTCTCCGAAAATCAGCACTGGGCGCGTATCCTCACTCGCTTGTCTAATTTGCTGCCGTAGTCGCATCGCATAACGACTTTTACCAACAACGCCGCGTTTGGCTTTGGTTACTAGATAAGGGCGTAATGCCGCCTGACGCTCTTGTTCATAAGTTAAAAGTGAAGAAAGTTGGGCTAGTTCCTGAGCTAGCTGCTGGGAGAAAGTTTGGGTAATTTCCGGGTATTGGGCTACTAATTGCTGAAACCGTTCGGCAGGAATAAACCATAGCAGGCACTCTGAGAGGGTGAGGATGGTTCTTTGCGCCTGCTGCCCTAAGAGGAGCTCCTGTAAGTTAATGGTGGCTCCAGGTAGTAAGCTCATCAGCCACGCGGAACCAGTTTGATGGGTACGGTCTGCTTCCAATCGCCCTTGGATAAGGATGTATAATGCTTCTGGGGGAGTGTCTTCTATCACTAGGCGGTGGTTAGCCTGGACAACTTGAGATGAAATTTCTTGAGCGATCGCTATCTTAACTTTTGTCGGTAGAATACCTAAAGCTGTTCTTTCTTCTAGCCACAACACTGTGTCTGGTGATGTCATGTTTGGTTTTAAGATAAAATTTAATTGGTAATTTATTATTGTATAATAAGAATTACTAATTTCTCAGGGTAGTTGCCAAGATAACAACCACAAAGATGTACCAGCTTGTCTCGCTCTGGGTTCCCCTTGCTCTGTTAGGATTGATTGTGTTGGCGGCGATTTTCTTTAGTCGCAGTCGCTGAAAGGCAGGTTTAGCCAGACAGCTTAAAATTTAAGCGAGGTTTAGAATATAAAGGTGGCTGAAGAAGAAGGGTTTCCCTCTCCCTCTTTGGCAGTGTTCTACACCTTCCCATCGGCATCTTTGAGAATATACACGAGCAATGCAGTTTTAATGTGAGTACAGATTTATCCCAGCAACTTCCTCAGAGTAACCCAAAATTAGCCGAAAGCTTACCACTGCGGATTCTGGTGGCTGAAGATAACGTGGTGAATCAAAAACTGATGCTCCAGGTTCTCAAGCGTTTAGGCTACCAGGCCGATATCGCCAACAATGGGCTCGAAGCGGTAGAATCACTACATCGCCAACCTTATGATGTCATCCTGATGGATATCCAAATGCCGGAGATGGATGGGATAGAAGCCACTCGTCGGATTTGCCAAGATTGGAAACCGGAAGAACGTCCTAGGATTATTGCCATCACAGCTAATACCGTCGAGGGACATAGGGAGATGTGCTTGGAGGCAGGTATGAACGATTATCTCAGCAAACCCCTGCGGATAGAGCAATTAGCTCAGGCTCTAGTTAACTCATGTTGTTGAGAAGGTACTATAATAGGCAACGGACTGGAGCTGTTTACAGTCAACTGCCAACAGTCAACCGTTTTCACCCCTCCCCCTTGTCAACTGTTCCAGACAGTTCCACACTGAACGTGGGACTTTATCGGCAGTTGAGAGGTGTTTTTGTGAAAAGAGTATTAGCCATTATTCTCGGAGGGGGTGCAGGCACCCGTCTTTACCCGCTGACTAAGCTGCGGGCTAAACCTGCGGTGCCACTGGCAGGTAAGTATCGCTTGATAGATATACCCGTCAGTAACTGCATTAACTCAGAGATTTTCAAAATCTACGTTTTGACACAATTTAACTCAGCTTCTCTGAATCGCCATATTGCCCGTGCCTATAATTTTTCTGGGTTCATGGAGGGATTTGTTGAGGTGCTAGCAGCTCAGCAAACGCCAGAAAACCCTAACTGGTTTCAGGGCACTGCTGACGCTGTTCGCCAGTATGTTTGGTTGTTGAATGAGTGGGATGTTGATGAATACCTCATTTTGTCGGGGGATCACCTGTACCGCATGGACTATCGCCTGTTTGTGGAACGTCATCGTGAAACCCAGGCTGATATTACTATCTCTGTTGTGCCGATGGATGGTCAACGCGCTTCTGATTTTGGCTTGATGAAAATAAATGCTTCAGGTCGAGTAGTTGACTTTAGCGAAAAGCCAAAAGGAGATGCCTTAGCTAAGATGCAGGTGGATACGACTACATTAGGGCTAACACCAGAACAGGCGAAACAAAGTCCCTATATTGCGTCTATGGGGATTTATGTTTTCAAAAAAGAAGTCCTGCGCGATTTGTTGGGAAAAAACCTGCAACAGACGGATTTTGGTAAAGAAATTATCCCAGCGGCAGCGCCCGACTATAACGTACAAGCTTACTTATTTGACGGCTACTGGGAAGATATTGGAACGATTGAAGCTTTCTATGACGCCAATCTGGCTCTGACAGAGCAACCAAAGCCACCGTTCAGTTTCTACGATGAGCAAGCCCCTATTTACACGCGCTCCCGTTACTTACCTCCTAGCAAGTTTCTGGATTGCCAAATTACAGAATCAATGATTGGAGAAGGCTGCATTTTGAAAAATTGCCGGATTCATCATTCTGTATTGGGGGTGCGATCGCGCGTTGAAGCAGGCTGCACTATTGAAGATTCTCTAGTACTAGGTTCAGATTTCTACGCCCCCTTCGCCGAACGACAATCCAACTGTGAAACTAATGTTGTTGCCCTAGGCATTGGTACCGGAACCACCATTCGTCGTGCCATCATTGACAAAAATGCCCGCATTGGTTGCAATGTCAAGATTATTAATAAAGACAGGGTGCAAGAGGCTGAGCGCGAAAAAGATGGTTTCTACATCCGCAGCGGCATTGTCGTGGTGCTGAAAAATGCGGTAATTCCTGATGACACTGTGATTTAAAGCCTACCCCGTCCTCATCTGTGATTAGGACGGGGAACTCCCAGAGCGATCGCATCGTCAGCTCTAGACGCTATAAAGAAAAAAATCTAAAATAAATCTTAAGACAAGAGGAGGCTAGGCTAATGGCTGCGACCGACTTCAAGGATTATTACGCCATTTTGGGAGTGAGTAAAAACGCTAGTGCTGACGAGATTAAGAAAAATTATCGGCGCTTGGCACGGAAGTATCACCCCGACATGAACCCTGGCAACAAGGAGGCGGAGGCAAGTTTCAAGGAAGTCAGCGAAGCCTACGAAATTCTATCCGACCCAGAAAAACGTCAGAAATACGATCGATTCGGTCAATACTGGAAACAAGCAGGAACTGGACGGCCGCCTGGTGGCGGAGGTAATGTTAATGTTGATGTTAGCGGCTTTGACTTTAGTCAGTATGCCAATTTTGATGAATTTATCAATGAATTGCTAGGTCGCTTTAATACCACAGGTCCTACCACGGGTGGAAGTCGCACTTACACTTACCGCACTCAATCAGGTGGAACAACTGGCTTTAGCGGCTTTGATGGGTTCGGTGATGTTTCCGGCTTTGACAGTCGCACAGCAGTAGGGGCCGATCGAGAAGCAAATATCAGCCTAAGTATGTCTGAGGCGTTCCACGGCGTTCAGAAGCGCTTCACTGTGAACGGTGAAACCATAGAAGTCCGGATTCCCCCTGGCGCTAAACCAGGAATCCGCGTTCGGATTAGAGGAAAAGGTCAAATGAATTCCTACAACCAGCAGCGGGGCGACTTGTACTTAAATGTAGAACTTCAGCCGAACCCATTCTTTCAATTTGAGGGGGATAATCTCATCTGTGAAGTGCCCGTCACGCCAGATGAAGCTGTCTTAGGAGGACCGATTGAAGTGCCCACGCCTGAGGGCTCTGTCACTGTCAATGTTCCTGCAGGTGTGAAATCCGGTCAATCCCTCAGGTTGCGTGGCAAGGGTTGGCCAAACATCAAAGGTGTACGGAGCGACCAACTGGTGAAAATTGTGATTGTCCCGCCTAAAGACCTCAGCCCGATTGATCGGGAATCCTACGAGAAAATCCGCGCCAGCCGCAGCTTCAATCCTCGTAGTCATTTGTCCCAGGTGCGCCTGTAGCTACTACAACGCTGCCACATAGTCCAGTAGCGATTCGATTTCGGCGTTAGGGGAAAAGAAGGAAAACAAATGTTTCAGCCGCAATTTCCCCTGACTATCTATTACAAACTGAGCAGGTAGAGGTGCGCCTAAAGCTTGACCTACTTGATAAGCTTGGAACGTTAAACAGCTAGGATCGCTGAGCAAGGGTATTTTTAGCTTCAGGTCTTTAACAACTTTTTGGCTTTGGTATTTGTCGGTACTGGTAATCATCAACAACTCAACACCCCTAGCGGTGAACTGCTCGTAGTTTTCGTTCATCCCTTTGATGTGAGGATAGCACAAGGGGCAGTATTGGTTTTCGGTAAAAATGCGGGTGAAGGCAATAATTACAGGCTGCACACCTCTGTACTTTGATAACTTGACTTCACGTCCGTTGGTAATATCAGGTAGTTCAAAGTCTGGTGTTATTTGTCCCAAATGCAGGTTGTTTGTGGCAGGAATGGGAACAAAATTACGAAAAAAGCGTTCGTTAAATAAGCCGGTGAAATTATTTGAAGTCAGCATAATCTAGCGATTAAAGTAGTTACTTTTAAAACGTTGACTGTTGACTGTCAACAATCAACTAACAAGCTTGTTCAGGTTTACACAGATGCAAAGTAAACCTTCTTTTTAACGGGATCGGGAACCATTGTTTTGTCTCCCGGTTGCCAGCCAGCGGGGCAGACTTCGTCTGGGTGAAACTGGACGTATTGTATAGCCTTCAAGGTGCGGAGGGTTTCTTCAACGTTACGACCAAAGGACAGGTTATTGATGGTAGCGTGCTGAATGATGCCTTCTTTATCAATAATGAACAATCCACGCAAGGCAACGCCTGCATCTGGATCGAGAACGTTGTAAGCACTGCTAATTTCTTTCTTAATGTCGGAAACCAGAGGATAGTTTAGGTCGCCGACGCCACCTTCTTTGCGATCGGTCTGAATCCAAGCTAAATGAGAAAATTCACTGTCAACGGATATCCCGAGGACTTCTGTGTTTATTTCCTTGAATTCTGGGTAGCGATCGCTAAAGGCTGTAATCTCAGTAGGGCAAACAAACGTGAAGTCTAAGGGATAGAAAAACAAAACCACATACTTGCCTTTATAGTCAGACAGTTTAACCGTCTTGAATTCCTGATCTACTACTGCTGTGGCGGTAAATTCAGGGGCTGGTTGTCCAACTCGAAGACAGCCTTCATTGTGGTGAGTCATGAACTTTTCTCCTTTAGTATTCATTCGGTGTCTTTGTATCTGCCATAACTTGCAGGCTTTGTCTTTGATTAAAATCTTGCGGCATTTCCCGCCCGATCGGGAGAACCACAGGGCGATTGCCCCTACGTAGCAGGTTATACTGACAGGTGCAAGATATCATGTATGAGACACTGCCTGTACAGCTAACGATCGATTCTTTATCTACTGTTGCAACTATATCATAGTCATAACGATTTTGATTGACACTCCCCCGGTTTCTAACCGGGGGATTCTTGGTTCGCAGAGCGAACTTGCCAAGACAGGATTTCTCCTGTTTTAGTATTGGTTCCCTCTCCCCAAGCGTTCAGGTCATCGTTGACCCAAGTTCCGGTGTGCCCCACCGTAGCTAATCCACGCCTTAATATGTTGATAGCAGCATTAAAGTCTCGGTCTAATTCAGCACCACAAGCACATTTGTGGGTGCGGGTGCTTAGAGATTTTTTGACAATAGTTCCACAATTTGAACATTCCTGCGACGTATAATGAGGCGGTACAGCAATTGTTACCTTGCCCATTTTTTGTCCAAATCGTTCTACCCATTGTCGGAACTGATACCAACCAGCATCATTTATTGATTTGGCGAGACAGTGATTCTTAACTAAGTTTCGTACCTTCAAGTCTTCATAGGCTACCAAATCGTTAGACTGGATTACGCAACGCGCTACTCTCTTAGCATGTTCTTCACGTTGCCTACTTATTTTGAGGTGCTGTCTTGCTACTCGATTTCTAGCTTTGTGATAGTTGCTAGACTGTTGAAGCTTATTTTTCTTTCTCTCCAAGTCAAACTTTCGAGAAAGACGGCGTTGTAGTTTCTTTAGTCTCTTCTCTCCCTCACGATAAAACTTTGGATTTGGCTGGAGCAACCCAGTCGAATCAGTATAAAACGCAGCAATCCCAACATCCAAGCCAACAGCGCGGTTAGTCGGCTCCGTTTCAACTTTGGGCGGGTCTATCTGAATCACGAACTGGCAATAATACCCATCGGCACGTTTGACTAAGCGTACCCGTTTAATCTGATCGATCTGATAATAGCTCAGGTCGTAAGTGCCAATGAGCTTTAACTTACCAATTCCTTTTTTATCAGTAAAGGTTATCGCTTTTCTGTTCTCCGACAACTTCCAGCCACTGGTTTTATATTCAACCGATCGACCATGTTTCCTGAACTGGGGATAACCCTTTTTACCAGTAACCTTAGCTTTACAGTTGTCAAAAAACCGTTTTATTGCTGACCATGCCCGTTCCGCTGCCGCTTGACGTGCCGTTGAGTTTAACTCCCCAGCAAATTTGTACTCGGCAGCTAGAACCTTACAGTACGCACTTAGGTCATATTGACCCACACCTTTACTATCCATCCAGAGTCTCAGGCACTTATTTCTAATAAAAAGAGCAGTCCGTATCGCCTCTTCTATGGCAACGAACTGCTCTTTTTTGCCTTTGACCTTGAATTCTAAGACGGTTGTGGACATGACCTTTACACTCAACTTAGCCTTATGGTAAACCATCATCCACAAGCTTGTCAAGTCTTTCTGCCAAATGAATTTGCCGTGTCACATTTCATCCCCCGGTTAAAACACGGGGGCTTTCATGCTCCCGAACTTTTTTAGGTAACAGGGACCACTCGTCGATAGAGTCACTAGAACTACATCAACGGTAAATAGTTGACAAATAGGCAAAGTCAATTTAGGATGTAGAGTGGAGTGTATTCATAAGGATTTTGGCAGCAGTAGCGGTAAAACGCAGCGGACATATCGTTAAAGTGAATCCTCAAATCATAAAATTGCTCGGGCTGTGGGGTAAAAGTCCCTAAAGGTCACAAAAAGTTTCTCGCGTCTATATTATCTGAACTCCGTGTATGACTACTGACATCAGCTTCCTCATGTGCCCTCCCGACCACTACGACGTGGATTATGTGATTAATCCCTGGATGGAGGGAAATATTCATAAATCGTCACGCGATCGCGCCGTGGAACAGTGGCAAAAACTGCACCTCATACTCAAAGAGTATGCCATTGTTGATTTGGTCGCACCCCAAAGGGGTTGGCCGGATATGGTGTTTACAGCAAACGCTGGTTTAGTGTTGGGACAAAATGTAGTCCTGAGCAGATTTTACCACAAAGAGCGTCAGGGAGAAGAGCCATTTTTTAAACAGTGGTTTGAAACAAAAGGCTACACGGTATATCAATTGCCCCAAGATTTGCCCTTTGAAGGCGCAGGTGATGCGCTATTAGACAGAGAAGGGCGCTGGCTGTGGGCGGGATACGGTTTCCGTTCAGAACTTGACTCCCACCCATATATAGCCAAATGGCTGGACATCGAGGTGCTATCGCTGCGGCTGATGGATGAGCGGTTTTATCACCTAGATACCTGCTTTTGTCCCCTCACAGGTGGCTATCTGCTCTACTATCCCCCAGCATTTGACTCGTACTCGAATCGCTTGATAGAAATGCGAGTGCCGGAAGAGAAGCGGATACCAATTGAGGAAGCGGATGCCGTAAATTTCGCTTGTAACGCCGTCAACGTGAATAAATTGGTGGTGATGAACGAGGCGGGTAAAAGCCTGAAACAGCGCTTAGCAGACGCTGGCTTCAAGGTGATACAAACGGGGCTGACAGAATTTCTCAAAGCTGGTGGGGCTGCTAAATGCCTGACGCTACGAGTAACTGAGCCGATGCAAGCCGAAATCCATGCCAATATAGCAGTGGAAAGTCGGATCATTCGGCTGGAAGGACATTTGCTGGATACTGGCTTGATTAACCGTGCGTTAGACAAGATTGTGGAAGCTGGGGGCAGTTTCCAGGTGCTGAAGTTTGACTTGGGAGAGCAACGGCAAAGTACCTCTTCAGCAGAGGTAAAGGTGTCGGCTCCGGATCACGAAGTCATGGAGGCTATCCTCACCCAGTTGATTGATTTGGGTGCAGTAAATTTGCCCCAAGACGAGCGCGATGCGAAATTGGAAGCTATAACTCAAGCAGGAGTGGCTCCGGATGACTTCTATGTAACTACCATTTATCCTACAGAAGTTCGAGTTAAGGGAGAGTGGTTGCGGGTGCAAAATCAACGGATGGATGGAGCGATCGCACTGACTCAGACTGCTAATGCTATAGTGGCACGGTGCAAGCTACTGCGGGATTTAGAAGTAGGCGAACAGGTGGTAGTTGACATTCAAGGCATCCGTACAGTGCGGAAGACAGAATCGCGGGAGCAACGCAACTCCCAGGAATTCAGCTTTATGTCAGCAGGGGTTTCCAGCGAACGCCGGGTAGAGTTGGTGGTTGAGCAAGTGGCGTGGGAATTGCGCCAAATTCGCGATCGCGGTGGTAAAGTAGTAGTGACCGCAGGACCAGTGGTAATCCATACTGGTGGTGGCGAACACCTAGCGCAATTAATTCGGGAAGGCTACGTGCAGGCGTTGTTAGGCGGGAATGCGATCGCCGTCCATGACATCGAGCAAGCGATGATGGGCACTTCCTTAGGGGTGGATATGAAACGAGGTGTCGCCGTTCGTGGCGGACATCGCCACCACCTGAAAGTGATTAACACTATCCGCCGTTGTGGTAACATTGCGGCAGCAGTGGAACAAGGCATTTTTAAGAGTGGGGTATTATACGAGTGCGTCCGGGTTGGTGTGCCTTACTCCCTTGCCGGATCTATCCGCGATGATGGTCCCCTGCCAGATACGCAGATGGATTTGATTAAAGCTCAAGAAGACTATTCCCGTTTAATTGCAGGAGCAGACATGATCTTGATGCTGTCTTCGATGCTGCATTCGATCGGCGTGGGGAATATGACGCCTGCTGGGGTGAAAATGGTATGTGTAGATATTAACCCAGCGGTGGTGACGAAGTTAAGCGATCGGGGTTCTGTGGAATCTGTGGGCGTAGTCACCGATGTTGGCTTATTCCTGAGTATGTTAGTACAACAGTTGGATAAATTAACCAGCCGTTATCACCTCGCCCAATCTTTGTAGGTTCTGGGATTGAGCGTCTTGTAGTAAGCCCTAGGCTGTCGATAGAGTAATCCCAAAAACCCGGTGCTCGACGGGTTGGGTTAACGAAATCAGTACTGTAGTACTGCCTCTAAATATAGCGGTTCGTAGGGGCAATCCCCTGCTCAAGCCCCTATATAGCAACAGCCTTGGCGGTTAGGACATTCTCTCAATCTCAAATCCAGTCACAGTAAAGGCTTTACTCCTGACTCGCAGACTCGCAGACTCGCTGACTCCTGCTATATATGCCCAGTCTGCGTAAATCCTGCTTCTGTTGGAGGATGCCAACCTGCTCTCACCCAATTACGACGGACAGTAACCGCTAGAGTATTATTCAAACTCAACGCTATTAATGTAGCTCGACCGCAAGCTGTCAGACCGATAATTTCAGTTCCATCTTCACTCCAGGTAAAATTTTCGCTCCACTGCTGTTGTCGAGGGTTAAACAGCGCCACATTTTCTCCACTTTCAGGGTCTATCCCTTCTGTTTTCGTCCACTTATACTGATTACAAAGCTCACACGCCAAGCACAGATTATCTTCTGTATCTGTACCTCCTTTTGCTAAGGGATAAATATGGTCAATCTGAAGCCAACCCATGATATAATCTTGATGACTCAGGCAATATTCGCAACGGTTTCCTGATCGCTGTCTGACTGTTTGACGGACACTTTCTCGAAAGTTACTCATGGATGTAAATTAGTCAGCAAACCTCTTTTAAAGGCTTCAGCCAAAGCTTCTGACTTCCGCAGTTGTCCAATTTGGTAAACTTGGATTAACGCTAGTAGCTCGTAATTTTCTGCTGACATTAACCCAACAGTTTTCCCTTTCGCTTGTAGTTCGCCTAGCCGTTGGTTTTGAACCGCATCCATTTTTGAATCAGCTAACGCCAGTAACTCTCGCTCCGAAAGACTCGATACTGGAGAATAGACGTTGCTGTCTGGCAGATTTTCCCATACAGGCAATAACATTGCTAGGGTATCAGCCAAAACTTTTGCCACATCTCGCTGGGTGGCATCTCCAAGACGTTGAGCAGACTCAACCACGTTTTCTGGTAAACTTAGCGTAACTTCAACAGGCATTTTAAAAATAAAGTTCTATATATATT
>CASBRB010000486.1 GCA_949127975.1 Oscillatoriales cyanobacterium PMM_0019 | reverse complement strand
TCGGAAAAGCTTGAGCAACATCAGGATCTAAGAGGACTAAGTTTGTGCCTGCTCGATAGCGATCGACATATTTACCCCTGACACCTCCCTCAAATTGCGAAAAATCATATTCAGGGAGCAACTCATCTTCCATTTCTTGCTCAATTTCCTTCTTCATAGAACCTCCGATCTCGGTGTGTTGCTGCGCTAATAATCCGAATCCGATCGCTTCGGTCGGTATGAGCCACAACTAGCAATCGATGGTGGGTTACGCTAACGCTAACCCACCCTACTACTACTAACTTTATGAATAGCTGTCCTACGTCTTGACTCCAAGCGAACACGCCACTTCTCATCTATCTCTGTTGATAGATCGTATAAATCTTTCGCCTTTTGTTCAAAATCTTTTGCAAGTTCAATCAGGCGATCGAGTGTTTTTTCATCCGGTAGCTCTCTCATCGTAAATTCTCCAAAAAATCTAAAATTTGCCTGCCTCTTATTGTAGCTTCTAGCGTTCGTCCCAGCAGTTCTCCCAAATCTTGTCCAGCTTCCTGAATTTCCTCGTTTGTCACATCCGGTGCTGAAATGCGGTCAGCAATAGCCTGTATCCGTCTTCGAGAAATTTCTACAAAGAGTAAAGCATTGTTAAAGAGAGCAAAAAATTGGATCAGCCTAACATTATCTTGAAATCTGGACAATAAAGGTCTAATTAAATTCAGACCTTCGGTTGAGTCTCGCTCAGTTTCATCTAACTCTCGGTTCAGTCTGTCAATCAGCGCTTGAATTTCTGATGGAATAGGCATTTACACTTACTGCTATTGGGGCTACGCTACGGCAGATATCTGGCGGGTGGTAATACCCAATATATTGCCGCAAATACCGACCTAACCATCGTCTCGCCTTTTCTACAATGGCTGTAGATATATAAATTAACTATAGAAGGGGAGGAGATAACCCAGAATGCAACCAACTAATCCACAACAGTTTACCGAAAAAGCTTGGGAAGCGATCGCTCACACTCCAGATATTGTAAAAGAAGCCCAGCAGCAACAGATCGAAACTGAACACCTGATGAAGTCGCTCCTAGAGCAAGAAGGGCTAGCTACCAGTATTTTTACCAAAGCTGGGGCGAGCGTGCCGCGAGTGCGCGA
This sequence comes from Oscillatoriales cyanobacterium PMM_0019, assembly GCA_949127975.1. Classification (GTDB taxonomy): domain Bacteria; phylum Cyanobacteriota; class Cyanobacteriia; order Cyanobacteriales; family CASBRB01; genus CASBRB01. Next base: position 4,456 of record CASBRB010000486.1, on the reverse strand, counting down.
CGCCGTAGAGCAATTTACTCAGCGCCAGCCTAAAATTTCTGGTAGCGGTGGCTCGGTATATCTAGGGCGCAGCCTGGATACACTCCTGGATAGAGCTGAAGCCTTTCGTAAAGAGTTGGGAGACGACTTCATTTCGATCGAACACCTGATGCTGGCTTATCCTAAAGATGAGCGCTTTGGTAGAAGCCTATTTCAGGAATTCAAACTAGATGAAGCCAAGCTAAAAAATATTATCACCCAAATTCGTGGGAGCCAGAAAGTGACTGACCAAAATCCAGAAGGCAAATATCAAGCACTGGAAAAATATGGGCGCGACTTGACACAATTTGCCCGTGAAGGTAAGCTAGACCCTGTGATTGGGCGGGATGATGAAATTCGCCGCACCATTCAAATTCTCTCTCGCCGCACTAAGAACAACCCTGTCCTAATTGGGGAACCAGGTGTCGGTAAAACAGCTATTGCCGAAGGACTAGCCCAGCGGATTGTCAGCGGAGATGTACCCCAATCGCTGCGCGATCGCAGTTTGATGGCTCTGGATATGGGTTCCTTGATTGCTGGTGCTAAGTACCGAGGTGAATTTGAAGAACGCCTCAAAGCCGTTCTCAAAGAAGTCACTGACGCTAAAAGCAATATTATTCTCTTTATTGATGAAATTCACACCGTTGTTGGTGCTGGTGCCACTCAAGGAGCAATGGACGCGGGTAACTTGCTTAAGCCGATGCTAGCGCGGGGTGAATTGCGCTGTATTGGTGCCACAACTCTGGATGAATACCGGAAGTATATAGAGAAAGATGCTGCTCTAGAACGTCGCTTCCAACAAGTATATGTCGATCAGCCGTCAGTATCCGATACAATTTCGATTCTCCGAGGACTAAAGGAACGTTACGAAGTTCACCACGGGGTGAAGATTTCTGATAACTCCTTAGTGGCAGCGGCAACTTTGTCTAATCGGTATATAAGCGATCGCTTCTTACCGGACAAAGCAATAGATTTAGTCGATGAAGCTGCCGCAAGGCTGAAAATGGAAATTACCTCCAAACCAGAAGAACTCGACGAAATTGATCGCAAGATTTTGCAGTTGGAAATGGAACGGCTGTCGCTACAAAAAGAAAGCAACAGCGCCTCCAAAGAACGTTTGGAAAGATTGGAAAAAGAACTCGCCGATCTCAAAGAAGATCAACGGGCATTAAATGGTCAGTGGCAGTCTGAAAAAGATATTATTAACCAGATTCAGGCTATCAAAGAAGAGATCGATCGAGTTAATATTGAAATCCAACAAGCCGAACGGGACTACGACCTCAACCGTGCCGCCGAACTAAAATACGGTAAGTTGACTAATCTGCACCGACAACTCGAAGAAGCTGAAACCAAGCTCGCTGAAGCTCAAACCAGCGGTAAAACTCTGCTCCGGGAAGAAGTCACCGAAGCCGATATTGCTGAAATCATCTCCAAGTGGACTGGAATTCCCATCAGCAAGCTAGTAGAAACAGAGGTAGAAAAACTCTTGCACCTGGAAGATGAACTGCACCAGCGGGTAATTGGGCAAGATGAGGCTGTAAAAGCGGTTGCCGATGCCATACAGCGATCGCGTGCTGGTTTAGCCGATCCGAATCGCCCTACTGCCAGCTTTATTTTCCTCGGTCCTACTGGTGTTGGCAAGACGGAACTGGGGAAAGCTTTAGCTGCTTACCTGTTCGACACTGAAGAAGCCTTAGTAAGGATCGATATGTCCGAGTACATGGAGAAACACGCCGTTTCTAGACTAATTGGCGCTCCTCCTGGATATGTCGGTTACGAAGAAGGCGGACAACTAACTGAAACTATCCGCCGTCGTCCTTACGCAGTGGTGCTATTCGACGAAATCGAAAAGGCTCACCCGGATGTCTTCAACGTCATGCTGCAAATTCTGGATGATGGTCGCGTCACCGATGCCCAAGGGCATAAGGTAGACTTCAAGAACAGCGTGATTATCATGACTAGCAATATTGGTTCTCAGTATATTCTGGATATTGCTAGTGATGAATCTCGCTACGAAGAAATGCGTAGCCGCGTCATGGATGCGATGCGGACTAGCTTCCGTCCAGAATTCCTCAATCGGATTGATGAGATTATTATCTTCCACGGCTTGCAGAAGTCCGAACTGCGGCAGATTGTCCAAATCCAGGTGCAGCGACTCGGACAACGACTGCGCGATCGCAAGATGTCCCTCAAAATTTCCGATGCTGCCCTTGACTTTTTATCCGAGGTAGGATACGATCCTGTTTTTGGTGCCCGTCCTCTGAAGCGAGCCATTCAGCGGGAACTAGAAACGCCGATCGCTAAGGCTATTTTAAGGGGCGAATTCCACGATGGGGACACCATTTTTGTAGATATCGAAAACGAGCGTCTTGCCTTTAAGCGCTTGCCAGTTGAGTTGTTGACAGTTCAAAGGTGACTCTCGTAACCTTTGCTCGTTCCCAGGCTCTGCCTGGGAACGGACTCTTGGAGGCTCTGCCGAAAGTCAGAGGTTGCACTCGCTACCGAGGTTAGTGCCTTGAATCGGGAGGCAGAGCCTGGGAACGAGAAACAAACGAGAAACAAATTTTAACAAAAATGTATAAGCACTAACTATTGAGAATTATTTAAAAAAAAATCTTCAATTTGTTGCTTTGCGGTCTATCTCAGGTAATATTATGTAATAAGGGCGATCGTCAGGGATCACATATAGTAACGCCCGCAAGGTAATAAGTATGTCACAGCAGACATCGAGCAACGTTAGGTTAGATGCGTGCATCGAACAGGTAGCTGAGCCAGTTTGTTTGGAGGGGGGCGAACACCTCAGCCAATTAATCAGCAAAGTGCCACTACCTCTGGCACTTTCTTTGTCCCCCACCCCCGTACACCCTACACCCAGCTCTCAACCAATAAAAGCGTCCAAGCCCAAGCTAGACTTGCGCGAGCCTGCACTGACAAGCATACGCAAGGGTTGGGGTAAATGGTTGCTGGGATTGATGGCATTGCTTTTGGTAGATTCTACTCTTCTGTGTTTTGCCTGGTGGATAGCTGAAACTTATACTACTCCTTTAGATTTTACTTTTAACCCACACAATAACCCACTGGCAATGTTGCCAACTCTGGTTATTCAAATTGGACTACTGGCAATCCAAGGTTTTTATGGAGTTGGCGAACAACGTCGTAACTACTTAGGTGTTGTTAAAGCGCTGATGTTTGCACATGGTTTGCTGCTGCTTGTCGCTTTCTTTTCTCAACCAAGTCTTTTTATTCCCCGATCGACCTTTATATGGTCTTTGCTGCTGAGCGTGGGATTTACTTGTGCAGGAAGGTTTGGGTTGAATGTTACTCTTGAAGCTCTTTGTTTAAAAGGATGGTTTGCCGAGCCGACTTTCATTATTTGCGATAAACTATACCAAGAAAAAATAGCAGGTTTACTCAAAAAAGAAGAACGCTACCATTTAGTTGGAATGGCTGAGGCTAGTTCGTTAGACCTAAACAGGCGTACAGAAACAATTGCCAAAATTAATTGTCTGGGAGCCACCGAAGTTTTTGTTGATTGGAGAGCTATCAATAACAGAATGTTTATCTTTTGGCTGTTTGAAAAATCTGGAATTAACCTGCATATTTTATATCCAGAATTAAAACAAATTTATCGCCAAACCGGAGTGTCTATGTTAGGAGGAATACATTCGATAGATTTTTATTCTCCGATAATTACCGGCAGCCAATTTTTCGTAAAGCGGATGAGTGACTTTTGTTTAACTGTTTTAATTTTATTGGTAACATTACCAGTTTTGTTAGTCATTGCTTTGCTGATAAAACTAGATTCTCCAGGTTCTATTTTTTACAAGCAAACCCGTATAGGTTTAAAGGGGCAAGAGTTTAAAATGTGGAAATTTCGGACTATGGTCCCTAATGCAGAACAGCTCCAAAACAATTTAGAAGCTAGCAATCAAACCAAAGATGGTATCCTCTTTAAAATTAAAGACGATCCTCGCATCACCCGTGTCGGTAAATTCTTGCGTCGTTACAGTTTGGACGAACTACCGCAACTTTTTAACGTTTTATTGGGAGATATGAGTCTAGTCGGACCTCGCCCCTTACCTGTGAGAGATGTGAATAAATTTTCTTCTTTACATCACACTATTCGTCATGAAGTTTTGCCCGGGATCACAGGACTTTGGCAAGTTTCAGGTCGATCGAACATTCTTGAATTTGATGAAGTAGTTCGCCTGGATATGTTCTACATTGAAAATTGGTCGCTCCGCTTAGACTTGCAAATCTTGCTGCAAACTGTTGGGGCAGTTTTAAGAAAAGCAGGTGCATATTGAACATTCAGCAGCCGCTCTTGTAGGGTGCGTTAATGAAATGTAACGCACCGAAAATTAGCATAGGTGCGTTACATTTCATTAACGCACCCTACAAGAGCGGCTGCTGAATGTTCAATATGCACCTGCTTTTC
>CASBRB010000485.1 GCA_949127975.1 Oscillatoriales cyanobacterium PMM_0019 | reverse complement strand
TAGAGAATACTCACCCGTTGAACTGTGAAAATTTAGAGATAGATTACTCTGTTAGTAATGGATATTCTATCTTTGAAGCCCCCACTATACCGTCAGAGTTAGTGGGGGAGAACGTCACGTCTAACAGGACTTACGCACACTAGGCACACTGGGCACACACAGGGGGTTTGCCCCTACTCACTCGCTATATATCGGGGCTGTACGTAAGTCCTGTCTAAGTCTAAGCTATAGGAATTTTTTGGAAAAGGTCTTGACTTTTCTTAAATTTTAGGTTATAGTAAAGTTGATAAGGAAGAAATTGCTATAATGTTTGGCGATGGGCGATCGAGCAAGCCCAAGAATGGATTGCTGCGAATAATCCTGTATAATGGTAAGCGTGCTTACCTTAAAACCTGCTACGGTAACACCTTTAATCTAATTTGCGGGTTTGAGCTATGATCGATTCTCTCAATGTGGCTCGCTATTTCATTGTCAGAGCTTATGAGGACGGGATAGAAGCTGAAATGACCAACATGAAGGTTCAAAAGCTTCTTTATTATGCACAAATTCGGAATTTGGCATTGGACGATGAGCCATTGTTTGATGAGGTAATTCAAGCATGGCGATATGGTCCTGTGTGTCCTCCTGCTTACAGGTTTTACAGTGAATTTGAAGCTAATCAATTACCTATCCCTAGCCAAGAATTTTTATCACAGATACCTAAGGATAAAAAAGAGCTTTTAGAAGAAATTTGGGAACAATTTGGTGGTTACCATGCCTATCGGCTTAGTGGTATGACACACTTGGAGTTTCCGTGGAAGAAAGCTCGCAAGAATTTGCCGCCCCAAGCAAGTTCAACTGAGCCTATTCTTCTTGAGGATATGAAAGCATTAGGTCACGATCAGCTAGATGTGATAGAGCGTGACAATCCCGCGTATGAACTGGTAATATCTGAAATTTTGCAGGATACTTGTACTTCCAAATCCTCCACTCGCGTTAGCAAAGGAGAAGTGCGTGACTGGCTCAATTCTCTTCTTGCGTTAAATTAAATTGGTATTACACCAGAGTGACACGAGAGAACTCCCAGAGTTTTATATCGGCATAATGTCGTCGAGTCTCAATCGCAAATTTGGAAACAGGTAAGAAGAAATAGTATCTCCCAAGCGATATTGTTGCTGCTGGTACACACCGTTAACTAACTGGCAGATTGTGAAAGTAGGTTGCTTTGGATTGCCGATAAATTGCCAACCCCCCAAACCGCGAAAGTCCACAATCCAATACTCTGGTATATTCAAAACAGCGTATTCTTCTACTTTTCTAGCATAATCATCTTGCCAATTGGTACTGACCACTTCAGCGACAAGCTTAATGGTACTCCCGTTACAAATAACGGGTTCTTTTTGCCAAAGGGGTTCTTGTCTAAGTTCGGCTTTATCTAAAACAACTACGTCAGGACGCAGCGCTGTGGCTTCACCGTATAGTGGTTTTATCAGACAGGTTTTTGGAACCAACCAGTTTAAATTAGCCCGGAATATTTCGACATAGATTCTACCAGCGATACTCCCGGCAACCGCTTCGTGAGGCCCAGTAGGTTCCATATCTCTGAGTTCTCCATCAATTAGTTCATAGCATGTATTATCCCCATATTGGGCGATAAACTCCTCAAAGCTCAGTAGTTTGGATGGGGTGTAGGTCATAGGCCGAGTTTGAACGGGACGTAGCTTAATTATAAAGGTAGCACCGCGAAAAAGTGAGATCGTGCGATCCGCCAAGGGCGGCTGCGCTAACGCTTCGCTTCGCCTACGGCTGACGCTATCGCGCACTGCCTCTATATATAGCGGGTGAGTAGGGGCAAACCTGTTGTGGTTGCCCCTATATATGCCAGTGTGCGTAAGTCCTGATTAAGTTAAACTCCAAGTAGCCTCATTTTCTAGAGGAATTTTAACCATGATATTTGGAAACCGTTGTCAACAGGCATTTATGCTGGCTTTAGTGGGTTGTGGGACGTTTTTGTTGTTGCACCCCTCAGTGGAAGCAATAGAACTAACGACGCTTGACAGGAGTGCTGATGCCTTGCAAGGGATCACCCCAAAACTGCCGAAGCAGCCTGCAACAGTGATTTTACCGAGTGCCATCCAAGTAGCCCAGTACCGTATTAACCGCTGTCCGCCTAGTACGAATTTATACCGCGCTGCCGTAACTAGACACTTTTCGGTGCAAATCTGCGCGGCTCAAGGTGGTGGTAATTGGACTTATGTTATTTTTAGAAACGGGGCAGAAAATATAGTCTATCTACCTACCATGAGTAACAGTGGTAGTGTGTTTGTTGCTGGTGAAGGTAATATGCGTTACCTTCTCACTCAGAAACTGCTGCGGATTACTCAGAATAGCCAAATTATTATTAACGAACCTGTACTGCAATGGCAAGAAGGTACGGGATTAAGCCAGTAACTTATTTGCCTAGATTTTGAGGGAAAAGTTATGCCCATGCCCACCAATCATTCCTCCGATCGCTTGTTAGGGGGCTTATATCTCCAGACAGGAGAACAGCAGCTAGTATTGCCCCAGACACATACTGAAGTTCATGCCTCGATCGCTGGAAATTTGTCACGAGTACAAGTGATACAAAAGTTTGAAAATCCTTTTAATAAAACTTTAGAGGCTGTCTATGTCTTGCCACTGCCAATGGATGCAACAGTGGATGACATGGAAATTAAAATGGGCGATCGCCTAATTAAAGGCATTATCAAAAAAAGGTCAAAAGAGCAACCTATATCCGAGCAAAAAGATGGCAGCCGCCAAAATAGTCCATTAGAACAAAGGATAACCAATATCAAACCGGGCGATAAAATTGAGATTACGATTAGTTACATAAATAGTCTGAAATTTGAACGGGGTGATTACAAATTTATCTTACCGTTGGTAACTCACACCAAACATGATAATAAGGTCACATTAGAAATTGATGCTGGCGTAGCAATCTCAGATGTTCGCTCTACCTCCCACCAAATACACTGCGAATACCAGGAAAAAATAGTGCGGGTGAAACTAGAAAGCATTGAGCCGATGCCCAACAAAGATTTGATAGTGCTATATAGAGTTGCGGGTAAACACCCCCAAACCACTGTATTGACGCAATCAGACTGTCGTCAATTTTATACTCCACCTGAGTCTAAAAAGGAGAAAGCGGAATTAGAGTTTGAGTCGGCAGAAGAAGCATTTGATATCAGCTTGCTCAGTCCCAATATAATGCAGGAAGTAGAGTCAGATTTAGATAAGTTGACACTGGAAGCCTTGCAACCTCACCTGCAAATTGTCAGCGTCACGGGATTGGATGAAGTAGCAGTTGACTTTTTGATGCAACACCTAGAGAGTGTAAACTTGCCAACTGACTTGTGTGGTGAAATTGTATTAGAGTTTCCGATATCACAGAATGGGCGCGTAGGAGAAATTATCTTAGATGAGGATGGCTCAACACTGAAAAATGTAGGATCGATCGATTTAATTAAGCGATGGCTTTCTACCTGGCGTGCCCCTACTGGAATCACTAACACCGTTCGCTTAACCTTGCACATTGATACTTGACATACTCCCCACCGTTAGTATCGAGTCCTTTCAAGCTGACTCTCCTGCACACTGAGCGATCGCTGCATTCATTCGCACACTGGCATATAGGGGCAACCACAGGAGGTTTGCCCCTACGAACCCGCTATATATAGAGGCAGTGCGTAAGTCCTGACTATCAAGGTACTGCCGCATTCCGCGTGCCTGATGTCCACCTGCCGATCGTCATCGTGGCGACATTGCTGATGCTCAACTTAAAAGAATTCTAAGCGCGAGCACACCTACCAACACGACCAAGCCGAGGGCCCGGCGGAAGTAGTTAACGCCCTCAAATAGTTCCTGCCACGCCCAGGTGAACAAGGAGCCAAACGCGACTAAATCTAAACCTGTATGGATCTTGCCGCTTGTGAAAATCAGTTGGAGTAAAATCGCTGCCAACCAAACCAGGAGCGGGGGATTTGGCGTCTGAGCCAGAACAATCTCGCCCGAGTCCGAGCGAAAGGTGCGATCGAACAAAGTAGGTTCCATAGCCTCTTGAGTTTTAGGTGAACTAAGCAATTATCTCATCCAACTTAATGTCGGCAAGGGTCTTCCATTATACCCGTCATGGTTAATGGTCGGGGAATGCTGACCTATTTATAACTTCTGTAGGGTGAACAGCCCTAATTTCCATGTAACGGGTAAAATCGCTAATATTAAAGGTGAGAATGCGTGTCAACCCATGAACCAACATCGCTGCTACCAACTTGGCATCATGGACATTCACACCTTTTACACCATAATTAATAACTAGCCTTTCCCATTCAAGATAAATTGTAGGTGCATCGGGCAAGAACAAAAAAAGCCCTTTTAAACGATTAACCTCCATTTCTGCTTCGGCGGTCGTATGACCTAAACCATTCCTCTCTACAGGGCGCGTATAAACATTCCAAAACTCTATTAAGTTCTGAGGGACGATACAGATTTCTTCATCCTGATTCAAGAGAGAGTGTGTGGCATTGACAGCATCCACATTCATCGAGTGATTTGTATCTACACTTCGCAACAGCACATTAGTATCTACTAGAAAGGGCATTTAACCTCTTTCTCCATAAATACTTTCTCGGCTAATATCTTCATCAGAAAGAGAAGGAAAATTATGTCCTCGATGACTTTCTACCCATTCCCTAAACGCCTTAGCTCTCTCTTGTGGAGTTGCTCTTTCATATAAAACATGTTCTCCTACTTTTCCTGTTTGCTCATTTTTACTCTGACTTTCATCTTTTTTATTTTGGACTTTTTCTTCTAAAAGTGCTTGTTCTTCTCCTGTGAGAGATTGGAGCATTTGTGCTAAATATTCAACCAATTGAGTATTCATAAACCCTCTCTGTTTCTTGTTGATATCTTTTGTGTTTTTTCTCTGTCTTCTCTGCGGATCTGCGGTTCGTTAATAGATTAAGTATGTACCAAACTGGTTTCAGGCAAAGGAGGACGCAAACAGAGATAAGCAATAGCACCAAACAGCGGCACCAGGGAGACTGCCAAGAAAACTTGGGGATATTTCACACCCCGACGCGCCATATCATCGCCCAGTATGGCTGGGAATAATAACCACAGCAGGCAAAAATCTATACTCATCACATGAATGAAACGGCTAGTTTGCCACTGGTGGATAAAGTTTCCCCAATCTCCCCCTAGCACGCCGTAGGCAAGTAGACTAGCAGAAACCAAGGCGAGAAAAATACCGAGCCAGCGGGAATCTAGTATTTTCAAAAACAGATTCTTCTGCCCAGTAAATTCTCTGTTGGGTTCGCGAAGCGCCAAATAGGGTAACAGGGCAAATGCTCCTAACCCAAAAGAAACCGTCACAAACAGCCAAGCTGGTATTTTTTGCTCTCTGCCATCGATAAACAATAGGCAGCTATAAATAATCGGCCAGATGCCCATAAAATTGAATAGGGCTACGACCAAAGGGTTGATCTCTTTCCAGTTACCAAGGGAAAGATTTTTTATTAGTTCCAGGGTGTCTGGTTGCTCCGGAGGGGCGAGGAGAAAAGCATAGCTAATCAACCCCACCCAAAGCAACCAAAATGCAATTTTTCTATTCATGAGTCAGAGCTTCGGATAAATAATCGGCAGCGGCTTCAACTAAAGCGATCGCATTTTCATATAACATCCTAGTTGGTCCGAGGATGCCCACACTCCCTACTGGTAATGAGCCTTGCCTATAAATGGCAGAAATCAGTGTACAGGTACGCATCGGTTCTAAGGGGTTTTCTGAGCCAATTCGCACCGTTACCCGCGAACCTGGTAGCGCATCTGTCCCCAATGTCACCTCTGATGTGGGCGATTCAAAGATTAAAGGCCAAAGTTGGTCTTGCTCCTCTTCCAAAAGATGTAAAAGCGTCTTTACTTGCTGCAATTCCGAAAATTCTGGCTGGCGCAATACCTCAGAGACACCTCGAATCATTATCTCCATTGGAGCAGGCTTAGAAGTGCGACGAGTCAATTCTACCAGCATGGTTCTGAGGAAGTCGGCATATCGTTGAAATTCCCGATCCAAGTCGCTCCAGTCTAGGGTAACTAATTCTGACAGAGATCGACCCCGGAGTTGGCTATTTAAAAAGTTGGAAAGAATCTGCAACTCCCGCTCGACTATTTCCGCATCGGGTTGAGCGTCATTTAACTCTACTTTGGGTAGTTCCATCAACATAGACTGGGTTTCATAAGCATCCGTCACCACAATCAGCATCACCCGCCCTGGCTCAACCTGCACCAGTTGTAGATGTCGCAAGCGATTGGTGCGGGTTTGTGGCATCGTAATCAGGGTAATATATCCACTAAGCGTGGCAAGAATTTGCGCCGCACCGCGCAGTAACGCTTCTAAGCTCCTATCTTCCCGATTAAGTCGCTCAGCCAATAACCGCTCTACCTCACGCCCCAGCGTATTTTGCGGCGTAATCAAGTGATCTACATAAATTCGGTAGCCAGAGTCAGATGGCACCCGCCCCGCCGAGGTATGGGGTTGGTAGAGTAACCCAGTTTTTTCCAAAACGTTCATTGCGTTGCGAATTGTCGCTGGGCTGACGCTGAGGTTATATTCCTCTACCAAAGTCTTTGAACCAACTGGTTCTGCCGTCGCTATATAGTGACGGACGGTTGCCCAGAGAATACGTTGTTGTCGATTAGTCAGATTCACTTGCATAGACTTTTTCAGAGGAAGGCAGATTAAAGGAGGTTGTTAAAACAAGTGCAATGATCGATCGATGTCACCCTGGAGTAGTTACCTGAAGAAGTACGGGAGCATGAAAGCCACCGTCTTTTAAGCGGTGGATGAAAGGGCGACTAAGGCGAATTCATTCGCCAGAACCAGAAAGAGTTGACATTTTCTGGAGAGTCTGACAAAATTATAGATGACAGGCAAGGTAATGAACCTGTATAAAAACCTAGTCGCCTAACGGCCGCTGCACCTTGATAATTGAAGATATAGGGTTCTATTCCATTATTCTAGTTCCTACCCAGGAATAGGTAAAATCTTCATGGGAGCTAGACGACCAGCAATTAATTCAAACAAAATTTGAT
>CASBRB010000484.1 GCA_949127975.1 Oscillatoriales cyanobacterium PMM_0019 | reverse complement strand
ACCCACCCCCGCCCCTCCCAGGAGGGGAGCCGGGAGGGGCTAGGGGTGGGTTGCCCCTATATATGCTGTCAACTTTTAGATCTAATTGCACGACCTAGGGGAAATAGAAGAGGGGAAAAGGTTAAAGGGGAAAGGGAAAAGGATTATCTAAACCCTTACCCCCTACCAGATTTTCTACATCTGTCGCTGATATTCTTCTAAGAGATCCATCAGGTTAACCTGGCACCGGGTAGGCAGCAAGTCTATTAAGCTCACTTCCCGTTTACCAGCGCCCAACTGGACGGGGATACCTTGCAGGATTTGCAGTATTTGGTCTTCTTGTAGTTTGCCACTACTGAGCAGGGGATACAGCTTTTCTGCTACGACGGTGTGCAGATGAGCGTCTCTTAAATAAAGGTGCCACTTGGCAACGTCAATGTAAATGTTTTCGCCAATTTGGGCGGCGAGTGCTTCGATTGCTTCGGAAGTGTTTGGTTTAGCCATTGGAGTTGTAAGAATAATCCGCGATCGCGAAAATGAATACAGCATGAGCAAGTAAAACCAACGCCCATCCACCTGTTACCCAGGTTAACCAAGGCCATGTAATAGCGAGCAAGTTGTGGAAAAACCACAACCCAGAGTTACACAGGGCAAAAATCGCCACATGGACGGCAAAGTTCATCCGGTCATCTAAGCGACGATAGGCGGGATCGGCGCGGTCTGGTTCACGAGGCCAACGAGGAGGCATAAAGCTAGTTGTTTTACCCAGTTACAGGAGAATACGATCGCAATTCAATTGTAGAACGCAAATTTTGATCGATCGCTACATACAAAGGATGTTGCGTTATAATTGATATTACACTATAATTACCAACCAGAGTCAGCGGACAAGTATAATGTATGTTTCCCATCTTTCCAGTCGTTGCCCCAATCATTCTGGTAATCGTTGGCTACACCATCCTGTCTATAAAAATTATCAGTCAAGGCAATGAAGCCCTAGTAGAGCGCTGGGGTAAGTACCATAAAAGACTAGACCCAGGTGTTAACTTTATCATTCCCTTGGTTGACACAATTGTCATAGAAGAGACGATCCGCGAGAAAGTTTTAAGCATTAAACCTCATCAAGCCATCAGCAAAGATAATGTTCCGCTTAAAATAGAAGTAGATTTGTACTGGAAGATTGCCGATCTAGAGAAAGCATTTTACGCTGCTGAAGATATAGAAAATATGATGGAAAAACTGGTAGCAGGGACGCTTAACTCTGTAGTTGGTGAAATGGAATTGCAAAAGCTCAATTCTTCTCGTCGCGAAATTAATCAAGTGTTGTTGCAGGAACTAGAAGAGACAACCGTTAACTGGGGCATCGGCTTAATTCGCGCTGATGTCGGAGAGATTATTCTGGATCAGAAAGTTTTGGAGGCTCTGGCAGGACAAAGGGCGGCTGAACTGAAGAACCGAGCTGCGATTTTAGAGGCTGAGGCAACTGTCGCGTCTGTGAAACTACTCGCTGATGCCCTACAGGATAAGTCTGTAAGTAAAGAAATATTACAGTTTCTGCTTACTCAGAGATATGTAGATGCCAGTCAGCAGTTGAGTGCCAGTCCTAATTCCAAAATCGTTTTTATGGACCCCAACTCATTAACAGAAGCAATGACTAAGATGCTTGCCGATTTGCCTGACGCTCCTAATGGTAAACAGCAGGGGGGTGGTTCTACCTGATATATGAACTCACTACTTGGCGTCAGAATTGAACAATAGTTGGAATTCTTGCTGGCAGACGAACCAATAATAAAGTGCAATATTGAGCTGACTGAACAACTTAGGTACACCTTCTAGCAGGCTGGGGATGTCATCACCTCTTAGATGCAGCGAGTCTACTGCGATCGCAAATAATAATAAGGCTATGCCACTTAGCAGCAGCACATAGGGCGTTGACTTTATTTTACGCCAGAAAGCTAATCCGTATATCAGGAAAACCACAGCATATACCAGGACAGTTTCTAGTTTAGCCACACTAGCAAACATTAGAAGGTAGATGTGAATCCTAAAAATTTCATTAGCGAGAAAACCTCCTGTTAAAACTGCCGAATATAAAATAAATAAATTTGCTGTATTACGAGGTTTAATCGAGATAAGCAAGCTAAAAGTAAACGCACAAACACTAACAGGGATAGTACACAATAGTTGAAAGATATGGGTGAATGAACCCATAAATGGATAAGGTAAGGTTAAAGGTGGTAGGAATAAGGAGCTGACTGAATGACCAAATAATTTTTCATATCCAGTCAGAGCAAGAACCAGCAATAAAAATAAACTATTGAGCCAAAAAAACGAACGGTAATTTTTCATCACTATTTTGAGTCCAACACAAGTTCTCTAGCGGTTCGTAGGGGCAATCCCCCTGTGGTTGCCCTTACCAGATCCTCTCATGTTATGCTGTATGCTGAAGGTGCCGCGTCGTCTTTCATACACAAATTTTAACACGGAGTCTGACACACTCCCGAACTTTTTTAGGTGAGCATGGAAAGTCAGTGAATTCACATTTAGAACAAAACTCAAAACCAATCGACTCCCAGTCGCCTCCGACGGCTTCCCTAAGCGAACCTCTGCCGCCTGCTGAGGTGCTAGCTGCCACTATGGAAAGTATAGATCGGCTAGCTAGGTGGTTGGAAGATACGGGCTTATCGTCTAGTGCGATCGCTCATTGGAAATATAACTGTTTAGCATCTACCTTTCCGGCTTTGGGCAAAGTGGCAGAGTCAGCAAAAACCCTCATCGGCACCACCATGCCTATGCCAGAAACCGGGATGAACGTTACTGAGCTGGCAACTATTCTTACAGAAAGCTGTCAGAGAAAAATCAAACCAGCCGATGTCAACAAAGCTTTAGCGGAATTAGGACTGCAAATCCGTAAAGAACAAGAGCGGGTGTGGGAATTGACTGAAGCTGGAAAGGAATATGCTCAAGCCTTATTGGCTACCAGTAAAACCAATGATTGGTCAGGTCCACAAGTCAAGTGGTTTAAGTCTGTTATCCCATTACTGGAAGATTATTTTCAGTCTCCGCCCCCAAACGGCGAAACAGAAAGCCAACAGACTATAGTAACTACAGAGAGATCAGCAACCCAAAAACTCTCTAGCACTAATTCAACATCAGAGCGTGAATTTTGGTTTATTGAGGAAAGAGCCAAACATTTAGGGTATAAATTAAATGCCAATCATATCCTACATATAGATATGTATGCTATTGATTCATATAAAGAACGCTATGGAAAGCCACCAAATAAACAACAATATAAAAGAACTCAAGCTACTGTTTATCCCGATGCAGATATGGATATATTAGATATAGCGATTAATAAAGTTATGTCTAAAAATCAAAGTACCCGATCGCAGTAAATAAAGTTATTCATTATGAAAAGTTTATTATTTATTTGCAGCAAGAACCGATTGCGTAGCCCTACAGCCGAAGTTGTATTCTCGGAATATGATGGGCTAGAGGTAAACTCAGCGGGACTCGATCGACAAGCAGAGGTGCCTGTGTGTAGCGAGGCAATCCAATCGGCAGACATTATTTTTGTGATGGAAAAGTCACATCGAAGTAAATTGTCAAAGAAGTTCCAACCTTGGCTTAAAGGCAAGCGAGTGATTTGCCTGGACATCCCTGACGAATATGAGTATATGGAACCGAGTTTAGTGGAGCTACTGAAGAAAAAAGTGCTGCCACTTTTAGGAACTTTTTAATTATACCAACTCACGGCTCGGTCCGACTCGATCTACTCCCTTACCGCCAAATGTTACAAACAGGACTTACGCACACTGGCATATATAGGGGCAACCACAGGGGGTTTGCCCCTACGAACCTCTATATCAGGACTTACGCACACTGGCATATATAGGGCAACCACAGGGGGATTGCCCCTACGAACCCGCTATATATAGAGGCAGTGCTACAGTCCTGTATACGTAGAAGCAGTGCGTAAGTCCTGACAAAAAAATTAGCTGGAGAACATTCAATGCAATTTTTCGGGGAAACATTAACTGTAGGCACTATTGTTCTGCTCGTGTTCGCAGTGGGACTCACACTATTTTTTGAAGCCATTAACGGTTTTCATGATACCGCAAATGCCGTTGCCACAGTCATCTATACTAACTCGCTTGAGCCAACTATCGCCGTCGTCTGGTCTGGTATTTGTAATCTGGTTGGTGCGCTGATGTCAAGCGGGGCTGTCGCTTTTACCATTTGGTCACTGCTTCCAGTTGATTTGGTAATTAACATTGGCTCAGGGCTGAGCTACGCGATGTTATTCTGTATCCTAATTTCGGCTATTATTTGGAACTTCGGCACCTGGTACTTAGGCATACCAAACTCAAGTACACATACTTTGGTTGGCTCGATTGTGGGCGTCAGTATAGTGCATTCGGTGCTTTCATCGGGGTATAACTTGGGCGAGAGTATAGACTGGAAACCCGTAAGGGAAGTCTTAGTCTCTCTGCTGATTTCACCAATCATCGGATTCTGCTGTGCCGCATTGCTGCTGCTGCTGGCGAAGGCGCTGCTCAAAAATCCAGATTTGTATCAGCCAGCAGATGAAAAAAAGACACCGCCACTTTGGATTCGGGCTTTGTTAATCCTGACTTGTACTGGTGTCAGCTTCTCCCACGGCTCGAATGATGGGCAAAAAGGTATGGGGCTTCTCATGATGATTTTTATTGCCATCCTTCCAGGCATATTTGCACTTAATATGTATTCTACAAACGTCCCTCAGTTGGTTACTACATCGCGCTCTGTTACCGCAGTCCTCGAACAACATACACCTAGAATTTCCCTGAACGATCGCTCCGCAACCAATACACTTACAAGTTTCTTGAATACAGGCAAATTCAGCGACCAAACCTATGGAGCTATGCTCGTCAAAACTCAGAAAATTGCAGATAGTCTATCTGGTAAAACCAGTTTCAAAGATCTTTCAATTAAGGAGCGTCGTTCCTTACGAAGTGATATGGATCTTGTATCTTCAACAATTAGCAAGCTGAATCAGAAACAGAAGTTGACCGATCGCCCAGAAAAGCAAGCTCTTACCAGCTACCAAACCATGTTAGAGCAACAGACAAAGTATCTACCCAGGTTTGTAAAAATTGCCGTAGCTTTCGCGTTAGGTGTTGGCACAATGATTGGCTGGAAGCGTATAGTCATAACGGTAGGTGAAAAGATTGGAAAAAAACCCCTGTCTTATGGTCAGGGTGCTTCGGCTGAGTTGGTGACGATGGCAACAATTGGTGCTGCTTCTAGCTTCGGTCTGCCTGCCAGTACCACCCACGTCTTGTCGTCTGGTGTGGCGGGTACGATGGTGGCGGATGGTGCTGGGTTGCAGTGGGAAATAATTAGGAATATAGCACTAGCGTGGGTGCTGACGCTGCCAGCTAGTGGGCTGGTTAGTGCAGCATTGTTTGCCGCCAGTTCGCAAATCCTCCTGCCTTTTCTAGCAGGACTTACGCAGAATGGGTATCTGTAGGGGCAAATCCCTAAGCATATGTAGGGGCAACCACGGGGGGATTGCCCCTACGAACCGCTATATGTAGAGGCAGTTAAGGATAACAATCTACTTGATGCGATCGATTAAAGCTATCTCGTAGCCAGTAATCGCAATTTCTAAGTTACTTGCCCGATTACCGGATGGGCGCAGAGACTTTCTGTGCGATCTATGGTTAAGCTAGAAATACCCACCTGATTACTTCGCCAACCTTGGTGACTATGATTCAAGAGATTTCAATTCCTGATTCCCTCTACGAACAAGCTTCTCATCTGGCGCAGGAAATGCAAATTTCCCCTGAAGATTTATTTTCCTTAGCCCTTGAGGATTATCTACACCGTCACTACAGTCAAAAGCTCCTGACTACCATAAATGATGCTTATGCTGATGGCTTAGATGATTCGGAACAGGCAATGCTAGAAGGGATGCGGCGACACCAAAGACAACTGGTGGAAAACGAATGATTCACCAGGGAGATATTTATTGGATCGATCTGGGACAGCCAATTGGTTCAGAACCAGGGTATATTCATCCCTATGTTGTAATCCAAAACGATGCGTTGAACCGTTCTCAGATTAGAACCGTCATTGTTTGTGCATTAACTACCAATCTTCGACGATCGAAGGCACTCGGCAATGTGTTACTTGATGTCGGTGAAGCAAATTTACCTGAGCAAAGCGTTGTAAATGTCTCTCAAGTCTTTACAGTTGATAAAGCCTTGCTAACGGAAAAGATTGGTTGTCTTTCTATGCAACGTGTACGGCAAATTTTGGCGGGTTTGGCATTGGTTACAGAACCTAGCTTTTTTGATAATGGTTTATCTAACGCTGGTGAAAATAGTTCTTGATTGGTTTGATATATAGGAACAAGGCTAATGGAACTGGGGGAAAATTTAGATGCGTTTGCCCTGGGCATATATAGGGGCAACCAAAGAGGGAGAGGGAGAGGGACTGGGATTGGGTGAATTCTTACCTTACCCTTACCCTTACCCTTACCCTCTTTGCCCCTACGAACCGAATTATGTAGAGGCAAGTGCGTAAGTCCTGACTAAGTACGTCAGAGCCCATCTTCCCTAGTGTTATTTACTCTTATTCTGGTTTTTTGCCTGCTCGATCGCAATATCTTTCACAGCCTGGAATGAACTGATATTGGAAGCACCTTCAATCGCTTTAACTGCCAAATCTTGAACTTGTTTGAGAGCTGCGTCCAGTTGTTTAGAAAGATTTTGAATCCGGGATTCCTGGTTTTGAATAGTTTCCTGGAGAGATTGAAGTCGCAGTTCGTAAGTGCGCTTACTACCTTCCACCTCCTTAGCGTAGAGATCCGCTTTAACTTTTGCCTGATGGTAAGCAATCCCTTTGCCTTCTTCCTTAGCCCGTTTGATGGCGGATTCCAACTCTTTAGGAATAGCTTCCACTTTGGCTTTCAAGTCTTCAAATTGTTTTTCCCGTTGAGCGATCGCTTTTTCCCGCTCAGCCCGCTGCTTTTCTTGCGCTTGCTCAAACTCTTCTAGCTCCTGATAAAGTTGCTTCTTCTCTTGCTGGTATTCATTATTATTCAACTGACGTTGCAGGGTGAGGTCGTAGGTGTATTCCTTCACATCCCGCTGACGGGTTTTGCTAAGTGTATCATTGCCCTCTTTGATAAGTCGGCGATGTTCTTCCTGTTCCTTTGCCCAAGTCTTCCTTGCTAGAATTATTTCTCGATCGACGGTTTCCCGTCGTTGACTAAATTCCTCATTAAAGGTTTTGGAACTATCACTATACTGCTGAATTAAAGTATCTAAACTAACCTCCGTGACTTGCAAAGCATAGAGAGCCTCTAGCTGTTGCACTTCTTCTGCTACAGATTGCCGGACTTCTTGTAACTTAAATGCTTCTGTAGTCAGCTTCTCTGACAAGTTACTAACTGCACCCCCAAAGTTGAGTTGCAGTCCAGTCAGCCCCTCGATAATTGATTCCATTTTCTGTTTACTGGGTGGAGTTGGATTCACCGTAATTTCTGGAGGTGGTGCCGATTTACCGTTGCTTGGTGGTTCGGGCTGTTTCCCTGCTACCAGTTGAGCCTCCAAAGCTTTCTTTTCCTTCAGCAGTTCATCAAAAGCTGTCATAATCTCAGCCTTGGTACTTTTTTCAGTGGGACGTTTGATAGTCATAAGCCATCCTTCGTTGGTGATAGGTGATGGGTGATGGTTTAAATTATCCCCATCTCTCCATCATTTTGCATTCTTCAGGACTTACGCACACTGGCATATATAGGGGCAACCCACCCCTAGCCCCTCCCGGCTCCCCTCCTGGGAGGGGCTAGGGGTGGGTTGCCCCTATATATGCCAGTGTGCGTAAGTCCTGAAGAATGCAAAATGATGGAGAGATGGGGATAATT
>CASBRB010000483.1 GCA_949127975.1 Oscillatoriales cyanobacterium PMM_0019 | reverse complement strand
GACAAACCCAACCCTGTTCCCGGAATAGTGCCTACATTAGAGGCGCGATGAAATGACTCAAATAGTTTTTGTCGATCTTCTAGGGGAATACCAATGCCGGAGTCTTTGACTTGAAAAATTGCCTCACCATTTTCACAAGTGAGTTTAAATTCAATTACTCCGGCATCTGGGGAATATTTTATGGCATTGGCGAGCAAGTTGCTGAAGATATGCCTGAGCAATTTTTCATCCATCATAACATTTGTACAGTTTCCAGAGTGAGCAAAGGAGATTTCATGCTTATTGGTTTGCATTTGCATCTCGGCTACCAAGTGGCGGCAAAACTTTTCTAGGTTAAACGGGGCTGGTTTGAAATTCATTTTCCCAGCTTCGGCTTTGTTAATGGTGAGAAGGTCTTCTAAGAGTTGTGTCATCCTAGAAATAGCGGTTTCAATTTGCCGGAATAGTTCTCGTTTTTCATCTTTACTTAACTTTGGTGCGTAATATTGTAATAACTCCGTGGCGGATAATATTGTTGCTAATGGGGTACGAAATTCGTGAGAAGTCATGGAAATAAAACTTGATTTTAGTTCAACGAGTTCTCTTTCTTTTGCCAGAGATTTATAAATTTCAGCTTCTGCTAGCTTGCGCTCTGTAATATTAATTAAATAACTTCTAATTAGACGACTCTCAGCAATGTAGTGTACCGATTGTTCAAAGATGGCAGTACCTACTTTTACCTCCCGAACAAAAAACTTTTTCTTCTCATCCTGAACTGCATCTAGTAAACCTAATAATATTGGATGGTTTAGCTTGACTTCTTGCAGTTCAGGAAATCTTTTAAGTGCAGCTGAATTGAGGTAGGTAATTGTTCCAACTAAATCAATTTCAATAATAGGACTGGGTAAAAGTTCAGGAAAAGAAGCAAGTCTCAACAGAGCTGCCTCACTTAATGGTTTAACATAACTATCTTCTGGTTCTAAGGTGTCATTCAAACAGTATTCTATTGAAGAGTTTAATAAATCAATAGAATCGACGGATTTTAAAATATCTGCTTCTGATAAATTAGAATCTATAACAAAATAGAACGCTTGAGCATTACCCCCAAAAATAATTAAATCTCTATGCTGAAGAGATTGTAATGAACAACGCTTACCATTAATAATTAAGCCATTAGTGCTAGTATTTCCTTGTAAGTCACCATCAATAATCTGAAATGAGCAAGTGCTATCCTCCGGATTGGACACTTTTAATAAAGTAGCATGATGCCGAGAAACTAGCTTGGAATAGAGAACAATTGAATTTCTTAGATCGCGGCCAATTGAGTAGATATCATTATCAAGATTAATTATTCTTTTACCTTTGGTATCTTCGACTACCAAAACCGGGCGGGCTTTTTGCTGATTACCAGGATTAGTCAAATGAGTAACCAAAGACATAATTTTTCGGAGGTGTTTTTTAAATTATATAAAGGTTTCCAAAGAATATTGTATAATATCAGTTTACCAAGTCGATCGCCCTGATTCCAACTTTTGATAAAAAAGTTGCCAGTTAGTGTATAATAGCCTTTGATGGCCTTGAATAAAGTTTAAAAAAATTTAAAAGTTGTTAAGTAAGGGCGCATCCAGCCCCACGTCTCTAAAAGGAGTACTGACTGTGCCAAGTTTATGGACTAAATTAAACATCAAGCGATCGTTCCTCAGTTACGCTTATAGGTGGAAATTCCTATTCCTGTTATTGGTGTCGGCCTCCCTAACTGTGTTCTTGAGTACCGGCATATTTTCCAGCTTAGCCTCGGCTACGGTGGCAGATACTAGAATTTCAGTCACCCAAAACCCCATATCGACTGAGCCAAGTGCTGCATCCTTGGTACAGCAAGGTAAAGAACTATACGAAGCTGGACAGTTGGCGACTGCGGTAAAGGTTTTGAAACAGGCAACCGAGGCTTATCAGAAGCAGGGGGATGCCAGGGGAGTTGCGCTCACCCTAAGCAATCTATCTTTAGCTTATCAAAAGCTAGGACAGTGGTCTGAAGCCAGCGATGCCATCAATACCAGTTTGCAACTAATCGGTCAACAAAATCAAGTCCCTGAAACCTTAAAAATTTTGGCACCAGCCTTGAACATCCAAGGCAGCCTGCAACAGCGTCGGGGAGAATCTGAACAAGCAGTCACTAGCTGGCAGCAAGCAGCAGCTATCTATGCCCAGTTAGGCGACGAGCATGGTAAAAATCAAGCTTTGATTAACCAAACCCAAGCTCTGCAAGCATTGGGACTCTACCGACGTGCCTTGGATACCCTGGAACAAGTTAACCAAAATCTCCAATCATCATCTGACTCCCGGCTCAAAGTTGTCCTGTGGCGCAGTTTGGGCAGCGCTCTACGAACAAAACCAGCAACTGAGTGCCGCTAAGGAGCTAACAGAAAAAGCCTTGCTTTTATCTCAATCGCTCAATGCTTCGGATATCACCTATCGCTGGCAGTGGCAGTTGGGGCGTATACTAAAAGCTCAGGGCGATATCTCTGGGGCTCGCGCTGCCTACACTGAAGCAGTTAAAATCCTCAAATCTCTCCGCAGTGACTTGGTGGCGATCAGTTCTGATGTCCAGTTTAGTTTCCGAGAAAGCGATGCGATTTTGGTGATTTTCGGTGCCCCCACTCATTACCCTTTATGATATAGGTGGAGTCATGGGTAATTTCAATATTTTCTTGCCAGAAAGAGAAAATAAATTTGTTACCCTGAAATCACCCACCCCACTGCAGTATACTATTTTAGAGGGGAAACATGTTGTCGGAACTATTTGCGAAGGCAGTATAGTTAAGCTGTCAGAGACTGGAGCCGAACTAAGCTCAAAAACTCTAGTGCCTCCTTTAAGTAATATCAAAATCGTATTACTAAGTGGAAAAGACCAGGATGAGAGTTTGGGAGACCTCTATGCTAAGGTCATGGGCAAACCAGAAGATAGTGACACAAATTTTTACATCCGTTTTACTGCTATTCCACCGGATGTAGCAGCGCTGATCTCCGAGCTGGTTGCTCAAAACACTGATTAAAAAACGGTAATTAGGCATTTAATGTGTATAAATTGATGAGGTTGTAAGTGATGAAATTAATGTTTCTAGGTGCGGGTTCGGCTTTCACAGTTGGGGAAGATAATTTTCAATCCAATATGCTCATTGTAAATGAGCAAGAAGAAAAATTCTTAATTGATTGTGGGACAGATATTAGATTCTCTCTAAACGCAGTTGGGTTTTCCCATCTGGATCTTACGGATATTTACATAAGTCACTTACATGCAGACCATATAGGGGGACTTGAGTATGTCGGATTTAGCACTAAATTCGATCCCAGATGTTCTAAGCCAAAGCTGTATATATCAAAAAAGCTAACTAAAAGCTTGTGGAATAACAGTTTATCTGGCGGCATGAAGTCTATTGATGGAAAAGTTGCCCAATTAGAAACTTACTTCGATGTTCAAGAACTAACTAAAGATTTTGTCTGGTCAGAAATAAAATTTACTGTTGTGCCGACTGTACACGTTAACGATGGTGAGTCGCTTGTATTCAGCTATGGACTGTTTTTTAATTTGAATGAGGTAAAAATATTTTTGACTACTGATACGAAGTTATGTTGGGATGAAAATAGGGAGTTTTATGAGAAGGCAGATATAATCTTTCAAGATTGCGAAACTACCCCTTATAAAAGTGGGGTGCATGCAAATTATCAGGATATAGTGAGCTGGCGATCGGATATTAAAAATAAAATGTGGCTGTACCATTACAACCCAGGCAACCTGCCCGATGCTAAAAAAGATGGTTTTATCGGTTTTGTAAAACGAGGTCAAGTTTTTGACTTTTCTGATGTTTCCACGTTCAGCTCTCAGCTCGCGGAAAGCATTGTACACCACTAATAGTTCCTTGCTCAAAAACATCAAACTACCACTGCTTTTCCTCGGTATCACCCTGGTGCCTCCGTTTTGGCTAACAACGGCTGTAAAAGCTGACGAATTGAACACTACTATACTTGCCAAGGAAACAGGAAAGAGCGGGGATTGCCGCGATGGAGGGATTGCCGCGAGCGGATTGCAATCCACTCCCTAGGGGAGCCGCAACGCCTGAGACGGATAATATCTCTGATGAAATCTCTCCAGCCTCCCCAGCTTTAAAAATCAGGGGGTTATTGAACCGGAGTCCGTATGACTCGCGCACCCTGGAGTTGGCTCAACTACCCCCTCCCCCGCCACCAGCAACACCACTACCCCAGATAACACCGTCCCCACTGCCGCCACCAGCAGAACTGCTAACACCACCAGGACA
This sequence comes from Oscillatoriales cyanobacterium PMM_0019, assembly GCA_949127975.1. Taxonomy (GTDB): domain Bacteria; phylum Cyanobacteriota; class Cyanobacteriia; order Cyanobacteriales; family CASBRB01; genus CASBRB01. The sequence continues at coordinate 1,938 of CASBRB010000483.1, read as the reverse complement.
ACAGCCACCTCAGCCAGTACCTCCGGCGGCAGTTCCGGGCACCTTTACTGTGAATCGGTTCGAGTTTACTGGAAACACGGCTTTTAGCTCGAAAGAATTAGCCGCAGTTACCTCCCCTTACACAGGTCATCCCATCACTTTTGGCGAACTGCTGCAAGCCCGTTCTGCCGTGACTCAGTTGTACGTTGACAAAGGTTATGTCACCTCCGGGGCTTTGATTTCACCGCAAAAGCTGACTAGCGGGGTTGTCACTATCGAGATAGTTGAGGGCACATTAGAAGATATCAAGATAACTGGTACTGAGCGCTTGCACCCAGGTTATGTGCTCTCTCGCATCAACGCCGCCTCTAGCGGTGCGCTGAATGTTCCTCGGTTACTACAAGCTTTGCGTCTGCTGCAACTCAATCCGCTGATTCAAAGTATCTCTGCCGAACTCTCGGCTGGTTCTCAACCTGGAAGCAGTGTACTGATAGTAAGAGTACAAGAGGCGAACTCGTTTAACACCGCTATCAGCCTCGCTAACGATCGCTCCCCTAGTGTGGGCAGCTTCCGGCGCGGTGTACTGTTCAGAGAAGGCAACTTAACCGGAGCGGGAGATGCTCTAAGCTTTGCTTACGATAATACTGATGGCAGTGACGCTGTAGACCTCAGCTACACCCTACCCTTTAATTCTCACAACGGTACTTTTACTATCAGCTATAGCAGTACCTTAAGCACAGTCATCGAATCACCCTTCAATCGCATCGATATCGAGGCAGATGCTAGTTATTTTGATATCACACTCCGCCAGCCATTAGTGCAAACCCCTTCCCAAGAATTTGCCTTGGGGCTGACAGCTTCAAGACGGGAAAGTTATACCACACTGTTGGGAGTGCCCTTTCCCCTGTCACCAGGATCGGATAATAACGGCGCTACCCGGATTTCAGCGGTCAGGTTTTTTCAAGAATGGACACAGCGAGGAGCAGCTCAAGTAATATCTGCCCGATCGCAGTTTAATCTGGGAGTAGGGGCATTTAATTCTACGCTCAACAAAAAAGCTCCCGATAGCCAGTTTTTCAGTTGGCGGGGGCAAGCGCAATGGGTGCGACTTTTAGCTCCAGATACTCTGTTTTTAGTGCGTGGTGACGTACAGGTTTCAGACCGCCCCCTAGTACCACTAGAGCAGATTGGTATCGGCGGACATGACAGTGTGAGGGGTTACCGTCTTGATACTATTTTAGCTGATAACGGCGCTATTTTTTCCACTGAATTGCGACTGCCGATTTTACGGATTCCCCAGTGGCAAGGAATTTTACATTTTATTCCGTTTTTTGATGTCGGCACGGCTTGGAGTAGTGGTGGTGCCGAGCCTAACCCCAGCACTTTGGCGGCTGCGGGGATGGGTTTACAGTTGGCTTTGGGGGAGAGGTTCAACGCTCGTTTAGATTGGGGCATTCCTTTAAACTATACTGTTCCCAATCCTAGAACCTGGCAAGAAAAAGGCTTGTATTTTTCCGTCATCGTTAATCCCTAATCAGTTTAAGTGATATCGTGATCAACTGCCATCAGCCTGGTTTTCTATTCTGTTAACCCTGCGTTGTAATGCGGCTAACTGTTCTTCCAAATCAAACTGAGCTGACTCGGATCTAAAACTGTAACTTATCAGCCCATCTAAAATTCTTTCTTGCCGTTCTAAGACTCTTTCATGCCGATCTAAAATTCTTTCATGCCGTTCTTGAGCTGCTTGAAGTTTTTCCTGTCTTTCTTTAAATTCTTCCTGTCCTTCTTGAAGTTTTTCCTGTCTCTCTTGAAGTTGTTCCTGTCTCTCTTGAAGTTGTTCCTGTCCATTTTGAAGTTCTCTTTGGACAGCTAGCATTTGCTCAATAATTTTTTGGATTTCTTCAAATGTCATCACTGATTTTCTCCTTTTTTCCCTAACCTCGTCACTTATAGCGATCG
>CASBRB010000482.1 GCA_949127975.1 Oscillatoriales cyanobacterium PMM_0019 | reverse complement strand
GTTGTAGGTTGGGTTGAGCGTAAGCGTTACCCAACATAAACCCACAGGGGTGATGTTGGGTTTCGTTCCTCAACCCAACCTACAAATATAGCAACTCAAATTGTAGCAAACGCCATTATTTCTCTACTAGAAATTAGTAGCAAGACTTACGCAGTCTGGGCACCATTTCAAATTTCACCAACAGCTAAAAATTGAATGCGATCGCGTCCTTGGGCTTTTGCCTGGTATAGCGCCTTATCAGCAGCAGCAATCAGCATCGCGGGATTTGACTCAGCACCAGGAATCATGCTAGAAACCCCCAAACTGACAGTAACGAACTTGCTAATCGAGGACTTGGCGTGTGCCATTTTTAAGCTTGTCACCCGAAAATGAACTTGCTGTGCCACTTGGAGAGCGCCAACAGCATCTGTGTTGGGCAGAATGACGACAAATTCTTCGCCGCCATAACGAGCCACCAAGTCAGATGGGCGCTTTACGGCACAACGGATGGTGCTAGCCATCTGTTTCAAACACTCGTCACCGGCTTGATGTCCGTAAGTGTCATTGTAGAGTTTGAAAAAATCGACATCACATAAAATCAAAGACAGTGGTGCTTTTTCCCGTGCCTGACGTCGCCACTCCCTATCGAGATATTCGTCAAAACAGCGACGATTCGCCAACTGAGTCAGCCCATCTAAAGTGGCTAGACGTTGCAACTCTTGATTAGCCACTTCTAACTGTTGATAAAGTTGCGCTTGCTGGATGGCAATTCCCACATGGATTGCCAAAAATGATAGCATATCGATCTCCCATTGCTGCCAATGCCGAGGACTCGAACACTGATGAACGCCCAACAATCCCCATAAATCTTCCCCACGCAGGATGGGTACTACTAAGTTAGCTCTGATCTGAAGTGGCACCAATACCTCAATCCGACATTCAGCTATATCTGCATCGTAAATATCAGCTATAGCTTGAAAGCGACCTTGTTTATATGATAGAGCATAACGTTCTGCAAAGCAGCGGTCTCGAATAGATTTTCCCAGGAGAGATATCCAGTTTGGGGCTACAGATTCTACCACAATAACACCGCTCCAGTCTGCCTCAAAGCGATAAATAACCACTCGTTCAGCTTGGAGAAATTGTCGCACCTCTGCTACTGTAGTATTGAGAATTGTATCTAGGTTTAAGGAATGGTGAATGCGTTGAGCAATTGCCCCCATTAATCTTTCTTTTGCCAACTGGTTTTTTAATGCTTGTTCTGCCTGTACGCGGTAGGTAATATCGCGTAGAATTACCGTTAACACTTTTTCCTTTCCCACTTCCACTTTAGAAATAGAGGCTTCAGCAGGAAACTCGGTTCCATCTTGACGACGACCAAAAATTTCGCAACATTCGCCTATTTTACTGGTAAAATGAGGAACATTAACTAATTCATTGCTATAGCGACAATATGCTTTTTCTAAACTGGTAGCAAAAAGTAATTCAAACGACTGACCTAAAATTTCTTCAGCAGTATATCCAAAAGTTTTTTCAGCCCCTTGGTTGAAAATTTGAATCCGGTAATCTTCATCAACCGAGATAATGGCATCATCAGCACTATCTAAAATCCCAGCTAGACGAGCTTGGGATAACCGCAGCCGTGCCTCTATTTGTTGGCGTTCCCAAATTTCACTTTGTAATTGATGGTTAATTATTTGCAGATCTGTTGTCCGATTTTCTACCACTTTTTGCAAGGCTTCTAGTGCTGCATAGGTTTCCATTGGATCGAGAACTTTTAGCATACTGGTTTGGGTAACAATTCCCACCAGTTTTGACCTATCGTCAACAACAACTAAACGGCGGATGCGATGCTGGTGCATTTTCTCATGGGCTAACCAAAGGGAAGTGTTAGGCTTAATTGGCAATAAAGGGGTACTCATCACACTGTGGGCCTGAGTATCAGTTAAGTTTAATCCCAATGCCCGAAATTGCACGATATCCCGTTCGGTGACAATGCCAATAGGACGGAGGCATTCTTCAGTATGAGACTCGACAATGATGACGCAACTTACGTGGTGTTTAGCCATTAATTGCGTTAAATGTAGTACAGATGTTACTACAGAAGAGTACACGACCTGAGTTGCCATCACCTCTGATACGGTTCTCAACTTGAGCAAATCAATAGGCTGTAAAACTTCACGCATACTTTGGTGGCTGATAATTCCCACCAATTGCTGCTGATTATCTACAATGGGTATATGGCGAATCCGATGTTGGTGCAGCAGGGAAAGCACAGCCAAGATATCCCCAGCTTCGGATTCTTTCAGAGTAACAATGTTTGACGTCATCAGGGCAGCGATCGCCACCCCATCTAAGTCAACATTTGCCGCCGTTACTTTGACTACATCTCTTTCTGTAAAGATGCCAACTAACTGTTGCTCTTTCACCACGAGAACGCAGCTAGCGCGTTTTTGACTCATCAGCATTACTACCTGTATAACTGGTGTGTCAGGAGTGACTGTTAGCGGGTGGCGATCGATTGCTCTATGGAGAGGAAAACCTGACATAGATTTAAAATGGTAATTACTAAAAAAGCGGCTCTGACGTACTTACAGCGGCTTGCAGCCGCGTGAGGTACGGTGGGATTGTAGCGTCGGCGACGCTGTGCCCGCCCTCCATAGCTGTGTATTACACCCGACTGCAACGCGCTATAGTGTGCTAAATTTCGAGATCGATAGCAACAATGGACTGAAAGTAAGAGGTTGTAGGCTGATTGGTTCAGTACTGTAGCAGACGGGCATATATAGCAAGTCTAAATCATTTATAAAAATACCCTCACCCCCAACCCCTCTCCCAAAGGGGGAGAGGGGAGTAAGAAAATTTTACAATTCATTTAGACGCGCTATATAGGGGCAACCACAGGGGGATTGCCCCTACGAACCGCTATATTTAGAGCCAGTGGGTAAGTCCTATGGTTATTATTCTAGCCCGCCAGGGGATCAATTCCCTGGCTGATAGCTTGCATTCCATTAAAATGGACTGAAATCGTTCACGAAAACGGGCTCACCCTCACGGTTAATAAGTACGGAAGAACCGCAAAACTTATCTGATGCACCTTAGAATTTTACGCCAATTTGCCCGTTAACTCCACGAACAGAGTTGTAACCAACACCCAAGAAAAAGTTACTTGAAGCGCCTACTTGCACCCCGCCTGAGTAAGCAACTGTTTTATCACCGGAATACACTCCAACCCCGACATAAGGCGAAACAAATGGGAAATTAACAAATTTGAGAACATCAACTCCCGTAGCCCCCTTAGGTCCCGTTCCTAACTCAGCTCCGAAACCAATAAACTTGGCTCCCACAGAATAGGTGACAGAGTTATTCCGGGCACCTACAGAAACCCAGGGTTCTGGAATAAGTTGAGCATTAGCGTTAGAAGCCGCTAATACCACCAAAGGTACTGCCGTGATTAAGGTTCTGGATATAAGAGACACTGGGACACACTCCTGTTTTTAAAGGCCAGCTATTTTTAGCTGAAGTCCATTCTACTTTACTACCGTTTCAGGGGTAGATAGTTGATATAATCCTGATACTCGTCATCCTCTGATATCGCCTTGTATTTAGGTGAACCTAGTACGCCACTGGCGCGAAGTTCCTTGTATACCTCTGGATTAGTTCCATACTTCGCTATCCGCTCCCGCAACCGGATAATCCCAGGGTGAGGATTCATTTCCTGAGCCTTCCATTGCTGGTGACTCCATTCCAGCCAATCCGCCACGTATTTACTGACAGCCTCTTGGTTGTGCAAGTAATACAAAATAGTGGCGTAAACTGCTTCAACTCCAGGTGGACGTGGATTTTCTGCTAGTTCTAGAATCTTAACGTTGATGCGCTGCTGTATAATCAATGGTAGTGCCTTTAATGCCCGTCGAGCCTGGGGAGACAAAATAATTTGGTAGTTGCTGCTATCTTGAGGCATTATTCCAATCCTAGTTCCTTTCTAACTTGCTCGAAAGGAGTATAATCTTCTGGTTTCGTCTCTGCCAAAATCCTCTTAGCATCTTCTAAATCCATCTCGTCTTCCAACTTTCTAATCGCACGCTCTAAAAACCAAAATTCCTCTAAGGAGATAATAGCCGCCACATCCTTGCCGTCTTGATTCAAAATCACCCGCTCCTCACCGTCAGCAACACGGTTAACGGTATCCTCAAAATTATCTTTAGCCTCTGTGGTAGTCATGCGGGTAATCGGGCTATC
>CASBRB010000481.1 GCA_949127975.1 Oscillatoriales cyanobacterium PMM_0019 | reverse complement strand
CCCCCCAACCCCTCTCCCAAAGGGGGAGAGGGGAGTAAAAAAATTTACAACTCATTTAGACTTGCTATATACTTCCAGTTTAGCTGAATTTCCTCGTCTGACTCAGACCATAGGTTAAGTTGCTAGCTCTATCCATTATTCGCCTATCAATTATCTAAAGATTATAAGCATATATAGGGCCAACCACAGGAGGATTGCCCCTACGAACCGCTATATTTCTCGTTCCCAGGCGGAGCCTGGGAATGCTGTTTGGAGGCTCTGCCTCCAACTCAAGAGAACAAGACTATTGCCACCAGGGTTTAATGTGAGTCTCTATAGGGGTATTATCCGCAAAAGCCTAACTCAAACAGCTTTCTCAAACCGTTTATTCACTTCATCCCAGTTGACAACATTCCACCAGGCATTTAAATAATCTGCACGACTATTGCGGTATTTCAGATAATAGGCGTGTTCCCAGACATCGTTGCCCATGATAGGATACATTCCCTCCATCAAGGGACTATCCTGGTTGGCTGTACTCATCACCTGAAGCTTGCCACCCTGATTGCGGACTAACCAAGCCCAACCACTGCCGAAACGCTTGTTACCAGCATCATTGAATTGCTGCTTGAAGGCATCAAAGCTGCCAAAAGTTTCTTTAATGGCAGAAGCAATAGCACCTTTCGGTTCCCCTCCCCCCTTCGGACTCATTATCTGCCAAAACATGCTGTGGTTTACATGCCCTCCACCGTTGTTGCGCACCGTGGTGCGAATATCCTCTGGCACACTATTCAAGTTACTTAGCAATTCTTCAGCACTCTTGCCTTTCAGCTCTGGGTGTTTATTCACCGCACCATTCAGGTTTTTCACATAGGCAGCATGGTGCTTATCATGGTGAAAATGCATTGTCTCAGCATCGATATGCGGTTCCAGAGCATTGTAGGCATAGGGTAAAGGTGGCAGTTGGAAAGGTTCTTGCCCTCCATCCTGCTTGGTTTTACTTTCTTTAGTAACTTCAGCTGCACAAGCGGCAGGGAAAGTTCCTAGGGCAGCAGCCACTGTAGTAGCACCTAACAAAAATAGGACATTACGACGTTTCAGAAGCATAAGCCGTCTGGTTACCAAAAATTAACCGATTAATTATAGCAGGAGTCAGGAGTCAGGCGGTCTGAGTAGGGAGTAAAGCCCTTACTGTGACAGGAGCGTGAGATTGAGAGAATGTCAATACCGCCTGTTGGGTTGCTATATATAGGTTAACTGACTTATTTAGCAAGACCGAACTACTTTAGTGGAATTTCAATCCAAAACTCAGTGCCTTTACCCGGTTCAGAAAAGCACTGTAACGCCCCGCCATGCTTGTCTACAATAATTTGATAGCTAATGGACAATCCCAATCCAGTGCCCTTACCCACAGGCTTGGTAGTGAAAAAGGGGTCAAATATCTGTTGCTTTACTTCTTCTATTATTCCTGGCCCGTTGTCAGCTATTTTGATAGTTACATGGTGAGAGTTAGTAACTTCGGTGTGAATGGTAATCAGCGTCGGATTGTCGTACATTTCTTGGGCAGAGCGAGTCGTGTTGTAACTATCGAGGGCATCGATCGCATTATTTATAATATTCATAAACACTTGGTTTAACTGTCCAACATAACATTCAACTTTTGGCAAGTTCCCATATTTTTTGACAATAGCGATCGCCGGATGTTCGGCTTTGGTTTTTAGTTTATTCTGCAATAGCAGCAGCGTGCTATCAATGCCCTCATGAATATCAACCTTTTTCATATCAGCTTCGTCAAGACGTGAGAAGTTCCGCAAAGATAGAACTATCTCACGAATGCGTTGGGTGCCGACTTTCATTGAGTCCAGAGTTTTTGGCATATCTTTCATGATAAACTCCAGGTCGATATCCTCACTTTTTTCTTGAATTTCCGGCTCGGAGTTAGGATAATACTGTTGATAAAGGCTGAGCATCTCTAACAAGTCTTGGGTGTATGTTTTGACATGGGCGAGGTTGCCGTGAATAAAGTTAACTGGATTGTTAATTTCGTGGGCTACACCAGCAACCATTTGACCCAAACTGGACATTTTTTCGGTTTGAATTAATTGAGCTTGAGTTTGTTGTAGCTCTTTTAAAGTTTGAGCTAGTTCTTGAGCTTGCAACGCTTCTTTTCGGGCGTAGACACGGGTTTGCTCGTGTAACTGCATTTGCTTAATGGCGATTAGTGTTGCAATTACCAGGATTACTCCTAAAAAAGACGCTAGTAGATTTAGAGATACTAATTTATCTTCTATATTAGCACGGGGTATTACCAACGCCACAGACCACTGGGCTTGACTCAGAGGAAAATAAGCAACGTAAACCCATTCCCCCTGAATTTTAACCAGTTCTATTCCCCGTTGGCGCTTCACCATTTCCTGAGAAATTCTCGCCAAAGCAGGATCGGCAGCCGTTAAAAAACTAACCTGGTTTTCTAAAAATTGCTTATCGGGGTAGGCAATAGCGTTTCCTTTAGAGTCGAGAGCAAATGCGTAGCTACCCTCGCCAATTCTGGTTTTTTGGATAATATCTGATACGTGCTTGATGGGAATAGAACTAGCACATACTCCTATAACTTTCGGCTTCTGGTAAGGATCTAAGGGCAGATCGAAGTAAGTTAAGCTGCGAGAACGTTTCTGAGCTTCTTCTTTTGTGAGTTTACTCAAGTTTAAAGGAGAAACAGACCAAATGGGTACCGCAATATGCGTCTGCCAGATATGACTGGTGTGTCCAATTACTGGATCGTCAACTTTAGCAACTCCCGCCAAAGAGCTTTGAAAGTAGATGCGATCGCTAAGGCTAAAACCTTTAGCAAATCCTACCTTAGTGCTGTAGTAAGAGCCATTCGGTTTCGCTATCAGTAATGTAGGGAAATCTGGCAGTCGCTGTTGTTCTAATTGTAAGTAAGGTTGAGCAACAGACCAATCCATAGACCGAACCTCTGGGCTATTTGCTATTAATTGTAACCGTTCGCTCTGGATTGATAACCATTGATCGATTTCATTCCCTGCTTTCTGTCCTTCAATCATAGCATTAGTTGTCAAGCTATTAAGGAGCAAACCGCGAACTATACCGTAACTGATTAGCGCCGTTGCACCTAAAGCCAGCATGGCAACACCTAGTATTAGTGTTGAAATCCTCAAGCCATAAATGGACTGCCAAGAGTGAAATATTTGTTTTGGTTTGGGGATAAAATTAGGCTTCATCATGGTATTTACGATCAATTTCAGCCACATTTATAATTTACAGGACTTACGCAAAAACCTAAAAAACTGGGTTTCTGCGTAAATCCTGATTTAAAAGCAACGCTTTTGCAAGGTAGAAAATCGATAGTAGATACACAGATATTCTAGTGCAGCAATTCCTCTAGCTGATGCTTTCCCCAAAGGGACTGGTAAAGCCCAGGTTGTTGCAGCAGTTCGGTGTGAGTACCCATTTGGACAATAACACCTGCTTCCATGACGAAAATCCTATCGGCTGTGGCAGCGGCAGACAGTTGGTGGGAAATAAAGATAACGGTTTTCCGTTTGACGCCTGGGGAGAGATTTTTCAGAATCTGCGTAGCCGTCTGATTATCCACACTAGAAAGGGCATCGTCCAAAATCAGCACTGGTGCATCAACCAGTAGTGCCCTTGCTAAAGAGGTACGCTGCCGCTGTCCACCAGAGAGGGTAATGCCGCGCTCTCCTACAATTGTTTCATATTGCTGGGGGAAATTGAGAATTTCCTCCATTATCTGCGCTTGCTGGGCGAAGTGTTCCACCGTTGGCTGTCCAACTTCCGGTCTAGCATAGCAGATGTTGTTTTTGATGGTAGTGCTAAATAGGAAACTTTCTTGAGGGACGTAAGCGATCGCGCTCCGCAGATCCTCTAATCGCACCTTCGTGATATCATATCCATCGAGGAACAATTGACCGGGACTAATATCTAGCAATCGGGGGAATGCATTAGCAAGCGTGCTTTTACCGCTACCGATAGGTCCGACAATTGCTACTGTTTCACCAGGATCGATCGAAAAGCTAACATTCTTTAGTGCTTGTGTAGTAGCACCAGGATAAGTATAACTCAAATTCCGCGCCACCAACTGACCTTTCACAGGCGTTGGCGGACTGACAGATTCAGGAGTATCTTGAATTTTAGGTTCAACCGTGAAAATTGACTCAATGCGGTCAACACTGACTTCACCCCGTTGGTAAACTGTAATGGTGAATCCGAGGAGTGCTGTTGGGAAAACTAAGCGTTCTACATAAATAAGCAACGCTACAAAGTTCCCAGTACTGAGTGTACCACGAGCAATGAACCCAGCTCCTACCCACAGCAATAACAGAAAACTGATACTAGCCACACCCTGAATAATGGGAAACAGAATATTGCGAGTTTTCGCCAGTTCTAGATTTACGTCTAATAACTGCCGATTATTCTGCCGGAAGGCACGACGCTCGTTTTCTTCTTGGGCATAAATTTTAATCAGGGACATGCCGCTCATATCCTCCTGAATTAGCTCACTCAGGGTGGAGAGTTCCTCCTGTACCTCTAGCTGTTGCTTCCGGAGACTGTTGCTAAACATTTGCACAGCCATTAGCATCAGGGGATAGGGCGCTAGCACAATCACACTCAGCCACCAGTTAATCGACAACATCACTGGTAGCGTCAAAGCGTAGGCAAACAGTGTATTTGCCAAACTCAGAACCGCAAATCCCAGTAAACGCCGGATATTATCAACATCACTGGTTGCCCGGTTAATCAAATCACCAGTGGTGTTGGCAGAGAAATAGGAAGGCTCCAACTTGAGCAGATGCTGAAAAATCCTTTGCTTCAAGTCAAATTCCACCTGACGCCCCACTCCAAAAAGCAGGAGGCGGGATGCCATGCGAATAAACCACATTACAGAGGTAAGAACTAGGATGAGCAATACGAAGTGCCAGATTTGAGCAAAGTTGAATGCTATCCGCAGTTCGTCAATACTATCCCGAATCAGCAATGGGATGTAGACGCCCACCGCATTGACAACCAACAGCGACAGGATGCCTAGAGATGTTGCTTGCCAATGTGGACGTAAATAAGCTACCAGTTTTTGCAGCCGAGAGTAAGCCATTTTAGAGAGTAGAATACTTATTTCACTTTAGACGAATTGCTGATACTGTTGCTTTTACAGGACTTACGCACACTGGGCATATATAGGGGCAACCACAGGGGGATTGCCCCTACGAACCGCTATATTTAGTGTAGCTGCGTAAGTCCTGTTTTACAAAATTACGGGTGACAGCCAGCCGCGCAAGAAGTAATAAATTGAGGCGATATATTCTTCCGCTACGCGCGTGGTGACGGTGAGCGCGGCGGCATTGGGGATAAAGTCTTCCAACTGTAGGCTTAAATCGGGCGTTTTGGTTAGCCCAGATGGTGCCGGAATAATTTTGATATCACTATTAAGAAATGTCAGTATAGCTCGGTGGCTAATTATCGGATAAGAAATAAGTATAATAGGTTGTTTACTCACATTCTTCTCCTGCAAAACTTTCTTCACCTGCTCAGCACTGCTGTGTACATTTATAGTAGTATATTCAACTATAATTTTATCTTCTGGCACCCTGAAGATTTTTAGCAACGTCCGGATATCGTTGCTGTGGGTATTTGGATATCCTGGAACTTCCAGCGCAAGTACGGCAGTGACAATTACCAATGGGTGATTTGGTAACCTTTGGTATAATTCAGCTGCTCTCAATAGCCGATCGTTAATATCACTGAGTTGAATTTGCCTAATAAAAGGGAGATTAACCTCTGTATTTTCCCCCCCCAGCACTACAATTGCTCCTACGCTTTCACCCTTGGCTACGGCTTGCAGTTGTTGCTCAGTGTGAACGGCTTCTTGTTGCACTTGTTGGGCTAGCGCGTCAGCTACAAATGGTATGCTCGATACTAATAAAATTAAAAGAGCAGCCCAGATTTGGACATATCCTGAGATGTTTATCAATTTAGTTTTTGGTTTTATTCCTGTTAACCCAAATATCAACAGCAAAATCGACATCCCCACTGGTTTAAACGGAAAGGATATCACATTTCCTATACCTGCGACAATCCTATCGTTGATATTGATAAACGCCAGCACCAGCATGATAACTGCCGCCACAACACCAAACCAGGTGTAAAATTTTTTGGGGATTAACTGCACCAGTACATAGTAGATAAAGGCGGCAAATAGCAGCCAAAGCAGGACTCGGGTTAGCAGTAAAAACATTAAAGTTCAATGTTTGGGTGGAGTAAGTTGCAGTCTAGACAAGGTGGTGCCGGGATAGTAGAATTGAAGGATATGCAGATAATCTTGACCTTGCTTTGCTAAATCGCGAGCGCCTTCCTGGCTCATACCTACACCTTTATGAGCTTTTGCTGTTACCTCGTCTGTAGAGGCATATAAAGCATCAACAATGGCACCCTTGTCGGTGAGAACTTGCCCTAATGTTTGCACGACTGCTGCCCGAGTGCTGGCGGCTTCACCGTCTAAACCTTTGTATACTTGCCAAGCTTCTGTTGCCCCCAGGTGGTAAAAAGGACTGGGTGCTTCTAGGTAACGAGCTAAGGCGTAAGAACGGGCGGCGACAGCTTGAGCTTTTAATGCTTCTATAGGCCATTCTGACCACATTTCGCTGCCCACCACGCTGTATAAATATTCCTCCAGTTTGACTTGGTTGACAGCCAGTAAGCCATTCTCTTGAGCAATCAGCCTGACTTTACCCCGATACCAATGGTTGGCGACGAAAACATAGCCTCCTGGGGTGGGCTCAATCCAGATAGAGCGGGGACTTTTCCATGAGCCAAAGTCTATGGCTTCTCCCAAGTTTTGCAGGCTATATCCCACTCCGGCTGGTAGCGATCGCAAGCCGCGTCCGCTATCATTTTTGATGATACCTGTAGTGGAAGTAGCGATCGTAAGTCGAGAGGCAGAGGAAACTACAGCTACATTAATTACCATATCTGTAGCTGGATGGCTTGTTGCTAAGCTTGATTGATTTTGACTTAGGGACTGCCCGACAGGTTGATTTGATTGACTTGCCAACTTATCTTTAGCATCAGCTCGGCTTTGGGCTCCCTCCATAGGCTGTGTTACCACCTGCTTTGGTGAGAAGCTTGTCTGATGCTGCTGCCCTAGCAGTAAACGTTTTACCACCGAGCGAGAATAAGGGGCAGATATTGCTACTGCTCCGATTAGCAACGTGGGCGCTAAGAGTAGTGGAAGCAACCAGTGTAAGCGATTAAACCCTAAACGCGATTTTAGCACAAGTTACTATCGATATAATTCACTTCACCCTGTTATTGTAATAATTTTTTACATCAGCAGCTACCATAGCTTATGAATCAGCAAGCCTAAACCTAATCCAGTCAGAGAGAGAAGAGCCAGAATCAAAAAAGCTTTCACTCTGGTAAACCCCGATGTCTGAAGATCTAGTCTAGTTAGCATAGAGGCACAGATCAAAATCAAAGCATTGGCAGAAACTGAGAACCAATGTAGTACGACCACGCTAAAAAAAGAAAACAATACGATTAAAATAAAACTTAGGGTAGGGGATTGTAACAAATCCGAGAAAAAAATTTTAATCACCGTCCAAGGATCTGTTAATGCCCCAGACATTAGCACGATAAAAATTCCAGCGACTATCCAGTTCCGCCAATTCCAGATAAATAATAGCCAGCCAAAGAAACTATATGTTACTACAAGTAGCAGTAGCGATCGCCAGGGCAGTTTTTTCATGCACAGACACTTAATATCATTTCCGCTTACATCAGAATTATTCCAAACTTCGGCATGAGCGCTCAGCTCATAGCGTCCTCTGCGCCCCTTTGCGCATACCTTTGCGTCGCAATGCGATTAAAAATATTTAATTCAGAAGAACTTTGAAAAACCCCCACCTAAATCAAAGATTGAGATGGGGATTCTGACTCCTAATGAATTAGGACATTGCTTGAATAATGTAATCAAAGTAAGGATTAGCCGCAGCGGCGTCTTCCTGACTAAGTAAATCAAGGGAGGCTTTTTTCAAGCACCGAACTGATTCAGCCATGCCTGGTACAGGGACGCCGAGGGAATTATACATTTCCCGGACGCCAATCAGACCAATTTTTTCAATCGGTTCCTTATCACCAGCAAGGATGCCGTAGGTAATTAGACGCAAGTACCAGCCGTAATCCCGTAAACATAGAGCCCGTTGGCGCTGCCCGTAGGCATTGCCCCCTGGCGAGATAAAGTCGGGACGTTTTTGCCAAAGCTGCTTACTTGCTTCTTGAACAATCTTTTTCTCATTCTCGGCGAGGGTGGTGGCAATACGCATCCGCTGCTCACCAGTTTGAAGAAATTCTTTGATGTTCTTGAGTTCCCCGGTACTGGGATACCGAAGTTCGTCGTCGGCATTGAGGATAACTTGACTAACTACGCTCATCTAAAAAACTCCGGGAGTGTGGAAACCGTGGCTGTAGCCCACGGGTGAAATATGTTGACAAGCTTGCGCTATACCAGAAATTAGAAACTTCTAGGAGAAAAGAGTGTCTTCAGCCCACTTAAATAATACAGCCACTGGTGAAAGCGTTGATCAGTGGCAACAAGGTGAATTAGTTGAGGTAGTAATTACCGATCTTAGCGACAGTGGGGACGGGGTGGGACGAAAGGGGCGTCGGGTAGTGTTTGTGCCCGATACGGTAACGGGCGATCGCGTTCTGGTAAGATTAATTCGAGTAAAACCCCAATACGCCTACGGTAAGCTGCATGAACTTTTAGAACGATCTATTCACCGCGCCCGCCCTAGCTGCATCGTAGCCGATAAGTGCGGAGGCTGTCAGTGGCAACATATCAAGTACTCGTACCAACTCGAAGCCAAACGCCATCAAGTCATCCAAGCTTTAGAACGGATTGGGGGAATCAATCAACCGCCCGTAGCACCAGTGCTACAGGCATCTAATCCTTTAGAGTATCGGAATAAATCTACCTACCCCCTAGGAAAATCTGCAACTAATCAAGTACAAGCTGGTTACTACCGCAAAGGCAGCCACCACCTGATTAATCTCAACCAGTGCCCTGTACAAGATCCTCGGTTGAATCCCCTGTTAGCAGAAGTTAAGCAGGATATCCAGCGGAGGGGGTGGCAGGTGTATGACGAGAAGCGTCACCTTGGGCAAGTGCGTCACCTATCGCTGCGGATTGGGCGTCGCACGGGTGAGATGTTGCTGACTTTGGTGGTAACGGATGAGAATTTGCCCCAACTTACCCTTCAGGCGACTGAGTGGTTGCAGCGTTATCCTCAGTTGGTGGGTGTGTCGCTCAATCATAACCCTGAACGCACCAATGCTATTTTTGGTGAGGAAACTCGTTGTATTGCTGGTAAGCCTTACCTGCGAGAGGAGTTTGCTAATCTCCAGTTTCACCTGCGCCCAGATACCTTCTTTCAAGTTAACACTGAGCTTGCAGAGCAGTTATTGCAGGTGATTATAGAACAACTAGAGCTTAAAGGCAATGAGGTTTTAGTCGATGCCTACTGCGGCATTGGTACTTTTACTCTGCCCCTGGCGCGGCTCGTGGGGCAAGCGCTTGGTTTGGAGGTGCAACAGGCGTCTTTTGAGCAAGCCCAACTGAATGCTCAGAGGAATGGCATAACCAATGTGAAGTTTATTGTCGGGGAGGTGGAAAAGATTCTGCCTGCTCTTGACTTAAAACCGGATATTGTATTACTAGATCCGCCGCGCGGGGGATGCGATCGCGCCGTACTTGATAGCCTGCTGCATCTTCAACCTAGTCGCATTGTTTACATCAGTTGCAAGCCAGCTACCTTAGCGCGGGATCTCAAAATACTGTGTGAGTCCGGTGGCTACCGCCTTACATACCTCCAACCTGCTGATTTTTTTCCCCAAACTGCTCACGTTGAATGTGCCGCTTTTCTGGAGCGCTGAATTTAGTAGTAGACACCTGCTTGATATTTCGTTAGAATGGTAAGTGTGGAAGCTAAAAACATGGTTAAACCGTACGACATGTTAAGTCTACTTAGTGAAAGCTAGAGGTTTTTCTGAGTGATTGCTATGTCAATTCGTCCTGTGGGACGCGACTGGGGAACGATTAGCTTCGCTTCTACTCTATTTCTATGTCCTATTTTGGATCTGCTGCTAACGCAGATCCCCAAACAATGGCAAGGGGAAATACGACTAGGACTGCAAGAAGCGCTGGTAAACGCTGCTTTACACGGCAACAAGCTAGATCCAGCTAAACGAGTTGTCGTACACTTTTCCGTAGAGAACGGTTATTATTCGTGGTTGATTTCAGACGAAGGCCCTGGTTTTTCTCCGCCTTATAAGTGCCATAATGAGATGGCCCAGCACCTACCCGAAGAAGAAGCAGAAAGTGGTAGAGGTTTATGTATATTACACCAAATTTTCGATCGAGTGCAGTGGAATCCGCAAGGCACCGAACTAAGACTTTGCAAACAGGTTAAAAACCGCTTCCTACTCCAAACCCTGCGCGTTAAGGTTTACGGTGTCCGTGAGTCGGACAAGGTGGAGCTGAAATAGAGCGCTCTAGCCATCCTGATGCTTGTTGGAATCGCAACAAAGCTTCTTCTGGCTGCTCTTTGAGGAGAAATACCAGTGCGGCGGCAGCTTGTTCGGCAGCACGAGCCTGACGATTAGATTTCAACCTGTGCCAATCTTTTTCTGTGATACTCAAGCGCGAAGCTAGAGCTTGGGCAAGCTCTGTGGTGCTAAGTTGGTTTAGATTGGTGCTGGAAGATAGTTGGGTTACTTCAGGCATAATTATCTTAAAATTCAACAATAATATTTATTTTTACATAAAAATGCCTCCAGAACCATCTGAGCGATCGGCCAGCGATGAAGTAGATTTTGCGCAAGCGCTAGCAGAAGTAGAGGGCGAACTCCAAGCTCTCAAAGAACGTTATGCCCAAGTGCAGCAAGATACACAGCTTCAGGTAGAACTCCTCCAGCGCCAAAAGCAGGCTAAAAACGAACTGAGTCAGACTCGCAACCCGCAACTTCGAGAAGAGTTGCGGAAAATCAAAGAGCAGTTGGAAGTTATCGAACTTAACCTAGAAAGCCAGCTTTTCTCCTGGAGCAGCTTGAAAGAACCTTTTTGGCAAGCCATCCGCTTTGGAGGATTGGGGATCGTTATCGGCTGGCTGTTAAAGTCATTTACTCACTAGCATTTTAATTTTTTCAAGGGTTGGAGGGATTATAATAGAGTCAATAACTTACCTCTCTATAATATGACAAAACTTCTTGGCGTCGCCTTGCTTCTGATAGGTTTGTGGTTTCTTACTCAAGATATCATCATCACCACCACTCAGTCATCCCCATACTGGTACCGATGGTTACCAGCAGATATATCGATATTGATGATTATGGCTGGCGTTATTAGCATTTTGTTCTTCGGACCGCAACTTGGCAGTTTGGGCTGGATTCTCCTAGGTATCGGCGCGGTGCTAGTCTTCCTGAGCGGTGGGCTGCTGTTGCAGGGTACGTCAATGTGGGATTTCATTATTGCTTTTGCAGCTATTGCTGGTGGTTATCAACTAATGACTCAGGGTCGAATTAAGATGTGACAGATGGTTGGATTATCATAAAAGGGGATCTGTACTCGTTCCCCTTTTTATATTATTTCGAGGTTCGCCCATGATTTTCATCAATCCCAAAACTGACTTTGCCTTCAAAAAAATATTTGGTTCCGAGCAAAGTAAAGACATTCTCATCAGTTTTTTAAATGCACTTCTTTATGACGCTCAACCTGTTATCCAAGATTTACAAATTATCAACCCTTATCTAGCTCCCAAAATTAGAGGCATCAAAGATACCTACTTAGATGTCAAAGCTAAGATAAGTGGAGACAAAACCGTAATTATAGAAATGCAAGTGTTGAATGTGGAAGGCTTTGAGAAACGAATTTTGTATAATGCAGCTAAAGCTTATTCAATTCAACTGGATGTGGGTGAAAGGTACAACCTCTTAGAGCCAGTAATAGCTTTAACAATAACGGATTTTGAAATGTTTCCTAATGTGGATAAAACCATTTCTCGTTTTGTTTTGAAAGAAAAAGACTTGTTAATTGACTATCTGAGTTATGACATAGAGTTAGTGTTTGTGGAATTGCCCAAGTTCACCAAGGAACTAAATGAATTAGAGACCCTCACCGATAAGTGGATTTATTTTCTCAAAACTGCGAGAAGTTTAGAAACAGTGCCAGAGACAATGAGGGAAGTACCGGAAATCCAAAAAGCATTTGATATGGCAAATCAAGCCAACATGAATCGGGAAGAATTAGACGACTTGAGCCATCGGGAAATTTACATCCAGGATCAGCGGAATGCCATAATAAAGGCTACCAAACAAGGCATGAAAGAAGCTCAAGTCGAAATCGCCAAGCGACTGCTTGATGTATTAGATGAAGAAACTATTAGTCAAACTACAGGATTAAGCCTTGAGGAAGTTCGACACCTGAAGTTGGGTAGCTAAGAGGGAGAGGGAATATTTTTCTCGTTCCTGGGAACGAGAAGAAAGGTTACTCTCGTCACCTTGACAGGGCTACCCTATATATGCCCAGTCTGCGTAAGTCCTGTTTTTTTAACGCAAAGGATCGCAGAGGTTTGCGCAAAGGATCGCAGAGGGTTAGAAGTCAGTAGCTTTGACTAATTTTTAGTAGTTGTAGGT
>CASBRB010000480.1 GCA_949127975.1 Oscillatoriales cyanobacterium PMM_0019 | reverse complement strand
GGGTTGGGCCTGGGGTGAGGGCAATTTGCAGTTGGCAGGACTTACTATGATGCGTACTTGCTCAAAAATGTGGGTAAGGACAAGGGCTCTGCCTGGGAACGAGAAAAAGGGGGTAGCCAACCCGGATTTGGTATAAACCCACAGGGGTGATGTTGGGTTTCGTTCCTCAACCCAACCTACAAATATAACAACCGCCTTGGCGGTGCAGTGACAAAGCTTTCAGTGCTACTTGAGATCTGGTGTTTGCGTCTTCCACCAGGTAAGTTGTACCGCTACCACCTTGCCCTAAGGTGTCGATGATGCGATATCGTTTGGCGATGATATCCCCGGGTTTGAGAAAAGTAAAGCGGGAAAAAACAACAACATTCAGGACTTACGCACTGCCTTTATTTCCCTTACCTTCTTGACGAGTTCGTAGTGAGGGCTTTAGCCCTTACTACGAAAGCTATTGGGCCTTTTGCGCTCGCATATCCCTTTTTTGCGTTGCTCCCTTATCCTGTGTGTGCCCGTTGGCTTTCAAGAGCAGTTTTTAGCGATTTCACAATTCTAATTAACGGTATGTTTAAGTTTCAATCAATTTTTGTAGCTCTCTTCTTCAACTTCCCCAAAGCTTCATCGTAAATATTATTGGCTGTAGTTCTACTAAAGTTATTTCGCTTGCCAATTTCCATAAAGCTACACTCTTTCTGTTGTTCATCGTCAACTCCAAATTTCTGCTTAACCACCCTTCTCTCTACAGGACTTAATTCTGCCAATAAATCTTGCAGAATTTCATGCCTATCTAGGTTACTTACCCTGCTATTAGTGTCTTCATCAGAGTTATCCACTGCAACTAAGTCTATCAATTCTGTATCTAAATCTTGGCCAACTAATCGATTCAGTGAGTGAGGTTTTTTCCCATAACTCAGCAAGCCTTCTAATTTATTCACTGGCAATTTTAGATATTCAGCTATCTCTTTCTTTGATGGTTGTCTACCTAGTTTAATTGATAATTCCTGAATACAAAAACGCAGCTTAAATAACTGCCCTTGGATATGACTTGGGAGCCTGATAGTTCTACCACTATCTGTAATCGCTCTACTAATGTAACCTTTAACATAGGTATAGGCGTAGGTTGAGAATTTGAATCCCTTCTCAGGATCGTACTTGTCTACGCACTTTATCAATCCGATCGCGCCATCTTGAATCAAATCCTCTAACCCTAATGCTAACCCATTAACTCTATACTTTTTAGCGATAGCTACGACTAATCTTAGATTAGTTATGATTAACTCCTCCCTCGCACTAAGGTATCTTTCTCGTAGTCTCTTGAGTTCGTGGTACTGGTTTTTATCTAATAATTTTATTTGCTCCCTTGCTGATACCATCTCTCTCCCGATTTGTTGTTGCTCAGTATCGCTTAAAAGTGGATACCTGCCAGCAATATTCAGCATATTCCGGATTAAGTCTGGTGAAGTTTTAGTTGTTCTGCTCATTGTTGTTGCCTCCTTTGATTCTATTATACCTGGAAATGAACTGGTTGCTATTGCCAGCCCATTTATCTAAAAAGAGTTATGTACCTGGTGGTTTTGTACGACGCGGGTGATTTCAATCACAAGCAAGACTTTGCTCAATACATTCCTCATCTGCTAAAATTGTTTGATGCTGATAAATTTTACTAATCACAAGGTTCTCGATCCTTGAACCGAGGGAACCCTAAGGTTTTCACACCTTTTTGTTGGGTTTCGTACCTCAACCCAACCTACAACTACTTTCCTTTTCTAGATAGCATAAATATGCCTAACGATTCCGATCCCAATTTAACTGACTCCTTCACCTCTGAACCATCCTTAGCGGCTCTGCGACAGCAGGCTATGCAGCAACTTCGCAATAGTTTGCGCGTCGGACAACAAAGTATGGCAGACTGGCAAGGGGGAACTTTGGCTGTTTCCGCTGTACCAGGTGCTGGTAAATCTACTGGCATGGCAGTAGCTGCTGCCTTAGCTATTGCCCGTTACAAACTTAATGCCCGCCGCCAATTAATCATCGTCACCTTTACCCGATCGGCTGCTGCTAATATCAAAGCTAAAGTCCGGGAAAGCCTGCGGAAGTTATCTATACCACAAAACGGCTTTGTTGTCTATACCCTGCACGGCTTAGCACTAAATATTGCCTCTCGCCATCCAGATTTGTCGGGGCTAAATCTGGATACTGCTACGGTGATAACACCTAACCAAAATCATCGACTGATAAAGGCTTGTGTGGATAAGTGGATTGCTGTTAATCCTCGGCGCTATGGGTTACTGCTAGAGGGGACTCAGTTTGATGGGGAAGAAACTGAGCGGCTACGGCGGCAGTCGGTTTTGCGCACTGAGGTGCTGCCGAGCATTGCCAAAACTGTGATTCATGAAGCGAAAAGCTCTGGGCTGCTGCCTGCTGATTTGTGGGCAATCAGCGAACAAACTATAGACCATTATGGGATACTAGCGATCGCGGCTGGGTTATACGAGCAATATGAAAAATCTGCACGAGAGCGCGACAATATAGACTACGACGACATGATTCTAGCAGCTCTGCGGGTACTGGAAAATGATAGCGCTCGTCAGATATGGCAACAGCAAGTATTTGCAGTTTTTGAAGATGAAGCCCAAGACTCCTCACCACTCCAGACTAAGTTACTAGAAATTCTCGCCCAGCAGGGGGCAGGGGAAAATTCAACCACTCTAAATCTAGTCCGCGTGGGAGATCCTAATCAGGCGATTAACTCTACCTTTACTCCAGCCGATCCTATTTATTTTCGCCGCTTTTGCCAAGAGTGCAGCCAGCAGGGACGTCTGGCAAAAATGGAGCGAGCCGGACGTAGTTCCCGGATTATTATTGATGCTGCTAACTTTGTCCTAGATTGGGTAAACCGCAACTATGCTAATGGTGACGAAAAACCTTTTAGCCGCCAAATGATTCTGCCTGTCGATCCTAGTGATCCCCAACCTGATGCTAACCCGTCACCAGTAGGTAGAGGGTTAGAAATTTACACCCCCCGTGACGTTAATCACACCGTAGAACTAATAGCAGAGCGGGTGATAGAATTATTTACTCAAGCTCCCGATAGTCAGGCGGCAGTGTTGGTGCGGGAAAATCGGCAAGGCAGCTTTGTTGCCGCCCAACTTGAGTTTTTGCGGCGCGAACATGGTATTGCAGTATACGATGTAGGACAGGGGGCAAGCCACTCTCACGTTCCGGTTGAAATTCTCACATTGCTGCAATTCCTAGCTAGACCTCATTCTCCTGATTACCTAAAAGCCGCACTAGAAATCCTGGTAAAGCGCGAGTTAATCCCCACCCAAGACCTCAACGCCCTCGCCACCCTGCCAGAGCAATTTCTCTACCCAGGACCGCTTGATGCACCTCAAACTGCGCTGGTGCGTCAGGCTTGCCGATTCTGTCGCAGTTTGTTGCGGGCGCGTCTGGAACTACCCCACTACCAGCTAATTCCCTTCCTAGCTCTAAGTTTAAACTACGACCAATCCGAACTAGCCACGGCGGATAAATTAGCCGAACGAGTTGCTAAACAAACATTTGGTAACAGTTCCATGAATGCCACACTGGAAGCTTTAAGGGAAATTGTTAGTTCTGAACGTTTTGAAGCTGTGGAAACAGGGGAAACAGACGATCGCTATATGCGCAAGGGTCAGATTACTATTATTACCATGCACAAAGCTAAAGGGTTAGACTGGGATCATGTCTTTATCCCATTTTTGCATGAAGACACCCTTCCTGGCAGTCCCTGGGTTCCGACTGCTGCCCAGTTTTTGGGAGATTTTACCCTAGCAGAGGTAGCTCGTGCCCAAATTCGCGCCAGTCTCCACGGAAACTACCCACTGCCATTGGCGGAGTCAGCTTGGAAACAGGCGGGGTACTTGAAAACGGCTGAGGAATTCCGGCTGCTTTATGTAGCGATGACGCGGGCGAAGCGCTTGCTGTGGATGTCGGCGGCACAACAAGGACCTTTCCGTTGGAATACTTTCAACTCGAACCAGGGAGACAATTTGCAGGAGAAGAAGCCTTGCCCAGTTTTAACAGCATTAAAGAGCAGATTTCCTCACTCCCAATCTGAAACAATTCCACGGCGCTGATAACCCTTGTTTTGTGGCGAACTAAAAATGAAAATTTTTTCTACTCAGGAAAATTCCCCGCTAGTTCTGATCGTTGAAAACGACAAGATATCTCGAATACAGCTTTGCAGCATGATGAAAAAAGAAGGCTACAAAGTAGTAGAGGCAAGTAATGGAGAAGAAGGGTTAGCTGCTGTTAACAGTTACCACCCAAATATTATCTTGCTAGACGCCTTAATGCCGGTGATGGATGGCTTTGCTTTCTGCACCGAATTACAAACATATCCAGGCCGTTCAAATATACCTATATTGATGATCACCTGTCTTGAGGATGAAGAATCTGTCAATAGGGCATTTGAGGTAGGTGCCACCGACTATATCACTAAGCCTATCCACTGGGCAGTTTTACGTCAACGGGTGCGTAGACTTCTCCAGGCTAGTCGGGCAATGGAGGAGTTACAACAGCAATCAGAGCGAGAGCGGCTAATATGGGGAATCGCCCAGCACATCCGCCAGTCTTTAAGCTTAGAGGAGATTTTTAACACCACAGTTGCTGAAGTTCGGCAATTTCTGGAGTGCGATCGCGTTTTGTTCTATCGCGTCCACGCAAATGGGGAAGGTGAAGTAGTTTCTGAGGCAGTGGTTCCTGGGTGTAAAAGCATTTCAGGGCAGAACATTACCGATCCTTGTTTTCAAACCAACTACCTGGAGCTATATCGTCAAGGACAAGTTCGCGCTATTGCTGACATAGAGCAGGCTGACTTTCTACCTTGCTATATTAAATTTTTACAACAATTGGGAATCAAATCTTACTTGGTAGTACCAATTCTCCACGGAGAAGCTTTCTGGGGTGTGCTGCTTGTTCATCATTGCACAGGCTCAAGAAATTGGTCAAACTTGGAAATAGGACTTTTGCAACAATTAGCATCGCACATAAGCATTGCCCTTGCCCAAGCCGAACATTTAGGAACCATAAAGGAATCGGAACTGCGTTTCCGTCAATTGGCAGAAAATATCCGTGAAGTTTTTTATTTGGTAACGAACGATCGGATACTCTATGTTAGTCCTGCTTATGAAGAAATATGGGGCTGTTCGCGTGAAAGTCTTTATCAGCGACTTACTTCATGGATGGACAATATCCATCCAGACGATCTCGATCGCATTAAAACTGCCTTTAAGGAACAACAGCAATCTGGTAAGGCAATCAACGAAGAGTATCGAATTGTCAGGCATGACGGATCTATCCGCTGGATTAGGGATCGTTCCTTTCCGATTCGCAACGAAACCGGACAAGTCCAACGAATTTCTGGAATTGCTGAAGACATTACCGCTCGCCAACAGGCAGAAGAAGAAATTCGCCAAGCTTTGAAGAAAGAAAAAGAACTAAACGAGCTTAAATCCCGCTTTGTCACCATGACATCTCACGAGTTCCGCACTCCACTCAGCACTATTTTATCTTCTGCTGAATTAATACAACATTACAGTTACAAAATGAGTGATGATAAAAAAAATCAACATTTCAATCGCATTCTAAAGGCTGTAAAACAAATAACCGATCTATTAAATGATATTTTAATATTTGGTAAAGCAGAAGCTGGAAAATTACAATTCAAACCAGCCCCGATTGACCTGAATTTATTCTGTAGTTCTCTGGTGGAAGAGGTGCAAGTTACTGCTGGCAGTAATTATGCGATCGCATTTGTCAATAATGGTAAGTTTTGCCATGTAAACATGGATGAAAGATTGCTACAGCACATTCTCACCAATTTGCTGTCAAATGCTATTAAATATTCTCCCCAAGGCGGTAAAATAAATTTGGAGTTAGTTTGTCAGCAAAAAGAAGTTATTTTCCGTATTCAAGACTCAGGGTTCGGCATCCCGGCTGCCGAACAAGCACGCCTATTTAGACCTTTCGAGCGGGGAAGTAATATTGGTAATATCTCTGGTACAGGACTAGGGCTAGCCATTGTTAAAAATTGTGTAGACATACACGGTGGCAAGATTACGGGAGAGAGTGAGGTGGGGGTGGGGACTACGTTTACAGTCACTTTGCCTTGTTCAGGGACTCAGCTAAACGGCAGCAAAATGTCAATAGATTATGGTAGGTTGGGTTGAGGAACGAAACCCAACATCTTTAAAGCCATTGGCGCTAACTTATTTCTGATTGGGATGCAATATGGATTTTTCCACCACATTGGCACAAATCAAGACACTCTCGCTTGAAGAACGCATTCGTTTAGTGCAAGCGATTTGGGACGGTATTGGTGCAGAGTCGGAACAACTTGAGTTGACTGAGGCTCAAAAACAGCAGTTAGCACGCCGTCAAGCAGACCATGCCGCCAACCCCGATGCTATCATTTCTTGGCAGGAAGTCAAAGCTCAAGCCCTGGCGAGGTCTGATCTTATCTCTTCCTAAAGGTTGAATTAATTGTCAATACGGAAGTACAGCCAGTGAGAATTAGCGATCGCGTTATCCTGAAAATTCTAAAAAAGCGCAATATCCTTGCGTTATAGCCAGAAATGTACTAAGATAAGAGATTGTGTCGAATTAAAACCAGTATATGCCTAAACTAAAAACCCGCAAAGCTGCGGCAAAGCGCTTTAGAGCTAGCGGCAGCGGCAAAAAGATTATCCGCCGCCAAGCCTATAGAAATCACCTCTTAGAGCACAAAAGTGCTGAACGCCGAAGTCGCCTGTCTACTTTGACTGTGGTGCATGAAAGCGATGAAAAAAATGTGCGACTGATGTTGCCATATTTGTAGAGGGGTGATTGGTGATGGTTGACTGTTGACCAATATTGAACACATAACGACAAAGGATAACTAGCTATGACACGGGTAAAACGCGGTAATGTTGCTCGGAAACACCGCAAAAAGATTCTCAAACTTGCCAAAGGCTTTCGTGGCTCCCACTCGAAGCTGTATCGGACTGCCAATCAACAGGTGATGAAGGCGCTGCGTAACTCCTACCGCGATCGCCGCAAGCGTAAGCGGGATTTTAGACGCCTCTGGATTACCCGCATCAATGCCGCAGCACGTCTGCACGGCATCAGCTACAGCCAGCTCATAGGCAACATGAAAAAAGCCAATATCGAAATTAACCGTAAAATGTTGGCGCAACTAGCAGTTTTAGATCCAACTAGCTTTGACAAAGTAGTGCAATTAGCAAGCCAAGATAAGGGGAAAAAATGAAGGAAAGCGCTGATTGGTGATAATGCTAGCTGAGATGGTTTCCTGGAGTTAAAACTAATGACCAATCACCTCACAATACGCAAGTACCAATCTATACTGCTTACTTCATACTTGATACTTTTTTCTCTTCCAGCATTTGCCGCCTCGCTACCAGAAATTCAGGGGCGGGGTAGGCTGATAGTTGGTGTCAAAGACAATTTGCGTCCTCTGGGTTTTCGCGATGCTAACGGCAATCTGCAAGGACTGGAAATTGACATAGCCAGACATCTTGCAGAAGAAATATTGGGGCGTCCCGATGCCGTAGTATTGCAGCCAGTGGCGAATCGCGATCGCATCTCTTTCGTGATAGAGAATAAAGTAGATTTGACAATTGCCAGAGTGACAGCAACTGCTTCCCGCGCCCGCTTGGTTGATTTTAGCGCCGCTTATTATCTAGACGGCACTGCTTTAGTAACCAAGGACGCCACCGTGCAGCAGGTTGGCGATATTGTCACCCGGAAAATAGCGGTACTCAACGGTTCCAGCACTATAGCACAAGTGCGATTTGCTTTACCTAAAGCCCAACTGGTGGGGGTGGATTCTTACGAGCAGGGGCGCGAACTCTTAGAATCCGGTGGTGCCGCTGCCTTTGCCGCAGATGGCACTGTACTCACTGGCTGGGTGCAAGAGTATCCCCAGTACCATCTTCTCCCGTCGCGGCTATCAACCGAGGCGTTATGTGTTGTCATGCCCAGGGGATTGCAGTATGATTCATTACGACGACGGGTAAATGAAGCTCTAGCTCGTTGGCGAACCTCTGGCTGGCTGAAGCAACGAGGGAATTATTGGGGGCTGTTCAATCCCTAACTTTCAATCCTTAATTTGGAATCATAATCATATGGATATTCTTCTCCCCACAGTTTATCTTTCCGTTTTACTAGGTTTGCTCTCTATTGTTGGTTGGGTAATTTTTCGCCAGGTTATGAAAACTCGCCAGGTAGAAACTGCCATTACCCGGCTGCAAAAAAACCTGAAAAATGAGAAAGGCACGATTCAAGAGTATTACGAGTTGGGTAGCATTTATTTAGATAAAAACCTGTTTACTCAATCGATTTCCCTGTTTCAAAAAGCCTTGAAAGAACGGGGTGAAAAAGTCGATTCAGAAAACCTTGCTCTCATATACAACGGGCTGGGTTATGCCCACTTTGCTCAAGAACAATATGACTTGGCGATTCGCAACTACAAAGAAGCTTTGAAACTAAATCCAGAATATGTGACAGGACATAACAATTTAGGTCATGCTTATGAGCGCAAAAAGTTAACTGTTCAAGCGTTGCAATCATACGAAGAAGCTTTGAAGTACGACCCCAATAATCAAACGGCTAAGCGGAGATCGGAATCCCTGCGAAAACGTTTCGTTTCTGCATGAACTACTCTGTAAGCGATCGCCGATCTTGTAGGTTGGGTTGAGGCACGAAACCCAACATTATCATCATCCCATCTCTTATCTTTCATGGAGGAAATTCTTTCGTGACATTTGTTTTATTATGTTCGAGTGCCTCTACATATATCAAAGATGATACCAACTGTCGAGCAAATGCTTGTCTGTGTGCGAGTCTGCCAAACATTGTCTAACTTTTATACCGACATCCACCTATTTCGCTACGACGAAAAGCGCAAGGAAATTTACATTCTGGCTGGCGACACAATCGGTATCACTATCTTTGAAAACGGACATTGGGAGTTTGATGATGACACTGAAGCCTGACTTTCAACAGATGAGTCGAAAAGAACTCAGATCTTATGTACTTACCCACCGCGAGGATGAAGAAGCAATACGTATTTATATGGCGCGACTGCACAATGAGCCTGGTGTAATCCGACAAACCGGAGGGTTGAATGAAGAAGACCTAAACCAACTAGAGCAACTTATCAAAAGACGAGTGGGCGATCGCAATACATAACTTGTAGCGCGATCGCCGATATTGTAGGTTGGGTTGAGGCAACGAAACCCAACATTATTATCCCATCTCTTATCTTGATTTGTTGGGTTTCACTTAGTTTAACCCAACCTACGAAGGTTTGCTTTTAGTCCCCTGTCGGCTAAGTCTCAGTATGTGTGCGATCGCTTCTCTGAACTCGAGATTAACCTGAAAATTCCCGACCTCAATCAGGGCGATTTCTCTCATTTTGGCTGGCATCAGCTATAATATGCAAATCAATATCTTTGAGATAACGCAGCAACTTGTGGACAAAAGAGCTTCGCCACAATAACTGCCAACGAGACTTTTGAGAGTGTCCTAGCACTACTTGGGTCATGTGGTATTGTTGCGCCACTTCTGCGATCGTTTTGGGCACATCAGAGTTACTTACTTGTAAGAATTCTCCCCCAAATTCACGGGTAAGCTTTTCACAAGTATCGATGTGTAAACTTTCTGCCTTAGTTAGAAAGCGCTCCGGATTGCCGACAAACAAAACATACAAGCGGGCTCTCATGTGATCCGCAATCCGTGCCCCGCGCCGCAACAGTTGTAAAGCGTTAGGATAAGTTGATACACAAACTAGAACTCGCTCGTGGACACTACAATATTTAGCTTTCGGGGTTGAGGCAATGGAACCTTGTTCCAGATTGTCGGCAATCTCCCTGAGGGCCAACTCCCGCAACGCCATCAAGTGCCGTCGCTGGAAAAAGTTATTCAGAGCTTGTTGAATTTTCTCTGGAGCGTAAATTTTACCTTCCAGCAGTCGTTCTTCCAGGGTTTCCGGGGTGACATCAATCACCACCACCTGATCCGCTTCATCTAGCAATCTGTCGGGAATGCGCTCTCGCACCACGATGCCAGTAATTTTTGCCACTAAATCATTGAGACTTTCTAGGTGCTGGATATTGACTGTGGAATAAACATTAATGCCAGCATCCAAAATTAACTCGACATCCTGGTAACGCTTCTCTCTTGGGAAGCCAGGGAGATTAGTATGAGCCAGTTCATCTACCAACACCAGTTGAGGCTGACGCGCCAGGATCGCGTCTGTGTCCATTTCGGTGAGCGTCATGCCCTCTCGAGCTATTTGTTGGCGAGGGACGATTTCCAGTCCCTCAGCCTTCTGGGCAGTCTCCTTGCGCCCGTGAGTTTCCAATAGCCCAATGACGACATCAATGCCTTCGTTTTTAAATTGGTGGGCTTCTTCTAACATCCGGAAAGTTTTGCCCACACCAGGAGCCATGCCAATAAAGATTTTATGCTTGCCCCGCCGGGAATTGGGGTATGATATCATAGACATCGGATTGACAATTTCTTTGTTGGTAATCACGATCGAGTTATCAATTGGGGGTCTATACTAATTGGTATTGTAAACCAACAGGACTTACGTAGACTGGGCATATATAGGGGCAACCACAGGGGGTTTGCCCCTACCACCCGCTACATGTAGATGTAGTGCGTAAGCCCTGACCAAAATAGACTTTAAGTTCATTTTAAACTCAGCTTATGACCTCAGAAACAATCGCCCAAGGAGCCGCTATTGGGGCAAATTTGAAGCAATTTCTCTTGGTGCTTTTAGTTTCCTTGAGTGTAGCGACACTATCCCAGGAGTTTCATTGGTTTCGCCAAATACCTTACACCTTGCTGCTGGTGATTGTCGGGCTAGGTTTAGCTTTTTTCGATGTCCGACTGGTTAATCTATCGCCACAACTGATTTTATTGATTTTTTTGCCACCTCTATTATTTGAAGCTGCTTGGAATCTGGAATGGTCTTATTTGAAGCGGGATTTGGTGCCGATTAATCTTTATGCTGTCCTAGGTGTAGTTATTTCTGTGGCTGGTGTTGCTGGGTTGCTCAAGGAAGTGGCTAGAGTGCCACTCTCCACAGCCTTACTGGTGGGGGCTAGTATATCGGCGACAGATCCAGTTTCTGTAATTGCGTTATTCCGAGAACTCGGCGTTGGTAAACGTCTCTCAACCCTGATGGAAGCAGAGAGTTTATTTAATGATGGTATCGCTGTCGTGGCTTTTAGTGTTCTAGGGGGAATAGCTCTAGGAACGGATAAATTTTCTATCCACCATATTGTGGCTCAATTCTTTACTGTGATGGGAATTGGGATTGGAGTCGGGCTTTTAATTGGCTTTGGGATTTCCTACCTCACTCAAAGGTTCGATTTACCATTTGTGGAGCAATCACTCACTTTAGTTGCTGCTTATGGCACTTATGTGATTGTGGATGATTTAGGTGGCTCTGGTGTGATTGGAGTTGTCACGGTAGGTTTAGTATTGGGAAATTTCGGTTCTCGATTCGGCATGAAGCCAAGTACGCGACTTGTTATCAGTGAGTTTTTGGAATTTTTGGCTTTTCTGATCAATTCTATTGTTTTTCTACTGATTGGTGACCAGATCAAACTTGCTAGCTTGAAAGAAAACCTCTGGTATATTATTGTAGCGATCGCTGCTGTAATTATAACGCGAGCGATCGCCATCTATGCCTTGAGCGGGCTGAGCAACTGGCTAGTCAAATCCCAAATTTCTTATTCCTTTCAAACCGTGCTTTGGTGGGGAGGTTTGCGGGGTTCTGTCAGCATAGCTTTAGCTTTGAGTGTACCAGGAATTCTGCCAGACCGAGAACAGACGATCGCCATTGTGTTTGGCGTAGTGCTATTTACCCTGCTAGTACAAGGTTTGACAACAAAGCCACTGCTAGACAAACTGGGACTGTTAAGTAATCAATCTCTGATGGAGGAATACCAGCAAACTCTAGCTCGTCGTGTTGCCCTCAATCAGGTATTACTGCGGCTATCTCAACTGGCTAACCGTAAGGAAATTGAGCCAGCTTATCATCTTCATCTCATAGCACTTATTCAAGAAAAAATCAATTGTGTTCTGGACGAAATTAACCAATTCCATCAGCAACATCCTCAACTAGAAAACCAGACTATCAAGAAACTGAAACAAGAGTTGCTAGCCGTTGAATCCGATACTTATGCTGAATTTATCCGTAGTGGTAGTTTACATAAATTTCCTTCATCTTTATTACAGGAAGTTTTTTCAGACTGCGATGAGGGGTAGCATATATAGCAGGGTGGTTTCATATAAAAAAAGAAAAAAAAAGCTCGAAGATTGCTCATCACTACCAACGGGTTTTGACTACACCCCTTCTCCCTGGATGGGAGAAGGGGTTGGGGGATGAGGGTACACTAGATAGAGCGCACGAGATCTAGTGTTCGTATTGAAGGTCAAGGTATCAGAGACTCCCAATTCTTTGGTAGAGTATGAAGATGACTGAATTAAGTAGTCGGACATAAATAAACAACACTATGTTAAGACATGTTTTCAAGTCTGAAAGCCTTACTGTTCCCTGTTCCCTCCTCCTCAGAGTTAACTTTATTTTGTCTGACTACTTATCGATATACATCAAATTAGATTACTACCGAGCTACAAAATGACTAGATTTGTACATGACCAATTCGCTAAAGATTATTTAGGAGGATTACTAGAACCTTTTGGTGAAGTAAGAGCACCATTACAGCTAGCAGGTGAGGTGCGACAGATAGATGTGTGGTTTACCCCAATCAACTTAACAGAGAGGGATAGGGCAATGCTAGGTTTATTAGGACGCTTTGCCGTCACTTCATCACTATTTGAACCATTCCGCAATGCCGTTACCCCCACAGAAATCTGTAATTGCTTGTTAAAATACTTAAAAGTACGCAGTGCGTATCAGCGTCAAGCCACCCGGAATAATACCCAACTCCAAGAGGAGGATTTGCCTAAGTTATGGATTCTCACACCTACCGCCTCCATGCCCATATTAAACGGCTTTGAGGCGAGAAGTGATACCGATAATTGGTTATCGGGAGTTTATGTGATGCCAAAGTATTTGCGGACGTCGATAGTAGTGATTCACCAGCTACCGCGTACTCCGGAAACCGTGTGGTTGAGACTGCTGGGTAAAGGGGCAGTGCAAGAACAAGCAATTGACGAAGTGGAGGCAATGTCTGAGGGGAATCCATTACAGGTTAGGGCGTTAGAGGCGCTGCGTAGTTTGAGAGTAATTTTAGAATTGCGTCAAGAAGAACAAGATGAAGATGATAGGAGGTTAATTATGCGATTGTCACCAATTTATTTATCACGGTTAGAAGAAGCTTCGCAGCAAGGCATCCAACAAGGCGTCCAACAAGGCATCCAACAGTCAATTGAACTGGCTTTAGAACTAAAGTTTGGTACTCTCGGATTAGAGCTATTACCAGAAATAGCTCTAATTTCTGATTTAGAGCGATTAAAAGCAATTCAACGGGCTGCAATCGTCGGAACTTCTTTAGAGGAATTGCGGCAACTTATGAAAGCAAACTGATGGATGGATGCAGCTTCCAGTGCCTCCTAATTCCACGCACCAGTTGCTATATTTGTAGGTTGGTAAGTACGGAAGAGCCTGAAGACTGTGACTCTTCCCAATTCAATTTTTATTTCTTGAATTGATTTATAGTTTTTTATACCAATCTCTTGAATCATCATAAAATTATGAAATTAATAGTCAGGTTTTTTTCTCTTATTTTTCGGGTAACGAGAGAAAAAGTCGCGTAGTGTCGATCTCTTCGTAGTGGCGCGGCACGAAGCAATCTTAACACATCCAGGGTTGCGATCGCAAAACGGACGCAGCGATAGCGAGTATCTCTCGCTACACTATGGTAACACACCAGTAATCATACAGTACTGTAGCACACTGGGCATATATAGGGGCAACCACAGGGGGATTGCCCCTACGAACCGCTATATAGCGACCCTAAATCACTTGTACAATTCTTTTTACTCCCCTCTCTCCTGTTGGGCCAGGAATTTGCTAGCATCAGGATTGCATTTCGCCAATCGCTACAAAGACGCGAGAGTTATTGTTGATATTTTTAGCCTGCTGGCGTTATGATGGTCAGTATAACCTACTTCCTCCCTTTGGTGCTAAAAATTCTTCTAGTAGTGAAGGGGTAGTAGGCTATGGGTGGTAAAGAGGTAATAGAAAATCTTAATGGTAAAAAAGGAGTAGGAAAATTATGGCTAAAGCTTTATCAGTCGCAGAAGTTGAAGCACACTTTTCAGAGTGTGTAGAGTCAGCTTTGCAAGATGGTTATGTAATGATTACTCGTTACGGTAAGCCTGTGGCGGCAATTGTCAGTTTTGAAGATTTGCAACAACTACAACGGATTCGTGCAGCTCGTCAAGGAGGTGGACTTGCAAATTTAGCTGAGGGATGGGAAAACCCTAATGAACTCGCTGAAGAATTAGACATGATTGTTCAGGAAAGATAT
>CASBRB010000479.1 GCA_949127975.1 Oscillatoriales cyanobacterium PMM_0019 | reverse complement strand
CTACGTGGTTGTATCCAGCCGATCGCAAGGCAATTAATTGAGTTCCTCCAGAAGCGATCGCGCCCAACGTCTGCTTATCCAGCAGATCGTTCACAAACGAACACACTGCTGGAAAACCCGACGCTAAAACATTCGTCTCAAATGTCAAGCGGGGCTCAAAAAACACCAGCTCGTGTTTGTGTTCTGAATTAGCCGCTTCCAGAAACTGGCGATCGTAGGATTTGGTACTAAAAACAGCTACTTTCATCAGCTTTTTCTTTCACTCCCTCTCATAATTTATTATTTTATAGCAATCCTAATTGGCTCTCCCGGCTGTGTAGTCCATATCCCTATATCTGGTGGGCTTGACTTTAAAGCTAATTGTACTTCTGACAATTCTTGACTATTTAACAAAGCATGAGTAGGGCGTTTCTTTTTGAACCTCTTTTTTTTTAAGGTCAGTTGCCTGCCAATAGCGATTTTTCAGTTCCGAATCGCTCAAGTGGGGTTGTAGTTGTGCAGTTCTAGTCATTTTTCCATCTTACAGTCTTTCGGCGCATATCTTCCCCGCTGAGAATGCCCTTTACCCGTTCCAACGTGTAGTTCTGTAAGCAGACTAACCAAAACCTAGAAAGTCCATCTGGATAATGGTTTCAAGCCGAGTTCCCCCGCTTTGCGGGGGAACTTCGGCATAAGGGGGGTATTTAACCCGGATTTGGTATTACTTGACAGTTAGAACGCGATCGATGTATAGTGAAGTCGATACTTCTTCTAAAGCAACTAGCGAAAAAGTTGTTGGTTGAGGGCTACCAACGTAAGGCGGGATAAGGTAAAAATCATCAAACTCTCTTGCCCCCTGCAAGAAAGCCCCCTGCCTCAAAACTGTCCCGTTTTAGGCTGGTAGCCTGGTTGAGTTAATCATGGTCAATTCAAATGAGGAATACCCCCAGTCATGAAAAACATCTTCAAAACAATCCTGACGATCGCAGTAGCCAGTGCTACCCTCTCTAGTGCTGTATTGATTCAGGCACCCAAAGCTCGAGCAGTATCGCTGACAATTCAAAATCCAGGGTTTGAAAATCCTTCTGTTCCTCAGGGTACATTTACCGATCCGTTTAATTTTTTCCACTTTCCTAATGCCAACCCTCCAGTTCCTGGTTGGCAAGTATACGATCCAAATAACATCATTGCTAATTCCCAATTCAATAGTAAGGGAAACTTTCCATTCTATGGTGTATTTAATCCTATTCCCGCCGCATTTAATACTCCACCCCCGGAAGGAAAAAATGTAGCAATATTTGATAGCGGTTATCTGCCGCCTGGAAGTGGCAGTTTCGGGTTAAGCCAAACACTAACAAACTCTTTAACTGCTAACACCAATTATACCTTGAAAGCTAGCGTTGGGAATACCCAAACTTTTCATGTACCTGGTGTTGTTTTTAATAACCATGATGGGTTTCCTGGCTATCAGGTGCAGCTATTAGCTGGAGGAAATGTAATTGCCTCAGACAATAACACTATCAATCCAGCCGACGGATTTTATGGCACATCAGTAGTATCTTATACAGCTTCAGCCAACGATCCAAACTTAGGAAAGCCCCTCCAAATCCGACTAATCGACCTTAATATCAATCCTGGCCGGCAAATTACAATTGATAATGTAACTTTAACAGCAACAGCCGTTCCCGAGCCTAATTCTATATTAGGTTTACTAGCAGTTGGCACATTTGGCGCAGTCTCAGTTCTCAGGAAAAAGTTAAAACCCTCTAAATAACTAGATTTTCATAGTTAGGGCTTGCTGAGAGAGTGAGAAACTCCAATTGATAAGGGCTGAATAATTCCCTCTAAAAATTTTGCTGAACATGCTTAAAATTTTTTCTGAAAGTTAGCCGCGTAATTTTATATTATGCGGATCTTTCATTAACTCTGCTCGTCTCAAGGGTAAATTCCGGTTTTGGCAGGGGGAAATTCCCCTGTTCATTCCTCCTTTACTTTCGTACTACTTGACGTTTGACTAATAAACCTGCACCAAAAGTACCAAATACTAATAGGCTTAAGGCAGCAGACGGTTCAGGAACAACAGAAAATGTAAATGTAGCCTGGTATGAAGTCGCCGTCGTCTGTGGAGGTACATTGGCAAACTGCTTGGAAAGAAGATACCAACTATGTGGAGCAACTGCACCACCAGTCAAAAGCACGCTCCCATCTGACCCCTGTGTTATCTGGCTCCAAATATCAGATTTAAAGTTGGCAACATCAAACGTCAAATTCGGATCGGTGGAAATATATTTGTGACTGGTAATTGCATATGGAGTGTCGTTGTAGGCATTTTGGGTGTTGGATATAATAGTTACCGATGATGTTGAACCCAAGGGAGGGATTGAAACTAAACCAGGAAGCGAATTAGGGGGGTGTTACATTGAGAAATTGGTCCGAAAGCATTTAGATCGGTAGCTGGTGGCGGAGAACAAAAGTATACATCTGGATAAGCAGGATTAGGAGCATTCTCATGGTAAAATTGATAGGCGACTGTCACAGCTTTACTTGCACTCGCCGTTGAAAGGATAGCCACTGCGGCTACACATAGACTTGCGATCGGTCTGAAGGATTTTAAAACAATGGTCTTCATGGCATTAATTCCTCAATGATACTTTATCAACTTCCGGTTGACACTCCCCGCTCTCTCGTCGTGAGGATTAGTCTGCTAACTTTCTCCTGAGGGCTGAAACTGCGCCAAACGCTAGTAAACCTAATGTAGAAGTAGATTCTGGAATGGCAGTTGCCGTTAAACTCACATTCGTAAAATCAACTTCTAGACCAGGAGCGCTGTTAAGGTCGATGAATCGGACTTGAAGGGGCTTTCCTAGGTTTGGATCGTTGGCTAAAGCTGAATAAGATACTACTGACGTACCCAAAGCTCCATCTGGTACAGAGACTGAGTTATTGTCTGCAGCAATTACATTTCCTCCAGCTAATAGTTCCAACCGATAGCCAGGAAAACCGCCATAGGGAACAGTAAAACCATTTGATAAAGTGAATGGTTTGAGATTATCAAAAACAGCTTTCAACGTATAATTTGTATTAGCTTGTAAGGAGCTTGTCAGTGTTTGACTTAAGCCAACAACACCTTTATTGACGTCAGGCAAATAAAACAATGCTACATTACCTGGAGGCGGCACATTTAATGCGGCGGGTAAAGGATTTCCTACACCAACTAGGTCTGAATTAGTGGTGGTATTGGCACTAGCAATGACGCCACTTGGATCGTATATGGTCCAACCAGGAACCGGGGGGTTGCTAACAATACCTGTTGAATTCAACTGATCGGTATGCTGCCCGGGAGCAAGAACAGGATTACTAAAATTTGCATTGTTGATTGCAATTGATGCTGCCTGAGCTTTCGGTGCCTCAACCATTAGAGTACTAGAGAGGGCAGTACCGATCGCTACGACAGTACACATTGTTTGGCAAATATTTTTCATGATGAGATATACTCCTTGTATTGGAACTGACAATTACGAACTTACCCCAGTCGAATCAGTGTAAAACGCTGCTAATCCAACATCCAACCCAAC
Source organism: Oscillatoriales cyanobacterium PMM_0019 (assembly GCA_949127975.1). Lineage (GTDB taxonomy): Bacteria > Cyanobacteriota > Cyanobacteriia > Cyanobacteriales > CASBRB01 > CASBRB01. Next base: position 2,246 of record CASBRB010000479.1, on the reverse strand, counting down.
AGCTCTCCCCTCCTGGGAGGGGTTAGGGGTGGGTAGCTTCGATTCAATTTTGGGCGCGTCTATCTGAATTACGAACTGGCAATAATACCCGTCTGCACGGCTAACTAACAGCTAAGACCTTGCAGTATGTACTTAAATTCTACTGGTTAACGCCTTTACCATCCATCCAGAGTCTAAGGCATTTGTTTCTAACAAAAAGAGCAGTTCGGATCGCCTCTTTTATAGTGACGAACTGCTCTTTTTTGCCTTTAACCTTAAACTCTAGGATGGTTGTAGACATAAACCTTACACTCGACTTAGTTCTACGGTAAACTATTGCTAGTAAGTTTGTCAAGCCTTGACGGCGAATTAATTCGCCTAAGCCGTGTTTCATCCACAGGTTTTAACACGGGAGCTTTCACACTCCCGAACTTTTTTAGGTAATCAGAAATGTTAATTAATCAGGACTCGGTATTATAGGTTAAGCTCGTACCAAATGAGGACAAATGACACTGATATTAACTAACGACGATGGAATAGATGCCCCTGGAATCCGGGCGCTCCAGAAAGCTATCAACGGTAATGGTGTAATTGTCGCACCCAAAGATCATTTATCGGGGTGTGGACACCAAGTTACCACAACTACACCTATTCACATCCAGCAGCGCTCGGAAGTTGAATATGCCGTTGATGGCACCCCCGCTGATTGCGCCCGACTTGCAATATCACATCTGTGCCCCGATGTCAAATTTGTGCTTTCTGGTATCAACGCTGGCGGCAACATGGGTGTTGATGTTTATATCTCCGGCACCGTTGCCGCTGTGCGCGAGGCAGCAATGCACGGTATTCCAGGAATTGCCATCTCTCACTATCGCAAAGGCAAACTTAATATTGATTGGGATGTGGCAGCACGGTGGACTGCTGGGGTATTAGCTAACTTACTCAACCGCCCAGTAGAGCCTGGAACCTACTGGAATGTGAATCTGCCCCATCTACTACCAGGAGATCCCGATCCCGAAGTGGTGTTTTGTCAACCATCTACGCACCCGTTGCCAGTAAATTACCAAGTTGAGGGAAATGAATTTAAATATGTGGGAGAATATGCCTTGCGCCACCGTTCCCCCGGCACTGATGTTGATGTCTGCTTTTCAGGTAAAATCGCTGTGACTCAACTGAGATTGTAATATATCTAAGGCAAGGCTAAACTCGGAACTCGTGGAACCAACCGAAGAACGTAGCGCGGCTGTCCCCACCTTCTTAAAGGTGGGGAAGGATAGCGGGAAAAATTAGGGTGCGCAAGCCCCTGATTTTTCCAATCACTCTTTGGGTGATTCCTGGGATTTTATATACTGCTTTACCTTTTCGATTGGTGCGCCACCAGTTGAGGCTACATAGTAAGATCCAGACCAGAAAACGGGTTGGTTGCGATATGTTTTTGCGAGTTCTATAGCAAATTCCTGCTCTTATATCCTGCTAGATGCGGATTTTAAACTACCAATCAGGGCAGAAAGGTTATTATCTGGATGAAAATCTACCAACAGATGAACGTGGTCTGCTTCGCCATTAAATTCGGTAAGACGACACTTGGTTTTGATGCAGACGTGAGCAAAGATCTCCGACATTCTATCTAACATAGCCGCTGTCAGTACCTTGCGCCTGTACTTGGTGACAAATACCATATGCAGGTGAACGCTAAAAACAGAATGTGAACCTTTTCGCGGTTGCATCTTGACATCCTATACCTGAACGACTATCATTATAGTATGTTGTTGTGAATAGAGTGATGCAGATGGCAACAAGGCGTATAACATTCAGGTTGTATCCCACCAAGGCAGTAGAGAAGACGCTCTACTACCATCGGCGGATGCATAAGGAGCTTTATAACGCTGCCATCTATAACCGCTTTACCCAGTATCAAAAGTTCAATCATGCAGTTGATTACTTTGAACAACAGAATTGTTTACCAGCATTTAAGGAGGTTTGGCCTGAATATAAAGAAATAGGCGCTCATGCCTTGCAAGCAACGTTAAAGCGCGTGGATTATGCGTTTCAACGTTGGTTTAAAGGGTTAAGCAAGAAACCTAGATATAAATCCATCAGACATTATTCAGGTTGGACATATCCAGATAAGCAAAGTTGGAAATGTCATTCAATCGGAGATAATGGTTATCTGGAATTGGACAAAATTGGTTCAATCCAGATGAGGGGTAGTGCTAGACTGTGGGGAACTCCGACAACTTGTACAATAGTTTGGCGTAACGGCAAGT
>CASBRB010000478.1 GCA_949127975.1 Oscillatoriales cyanobacterium PMM_0019 | reverse complement strand
GGATTATCCCCTTCGATGTTAATTCCGTATTTAATCAAGTCATCAACAATCCGGCACAATATGGGTTTACCAATGTCACCAATGGTTGCCTATTAGTTGGATGTACTACCCCGAACCAATATTTGTTTTGGGATGGCATCCATCCAACCACTGCCGCTGATAAGATAGTAGCAGACAGCGCCAACAGCGCCATCAGCGCCATCCCCGAACCTTCTGCCGGGTGGGGTATCCTGCTATTCGGTGCTTTAGGTGTCGGGAAAGTACTACAACGAGAAGTGAAAAAAGGCTCTACCCGTAAGAGTAGTCGGTAAAACGGAGTAAAACGTAATAAATCCGAAATCACCGTTCACTTTCTTCGGCTCCTCTGTAAGCGCATCTACCAGTCTTGGGAGTCGTAGACTCAACCAGTTGGAGCGTAGTGGAGTAGGAACCTTTGGGCAGGCTACCCGAGCCCAGTACAACCTGAACCAGCCAGATTGCACACCTAGAAAGTTACCAATCTAGGCTTTTTTTGGGGAAAATTTCAAGCCAACTTCCTAAACTTTATAACTTCTGTTATTTGTCAGCGACATAAGAAGCCCTAGCTTCTGGCTCGATCTGTCAACTATAATACAACTGTTTACGTGGGAATGTCAACACCTTGGTCGTCTGAGTAGTAGCATGACGCCGATTTATACCGATTTACTCCAATTTACTCCAATTTTTGGCTATCTAGTAAAATGACTGAAGACTCAACGCTCTCGGCTTAAACTCCACAACCACAGTACTTACGCACTGCCACTACATATAGCGGGTGGTAGGGGCAATCCCCCTGTGGTTGCCCCTACATATGCTCAGTCTGCCACAGTACTATATATGCTTCAGTACTTACGCACTGCCACTACATATAGCGGTTAGTAGGGGCAATCCCCCTGCTCAAACCCCTACATATACCCAGTCTGCGACAGTACTGTCTCATTTAGGAAATTTGTTAAAAAAATTTTTCCCAGGGGGTTGCCAAATTCGATCTGTTACCGTTAATATAGGAAATGTAGCCAAGAGCAAGAAGACATTCCTCAGTAGCTCAGTGGTAGAGCGATCGGCTGTTAACCGATTGGTCGCAAGTTCGAATCTTGCCTGGGGAGTTAAGAAAGGTAAATTATGCAGGATGAAGCATGAAAATGCAGGGCGGGAACGGGGGCACCGTCCCTACGTCACAATTCCAGAAGTTGTGGGCTCTTGACCCCGAAGTAATATATCTCAATCATGGGGCGTTCGGTGCTTGCCCTCTAGCGGTGATGGCAGCACAACAACGCCTGCGCTCCAGGTTGGAGCGGCAACCGATGAGCTTTTTTACACGAGATTTGGAAGTTCTGCTAGACGCGGCGCGGAGTGAGCTTGCCGAGTTCGTTGGTGCTGATAGCGCTGATTTGGCGTTTGTGCCTAATGCGACGACGGGTATAAATGCAGTGTTGCGATCGCTCTCTCTAAAGCCAGATGACGAGTTACTAACAACCAATCACGAATATAACGCCTGTCGCAATGCCCTGAATTTCGTTGCCAGTCGCACCGGGGCGCGGGTGGTAGTGGCGAACATTCCTTTCCCGATTGACTCACCTCTACAAGTAATCCAGGCAGTATTAGAAAAAGTTTCACCCTACACCAGGCTGGCGCTGGTAGATCATGTTACCAGTCAGACAGGGCTAGTATTTCCCTTACAGCAGTTGGTGAGCCTGCTAACAGAGCGTGGGATAGATACGTTAGTTGACGGTGCCCATGCCCCCGGTATGCTCCCCCTAAATTTGCGGGAAATTAATTCAACTTATTATACAGGTAATTGTCACAAGTGGTTATGTGCGCCAAAGGGAGCAGGGTTTTTGTATGTGCGACGGGATAAGCAGTCAGAAATACGTCCGCTCACGATTAGTCATGGTGCTAACTCACCGCGTACCGAGCGATCGCGCTTTCAACTAGAATTTGACTGGATGGGAACTGACGATCCCACAGCTTATCTGTGCGTAGCAGAAGCAATCCGGTTCATGGGTTCACTGCTTCCTGGGGGATGGTTAGAGTTGATGGCAGCAAACCGGACAATGGCATTGGCAGCGAGGCAGCTACTTTGCCAGCAGTTGGGGATATTGCCACCATGTCCCGATGAGATGATTGGTGCCATAGCAGTTTTGCCTTTACCTGGGGATTCGCCTTTGTACCAGCAACAGCAATCATCAGGATTGCCCTTATTACAGGATTTGCTATTGAAGGATTTCGGGATTGAAGTGCCGATGATGCCTTCACCATTTCCACACCTAAATCTGCTGCGCATTTCCGCTCAGTTGTACAATACCCTGGAGCAATACGATTATCTAGCTAAAGCGCTGGTAAAATTACAAGCGATTTGATTGAAGTTCCACAAAGGTTAGTAGTAAGCACTAAAGTCCTTACAGGTTAGTATAGTTTCCTCAACTTGTTTCATTGCGATCGCTCCATTGGAGCAACTCAGATATAATCTTTTCTGTTTGGCGTTTTGCTGCACGTTGACCATAAAGGCGTGCTGCAAATAATGTGATTATGGCAACCAAATCTTGCATCAGTTCATCTTTACCGTTTTCCGCCAAGTTAACAATTTCGAGCTTTATTCCCAACTTGCGTAAGAGCACATCGATGTAGTTTACTCCAAACCGAGCCAAACGATCTTTATGCTCTACCACAAGAATGTCATAACCGTCGTCAACCAATAATTGCTCTAGTTTCTTGCGGTTATCATTCAAGCCGCTACCGACCTCCTTCACCACTTTTACGACCTGATAGCCTTTAGCGATGCTGTACTGAATTAACCTTTCTGTTTGTCGCTCTAGATCGTCTTTGTTTTCAGATGACGAGATCCTCCCATAAATTGCTGCCCTGTTACTTGTCCTAATCGGTTCAGCTCTCTGGTAATCCACAATTACCATTCCAGTTTCTGTCTGGCGTGCTGGATGTGGTAGCTTACCAGCTTTCCACCATCGCCAAGCAGTCTTGTAACTAATTCCTAGTTCCTTTGCATAATCTGGTAATTTCATAACTCCATTATAGACTATCCTTGTCTATCTCTGTCTATAGAATGGAGGAAAGTACTCCATACTCCAAAAAGTTTTAAATACAACCACCGAGAGATAATGGTGTTTAACTATCTCTCCCTCTGGATCGGTGTAAGTCTTTGCCTGTGGCTGTTAGATTAACTATAGATAACAGCAAGCACCAGATGGGGGGTAAGCCGTTGTGGATTATAGCTCTACTTTGTAGAAAAGCAACCTCAGAGGCCTAGAGGGCGCAATAAAAAAATTGACTGTAGACAGTGCGGACTTTTGATGGGCTACCCCAGTTCCTGATTACCTAAGGTAGGCGCAAGGTTTCATAAATAGCTCTCTTAGGTAAGTAACTTTGCTGAAGAGAGTTGAAATATTAGCCAAGACGATCGACCAATAAATTTAGAGAGGATAAAGAGTTATATGACTGAGCACAAGCAGCCTTCACATCGGCACGAGGAAAATATTGACCCTATTTCTGGTCAACCCGGCACTCATCCAGGAGCCATCGATAAGTATGACGAAAACGATCAAGCCATTACGGAGCATCACGACGCTGAGAAATCAGGTTCAGGCATGGGTGCTGGATTAGCTGGAGCAGCGATTGGTGCTGTAATCGGTGCCCGATCGGGAGGAGTCATTGGTGCTGTAGTGGGCGCAGTAGGTGGCGCTTTGGCTGGAAAGGGTACAGCTGAGACTGTTAACCGCACGGCAGACGGGCTAGTGGACGCAGTCAAGAGTGTAGCTGGGACTGTTAACGAAAATGTAGACCGTCTAGGGGATACAGCAAAGCAGACAGCTGAGGATATCAAGCCCTCAGTAGTCGGTGTAATAGACGCAGTCAAGGATACTGTTCACGATGCCAATCCCTCAGTAGTCGGTGTAATAGACGCAGTCAAGGATACTGTTCACGATACCAAGTCCTCTGTAGTCGGTGTAGTAGACGCAGTCAAGGATACTGTTCACGATGCCAAGCCCTCTGTAGTAAATGCAGTTGAGGGTGTGAGACCATCGATGGAACGTGTAGCGGACTCAGTTAAGGGTGCAGTTGAGGATGTCAAGCCCTCCGTAATAGATGCAGTTCAGGGTGTCAAGCCAGCGGTAGAACGTGCAGCAGACTCAATCGGGCGTGCCGCATCAGAGGTTAAACCTTCGGCAGAACGGATAGCGAACTCAGTACAGAATGCCGTTGAGGATGTCAAGCCCCATGTAAAAGGCGTCGCGGACTCAGTCAAGGGTGCAGTTGAGGATGTCAAGCCTCATCTGCAAGGTGTAGCTGATTCAGTGAAGGGTACGGTGGAGGATGTCAAGCCCCATGTAAAAGCAGCAGCCGATTCAGTCAGGGGTACGGTGGAAGAAGTCAAGCCCCATGTAAAAGCAGCAGCTGATTCAGTGAGGGGTACGGTGGAAGAAGTCAAACCCCATGTAAAAGGTGTAGCTGACTCAGTGAGGGGTACGGTGGAGGATGTCAAGCCCCATCTGCAAGGTGTAGCGGACTCAGTTAAGGGTGCTGCTGATAAGACAAAGTCGCATATACAGGGTGTAGCATCCGATATCAAGCCATCTGAGAATCAGGGCGTTAAGCTAAACATTCATAAAGAAGTTCAAATCGACACTGTTGAAGATCAAGAGCAGATCCGTCGTGATGCTCAAGGTTACAACGTCATTGATAAAACCAAGAAATTGCCATAAGTTTGCTCAAGCTTACTTGTTTGCTTAAGGCTAGCACTTAGTAGGTTCGATGGGGTGGGTCAAGAATGACCTACCCTTTTTAGTAATCCTCCTTTTACCAAATCCGGGTTAAATACCCCCCTTATCCTTTGCTCGTTCCCAGGCTCTGCCTGGGAACGGACTCTTTTCGGCTCTGCCGTTAGCCGCTGGCTGCACAGAATTAATAGCAGCCTCGATCGCAGACAGCAAATTGACTGGGCAGATTTGCAAACAAATTTTACCGTGCATAATCCGCGGAATATCTAGCAAATCCTCAACTAAGTTAGCCTGCGCTTGGGCATTGCGCTCGTTTCCAGGGCTTTAGCAGTAGTCGATTAATGAGATCGCATATTTTTTTACCTTTCGATTGGAGCCATCAGCCTATAAAAATTGCTCATTGATTCTCTTGAACTAGCCTCTGTTTCAGTTTCGCTTTAGCTCAAAGGTTTTCGCTCAGTTACGAAGAAAGCTAACTGAGCCTACAAAAGCTAGCACAGACAAAATCGATCGACCATCTAAGTCCGCCTGTTAGCAGTTGATATTTCCGCCGTGCGAGCATCAACTGAATCCAGCAAGATATCGAGAACCTCAGCTTGCTTAGCTTTTTCAATTGCTTTATTCGTAATCAGTTCACCTACATCTAGGATGACAATGTCTTCCTTATCCAAAATCACCCTATTAACAGGGCGTCCCAGTGCTGCTTTGATGAGTTGTTCCTCACTGATTTGAGGACTGCGTACTTGCATATCGCTCACCGTTTTTCTCAGCCGCCCCCAGAGGTCGTAAGCTTCTTTTTTGGCTGGAACAACACCATCAGCAACCTGTTTATCGTTAGGAGAGGCAGATGTTTGCTGCTGACTAACTGGTGTGGTTAGTTGACTATTATTGTTGGCTGTAGTTGGTTCATCATTTATCAAACCCACCGCTGTGATTAATTCTTGCTCTTTGTGATACGTTGTTGCCCGTTCAATCACTCTGTCGGTAACAATCTGCCCCAAAGCTGCGATCCATAAGCCTGATTCCGTGCGCACAGCCTCCTGCACTCGTCGTCCTCTGGTTTGTTCAATTTTACTATCATTCACTTGGTCATTGACAGTTTCGTTGGGCAGGTTTTCGCTAGTTGTTTGGGTAAATTCTTGAAGGTTTTCACCCGATGTTTGCCCCACTTGTTGCTGTATGCTGTTGCTTTGAGCTGGTACGTTACCACCTGTAGCCATGTAAAGCTGATTTAAAATTCCCCAACGCATAGCTGCTTCTACGTCTGAAAGAGTCACTAGCTGACCTTGCAGAACTAATGGTGTACCCTCAGGGGTAATCACAGTCCGATCGACTGTTTTGTCGATCACGAAAGCTTTTTGCTCAACAGGGTCAATAATGGTATTACTCAGCGCATCTGGATTACGAGGTTTGACTTCTTGGAGTCTCGATTCAGCAGTTGGTGTAAACTCTTGCTGTTTTTGGGCAGAGATTTGTGAACTCTGTTGCCATTGCCATGTCTCTTGGGTAAGCTGTAGCTGCTGTTGAACTTTACCACCTGCTGTCATATTACCCTGCTCAATTTCCTGAAAAACAGGGGTAGATCCGGAAACTGCTTGGTTCGGGCTGGCAACGCTAAGCTGATTTTGATCCTTAATACTTCTAAATTGTTCTGCCATCAAGTCAGCAATTTCAGGGGGCACAAACGCCACATCGACACCAACTTTTAGCGTTTTCGGTGCTGGAACAAATGCCCGTCCAGAAACAGCATCAGCAAATATACCTCCTGTAACTTCATAGCCCTCAATTTTGCCGGTGCGTTCGTCAAAGTACAGGTCAACCATTGTACCCAAATTGCGACCATCTGTGGTCATCAGTTTGGTACCTGCCAAGACTTTGTTCCGATTGAGGATCTTTTTAATGTCAGGCAATTTTCTTGCAGGCACCACCGCATACTTCCATTTAGCAATCACAGCATCTGGACCAATAGCGTGGATGTCCTGTAGTGGTATTACCTTGGCGCTGCTAATCCAGGTTTTTTCAGCTACTAAAAAGCCTAGAATATGATTACTTTTATGGTCAAAAATCAAGTCTTCGATTTTTTCAATTTGCTGCCCCGTGTCGTAGGCAAAAATTGGCTTACCGATGATGTCACTGCCTTTAAGCATTTAAGTTCTGCCTCTAGTGAAAAAAATAAACTGCCCCTTATTGACCGAAAATTTTTGGATTGAAGAAAAGCCGTTGAACAGGAGTCAGGAGTCAGGCGGTCTGAGTAGGGAGTCAGGAGTCAGGAGTTTCTTTGTGGGGCATCGCTGCCATTAATTGAAGACGAGTTTATCTTCGATTTACTGGGGGTCTTAAAAACCATTTATCCATCTCCTGGCTCCTGGCTCCTGGCTCCTGGCTCCCTACTCTTAAAAACCATTTATCCATCTCCTGGCTCCTGGCTCCTGACTCCTGACTCCCTACTCTTAAATCAATTATCCAAAAGTTTTAGCGACGTCTACCGCTGCCGAACGAGCTTCTACTTCCACTCTTTGATCGCCCACCACTACCAAAACTACTTGGGCTATTAACTCGACTGGGAGCAGACTTACCAGACGGTTGCAGAGTGCTGCCACCGTAACCCTTGCCTGTAGCCCGACTACTGTCTGGCGGCACTTTAGACTCATTCCTCAGTGGAGCCGATGATGAAGGTGAGGTAATACGACCAGTCGTGCGCAATTTAGTACGATTGATCGTAGCGGGTGGCGGACTCTTATAGCGAGTTTGGTACTGCTCAACTGCTTGGCTATAGCTTGTACCATGCCCCCCGAAACCTGTCAAGGGGATGCCTGATTGATACACTGGTGGCACATAGTATCGGGGCGTAAACAACAAACTGCCCAGCGCTTGACCTGCTAAAGCTCCAGCAAAAGGAGCCCAGAAGCTATTTTCCCGACGCACTACTACCGTTTGTGGTTGCCCTGTTTGCGGGTTAGTTTGGGTTTGGGTAACTGTGTGAACGTATGCAATTTTGAAATCCTCAGTCAAGTGCATAACTGGTTGACTATTATTAATCTGGAGATAAGTTTTTTCACCTGCGGCAATTTCTGCATCTGTCAACCTAGCCATTTGCAAATTATCAGTACGAAAATCAGAGGAAGTGCCCGCTGGGGTATTGAGCAATAGTAAGCTGTAGTCTCCAGTACCATCATCGTATGTTGCTTGTTGTACTGGATATTTTCCATCAGGCAATCGGCTATGAGCCGCTTGATTCACGATTGGTCTATTGAGGTTCTGATTTTGATATTGATTTGAGTGAGGGGAACTACAGGCTAAGGTAGTCCAACACAAATTCAGCGAGATTAAAATGATTGCCAATTTACGCCACATAAAAAATGATGACCTTTACAAATTACCAACAAATTTTATCCTGACTCTAGACTCCTAAAGAGGAATTAGTTCTGAAAAATTAAGCAACAGTTGATCGTCGGTTAGTTCATCACCAAACTTAGCTGGTGAAAAGTGAACCTGAATAGCTTTTAATTTTTGTTGATAGTACAGATTAATCAAGATTTTCAAGCCAGCTTTCAGGGCACTTATGTTGCTTAGGTCAGTTTCCAGTTCCGGTACTTCACCAACAAACGCTACTGTAATCATAACAATCAAGTTACGAGTGACAGGCAACGACAAAGGTTGATCGTCCTGGACTTCAGTGAAGTTGGGTTCGCTCAGGTAACGTGAGGCTGAGTCGGTAAACAATTCATTGACGAAATCTGCGGCTTCCCCTTCATCCCAGAAAACATCGCCCTCATTAGCAGCAGATTGCCAATAGGTATCATATTGTAACAGATTCTGGCAAATTTCCACCAGACCTTTTCCCAAGACGTCCATATCTCCATCTGCTTCGACAGCTTGCCGTGCAGCGCGATTGAGAATGCCCAACAGAGGAGCAACTTCTGCACCTGCTAAATGGATAAACAAACGAGAGACGACATATCGAGTTTTGCCACCGAGCTTATTAAAGCGATCGCGCCAAGAAGTCATGACTTACCTTAGATCCTGAATGCCAACATTAGTAGCCATGATACCTATTATTGCCGATCGCACCACTCTAATATTCTATTCCAAGCCCACCAAGGATCGGGATCGCCAGCAATCCGCTGACTAGCTAAACTACTGATATACCCCACATGACCGCCATAACGAGTCAGCACCAGCTCTATGCTAGGATTGCCCTCACACGCCGCTTGTAAGTCAGGCACAATCGTCGGATCGAACATGGGGTCATCGGCGGCGTATATTATCAGAGTCGGTTTTTCCAGGTGAGGCAACAAGTTTAAACCGCTGCTAGCATCATAATACGCTTCTACAGATGGAAAGCCCAACTTATCGATCACAAGCTCCCGATCAAAACCCCAAATGCTGTTAGCTCGATCGATTGCCGTGGGATCTAGAGCCTCTGGGTGAGCTTGATAAACACGCCTTGCCAATTTTTTCAGTTCCCGCGCTATCGCCTTTTCCAAATGCTTACCTACGGGATGGCGGACTAAGAAGGAAAGAGAACGGTTTGAATCCAGACTCGGACAAATTACCGCCGCCCCCCCAATGTCGCTGAAGTGCAACCCTAGATCCTCGCTTCCCCTAGTTAGATCCTGTGCCGCCTTGTTAGCCCATAGCGCCAGTTGCCCACCCAGAGAATACCCAGTAAACCAAACCAGGGGAGGGCAACCCATTCCACAAGCTTGCGCTGCAATGCGGACAAAATCTTCTCCTTCATACAACCCATCAGAAGTCAAAGTTGGAGACAACTCTGCCGTTTTGCCGTGAGCCCGCCAGTCAAACAAAACCACTGCATAGCCAGCAGCATATGCCTTGCGCCCTAGTAGTTTCAGAAACCATTGGTTATCTAGAGAGCCTGTAATCCCATAAGTGCCGACAATGGTGCCGCGAGGGTGTTTGGGGATAGCCACAATACCAAAAATCGGTACGCCTCCTGCACCGACAAAAATTGTCTCCTGGTACTCAGGCTCCGGGTACACGGTAGTTTTTTCCCACTCCCTACTAGCTACCAGAGCGGTGTAGAGAGTCATTGTTAGACCGTTTCTCAGCCAAGGCGGCGGACTGTAGCCAGAATAATGCATTCTTTATTTGATTCTAATCACTCACCACCGGAGACTACCACAGCAAGACTTTCTTGACACTACCCCGGTTTAACAAAGCTATCTACTATATTCGCTGGAGAATTGTTAAAAATTACCTACATTTTGGGTAAGCTCTGACTTAAGCGGGTTAAAATTGAGAAGCATTGCGTATAATTTGTACAGGAATATTTATTTCTGATCGAGGTTCTTATTGAACCTTTTAAAAAAAACCCTACCAGTGAAACCCTTAACTAATGCCCAGGATACTCGTGATCGACGACGACTCAGCGATCGCAGAATTAATCGCGATCAATCTGGAGATGAGTGGCTACGAAGTTACCCAGGCACCTGATGGCATTAAAGGTCAGGCGCTGGCAATGCAAATGCTGCCGGACTTGGTTATTCTTGACGTGATGCTGCCCAAGCTCGACGGCTTTACCGTCTGCCAGCGTCTGCGGCGGGATGAGCGCACCGCCGATATTCCGGTGTTAATGTTAACGGCTCTGGGACAAACACATGAAAAGGTGGAAGGTTTTAATGCTGGTGCCGACGATTACCTGACAAAACCGTTTGAAGTCGTAGAAATGCTCGCACGAGTAAGGGCATTGCTGCGACGTACAGACCGCATTCCCCAAGCAGCTAAACATACTGAAATTTTAAGTTATGGACCTTTGACTCTGGTGCCAGAAAGGTTTGAAGCTAACTGGTTCCACCAGACAGTTAAATTAACTCATCTGGAGTTTGAGCTACTTCACTGTTTACTCCAACGGCACGGGCAGACAATTTCTCCTAGTGAAATACTCAAAGAAGTCTGGGGATACGATCCAGATGATGACATTGAAACTATTCGGGTGCATATTCGACATCTCAGAACTAAGTTAGAACCAGATCCTCGTCATCCTCGATATATTAAAACCGTCTACGGTGCAGGCTATTGTTTAGAGTTGCCTAGCGTCGAACAAATATCTGTCGAAGTGCGATCGGC
>CASBRB010000477.1 GCA_949127975.1 Oscillatoriales cyanobacterium PMM_0019 | reverse complement strand
GGGTTGGGGTGGGTTTGCCCCTACGAACTTGCCTGGTTTGTAGTGAGGACTTTAGTCCTCATTGTCCTCATACTCCATACTTTAAAATGACTCAACCTGAAGCTTTGCAAGCCCTATTAGAAACCGTTGCTGCTGGTAATATTAGCCCAGCCCAAGCCCTAGAAAAACTCAAACACTTCGACTTTGAGCCAGTAGGTGATTTTGCCCGACTCGATCATCATAGGAGTTTGCGGACTGGGTTTCCAGAGGTAATTTGGGGATTAGGGAAAACACCCGATCAAATCGCTCAAATTATGGAGACGATGCGGCAGCGCAATCCAGTGGTGATGGCAACCCGCATTGAACCAGAAGTATATGCCCAGTTGCTCCCAAAAGTTGTCGGTCTAGAATACTACCCAACTGCCCGAATTTGTGCTATAATTTCTGAAAAGATACTACCCCAGTATCCCGGCACTATTGTCATTATCTCTGCTGGCACAGCAGATTTACCTGTGGCAGAAGAGGCAGCTTATACTGCTACTCTCTGTGGCTTCCAGGTGCTGCGTCTCTGGGATGTGGGCGTTGCTGGTATCCACCGCCTACTGAGTCACCGAAAGTTATTGGCTGAGGCTAATGTGCTGATTGTCGTTGCTGGTATGGAAGGAGCTTTGCCGAGCGTTGTTGCTGGATTAGCCGATTGTCCTGTAATTGCCGTTCCTACCAGTATCGGTTATGGCGCTAGTTTCGGCGGTCTTGCCCCCTTATTGACAATGCTCAACTCTTGTGCTGCTGGGGTAGGCGTAGTAAATATTGATAATGGCTTCGGTGCGGCTATTTTAGCAGGGCAGATTCTCAGAACAGCTCAAAAGCTGATATAGGGGCTGATTTTTTAATTCGATTTGCCATCGCTACCAAAATATTCGCGATAGCTACAAATTTTGCCTTCGCGAACATCAAAAGAAACTGCTAGCCGATTCTTATAAGGTTCGCCCCGCAGTAGTCCCTCATCCCGAAACTCAAAAACTACTGTAGTTTCGTTGCTGGTGACGCGCTCTAACGACGTTACTATTATTCCCTCGCTGAATGTTTCCGAAACATACTGGAAAAATTCGCGAGCCTTTTGTTTACCAACATTCAAGCCGAGGTATGGTTTTAGGGGAAACCAGAAGGTAAAATCATCGGTGAGCATATCCAAAAACAACTCCCACTCACCTGTCGCTAGCCCGTGAGTGAAGTGCCCGAATGCTTGATGAGCAACTTCCATAGTGTTATGGTGCATCTAATTATTACCTCTAAAAAAGCTCTTTTAATAAGCTTAGTCATTTTTATTTTTCCACAAACATTATTTTAACCGTTCTTCTTGAATCAGGGTACGTCTAAAGATTTGATCATCCTTGAACCAGTGCCAGGTACGAGCGCGATGGTTATTGCAGGGACTAATCTGGATCATTTCATACAAGTACGTGCCCGGCATTGCCTTATAACTGAAAGTCAGGATAATAGTTGACTCGTCTGCCTCCCAGGCGTTGCCTTGCATACGCTCCAAGTCAAACCAGATCTTTTTATCCCGGTAGGCGGCTGGAAACTGATGCTCCTCATGCTTACCGTCAGACCAGGTATACTTATTAATCTGGTAATAGGGATATCGCGCGTCTTCTGGAAACTGGCAGATTAAGTGGGAATTATGCTTGTCGAGGATATTACCTTCGAGATCGATTAAAATATATGTACCCACCCATTCGCCCTCGTGTCGGGCAAGTACGGGCATTTCTTCTTTTATGTTCGACATGATAAATTATCCTTTGTAAACTTAACTAAAGCTTAACCAGCTAAAAACTGTTTCAACTGTTAATTCTAACTCAATTCCCTTTAAAATAGGTATGCTCGTTGCACCTGTGTACAACTCTACTTTTTGCCCTGGAAATACCCCTAAAATACTTTCTTCATCTGGATCGATTAACCATCCTAACTCAGTACCATGTCGGGAACAATGCAGTAGATTAGCAAGCACTTTAGTTTGGCTTTGCTCTGGAGAAATAATTTCAATCGCCCAATCGGGATGAATTTGAAAACGATTAGTAATTCTACCCGATGGTAGAAGGGGAATTCTTTCCCAACGAAATACTGCTACATCAGGCACAATTGATTTACCGCCAAAGGTGCAGCGTAACTCTGGAAAAGCATAAGCAATTTTCTGACTTTCAGCAATTTGATTAACAAATTTGCAGAATCTACCTTGAAGTACACTGTGTTCACCTTGAGGCATGGGCTTTTGAATAATTTCTCCATCAATAAATTCTGAAGCAGGCTCAGTTTCTGGAAGTTTTAGAAACTCCTCTAGGGTAAGCTGAGGTTTAATAGTTGTAGTCATACATCGGTTCTCCTATATATTAAACCACCATCGATCGGGCTGCGTTTCTATTTTAATCAAAAATGCTTTTTTGGGCATAAACCGCTTCAGAGCGACAGTACCCATGCGGGAACCGAATCGCTGCCGAGAAAGCAGATTGTTTAAGCCGGGGCGACGACGGTATCGCCGCAAAGCAGCTAAGTCAATCTCAGCCCAGACAGCCAAGCGGCTCTTCCATTGGGAAACCAGTAAGAAAATATTCGGGAAGTACCACCAAGCGACAATCGCTGCCAATAAAAGCAAGACTGGCAGCGATTTGTTGTTCTAGGCGGGTGATAGACTGATGGATGAGCGCGATCGCTTCCGGACTCGAGCGTGCCGAGTTAACTGCATGGCAAGTCACTTGCAGTGCCAAAGCCGTGTATGAGCTTAGAGTGTTAGCTTCCATAATTTTTGCTGATTCTCCCAAATTTTACTGTCAATATATTATTGTGAGGCGGATGGTAGATGGTGGCTACAACCCAAGAGTTTGATGCTAGAGACTGGGTAAAGGTTCGCAGCTCATTAGATGGCAGTTCGACATTTCTCACCTGGGCGGGTTCAATATATGCTTTTGTACCAGGCGAGAAAAAAAAGCATCTCTTCAAAATAGTAGGAATGAGTGTTAGCCGATGTATTGCCACTCAAGAGAATAGCTGGGATTTTACCTCCAGAGAACTTACTTACTATCTTGACACAGCCACAGGTGAAATTATCCACAGATGGGAAAACCCCTGGACAGGAGAACTTCTGCCAGTTGTTCATGTTGCCAATAATCCCGTGCAAGGTCACTTTAAACGAAGTATTCCAGCACAAGTGGATGGTGACATTAGTACATTTGTGTTTGATTTATTTCCCACCTACCCTAACCTGCTTGCTGAGGATAAAGAATTTACTGATTATAGCCCTAATCCCATTTATCAAGCAGCAGAGTTATTTAAACTCACAGTTCCTACTGATGAGCTTTTAAATCCAGAGACAATCTCTGTTTCTAAAATGAACATTAGTTGGGATCGGATTGGTCCCTGGCTTCCCTGGATGAAGATGGGAGATAGGGCAGGCAATCTCATCTACAGTGCTTGTGGTAGCAAAGTAAACAGCTTTACCGAATTACCACAATTACTTCAAGATGAAATTAATACTCGTATTCCTTTGTATAAAGATGCACCACGCGCAAAACTAGACCAAGAAGATATGACATCGTGGCTTTATTTTAAGAAAAACTATAAAGCTTATTTATCGGGAGATACTTTCCCCGTTCCAGAATCAGAAGAATAAAGATTTAACAGGTTCGTAGTGAGGACTTTAGCAGATGTAGGTTGGGTTGAGCGATAGCGAAACCCAACATAAACCTACAGGGGTAATGTTGGGTTTCGTGCCTCAACCCAACCTACAATTATGAGC
>CASBRB010000476.1 GCA_949127975.1 Oscillatoriales cyanobacterium PMM_0019 | reverse complement strand
GAGCCCACCCCCGCTCCTCCCAGGAGGGGAGGAGAGTCGGATGGTTTTCTCTTTCTCCCCTTCTCCCTTGATGGGAGAAGGGGTTGGGGGATGAGGGTGAAAAAGCCCTGCTAGTGTTCGGTGGAATCATATATAGGGGGCAACCACAGGGGGATTGCCCCTACGCTTTATGTACGATCATTGAGCCGGAAGTTATGCCAAACCACCCACAGCTAGTAGAGTAGTCAGTAAATCGGAGTAAAACGTAGTAAAACGCAATAAATCCGAAATTACTGTTCACTTTCTTTGCCTCCGGCACGCTGCGCGAACGGCTCCTCTGTAAGCGCATCCACCAGTCTTGGGAGTCGTAGACTCAACCAGTTGGAGCGTAGTGGAGTAGGAACGCAATGGGTGTGGCTACCCAAGCCCAGTACAATCTGAACCAGCCAGATTGAACACCTAGAAAGTTACCAATCCAGGCTTTTTGGGGAAAATTCTGATGCCTTCTTCCTAAACTTTATAGCTTCTTTTATGAGTCTGCGACTCTAGACGCCCACGCTTGCTGGCTCGAACTATCGATTATTATACAAATGCTTACGTGGGGATGTCAACATTTCGGTCGGATTCGTGGTAGCACGACACCGATTTACTCCGATTTACCCCATTTTACTCCGATTTATCGCTATAAGCGTGATACGACAAAGTTCGTTAACGTAGAGATTGGAGCCCTAACGATCGCTCAACCGCGAGGCAGAGTGGTTTCCCTTTTCTGTTTCTTATTGGTGGGATGGAACTACCCCTCATTGGCAAAACCAAAAAACCCAATAGCTGGATGTGGGCTTTAATCGCGACTGGGCTGGTGGTTGCTTCCACAGGCAGTTATTTGCTTTTAAGTCGCTCGTCACCTAAAATCGACATCAATAAACTAACTGTGCCTGTCAAGTCAGAAACTATACAGGTACGAATTACAGCCAGTGGCACCGTCGTTCCTAGCCAAAGCGTCAATCTTAGCCCCAAAAATGCGGGTATTTTGGCAAAACTGTACGTCCAGCAGGGCTCTAGCGTCCAGAAGGGGCAAGAAATAGCTTTGATGGAGAATTCGGAGCTGCAAGCTCAAGTTGCCCAACAACTAGCTTCTTTACGCCAAGCTGAAGCACGTTTAGCAGCAGCACGCACCAGTCGTCCGGAAGAGATTACCCAAGCAAAAGCACGTTTAGCTCAAGCCAAAAGCAGTCTGCGAGAGGCGCAGGAAACTCGTCCCAGAGAGGTTGAACAAGCAGAAGCTCAATTGAATTCAGCTCAAGCGCAGACTGATTTAGCGCAGCAACGACTGCGTCGATATCAGGATTTAAGGCGAGACGGAGCGATCGCCCAAGATAAACTAGATGAAGTCGAAGCCACCTACAGAAGCGCCCAAGCCACGCAAGAACAAGCCGAAAAACGTCTAGCACAAGTCAGAAACAGCAAGTCCCCACAACTTGAGCAGCAGAGCGCTAATGTGGCACAATTGCGATCTGCTTTAGAGCAAGCGCAGGCAGGTCAACGCCCAGAAGACATTGCCCAACTAGCGGCCGCAGTTGAGGGTGCTAGGGCAGCCTTACAGGAAATACAAGTTAAGCTGTCTGACACAGTTATCCGCGCTCCCTTCGACGGTATTGTAACACAAAAATATGCAGACGAAGGAGCCTTTGTCACGCCAACAACATCAGCTTCTAGTAATGGTTCTGCTACTTCCACCTCGATAGTTGCCATTGCACAGGATTTAGAAATTAAAGCTAAAGTTCCAGAAGTCGATATTGGCAGGATCAAACCCGGACAATCTGTAGAAATTGTAGCAGATGCCTATTCCGATAAAATTTTCAAAGGTACAGTGCGACTGGTGGCACCCGAAGCGGTGGTGGATCAAAATGTTACCTCGTTTGAGGTGCGGGTGGCAATTGATTCAGGCAAAAAGCAACTGCGTTCCGGCATGAATGTTAACGTCACCTTTTTGGGCGAACAGGTATTAAATGCCTTGATAGTACCAACAGTAGCGATTGTTACTGAGAAGGGACAGACGGGCGTACTGATACCTGATTCCGAGGGTAACCCCGAATTCAAACCTGTAAAAATTGGTTCATCAATTCAAGACAAAACGCAGATTATAGAGGGAATCGAAGAAGGGAAGAGGGTATTCATTGACGCCCCAAAAGATCGCAAACCGAAGAATAAATAATTCGGTCAGACGATGCAAGGATAATGGAATTGTCCTAATTTCCGAAAAATGACTATGGATATTTTAGAAAGTATTAAAATGGCAACCACCACCCTGGTGGCAAATAAATTACGCAGCAGCCTGACAATGCTGGGAATTATTATCGGTAACGCTTCGGTAATTGCGATGGTAGGCTTAGGACAAGGGGCTCAAAAATTAGCAGCCGAGCAGTTTCAGTCCCTCGGCCCTAACGTTTTATTTATAGTACCAGGTAATCAGGACGCGCAACGGAACAGGGGCGATATACCGAAGACGCTGGTGCTAGGAGATGCCAAAGCGATCGCTTCTTTAGTACCATCAGTAGCCGCAGTAGCTCCCCAACTCCAAAGCCGACAATCGGTAAGCTACAGCAACAAAAATAGCAATACTCAGATTATTGGTACTACACCAGAGTTTCCTAGAGTGCGCAGTTTTGATATTGGTACGGGGCGATTTATCAACGACTTAGACATTAAAATCAGTAACCAAGTAGTAGTTTTGGGATCAGATTTAGCAACTAGATTGTTTGGTGATAGCGAACCCATTGGGCAACATATACGGATTAGAAATCGGAGCTTTTTAGTAATTGGGGTGATGCAGGCTAAAGGAGCATCTTTTGGTACTAACCAAGATGATACTGCTTTGATCCCGCTCACTACGATGTCTAACCGCATCACAGGGCGGACATCTCCCTATGGGCTTGAGGTATCTTTTATCTCTGTTGAAGCCAAGAATGCAGAAAGCCTGGGAGCAGCAGAGTTTCAGATTACTAACCTGCTGCGACTGCGACACAAAATTATTAACGAGGATGATTTTACCGTCAGAAACCAAAAAGACGCCTTAACGATCGTTAACACCATTACTGGGGCACTGACACTGATGTTAGCAGCGATCGCTGGTATTTCTCTACTTGTAGGTGGCATAGGCGTCATGAACATTATGCTGGTTTCCGTCACCGAACGTACTCAAGAAATAGGACTGCGTAAAGCAATTGGTGCCAGAGAGCAAGACATTTTGATTCAGTTTCTCATCGAGGCGATTATTCTCTCAGTCGCTGGTGGTATAGCAGGAACATTGCTGGGCGTGGGCTCTACCATGCTCATCAGCCTCGTTACCCCATTAAAAGCAGGAGTTTCACCAGTAGCAATTATTCTCGCCGTCAGTGTTTCTGGAGGTATTGGACTATTTTTTGGAGTTGTACCAGCGCGACGGGCGGCAACACTCGATCCGATCGTGGCGCTTAGAAGTGCTTGAATGAACAGGAGACAGGAGACAGGAGTCAGGAGTCAGGAGTCAGGAGTCAGGAGTCAGGAGTCAGGAGTCAGGAGTCAGGAGTCAGGAGTCAGGAGTCAGGAGTCAGG
>CASBRB010000475.1 GCA_949127975.1 Oscillatoriales cyanobacterium PMM_0019 | reverse complement strand
GGGGGTGGGTTGGCCTGGGGTGAGGGCAATTTACAGTTGGCAGGACTTACTATGATGCGTACTTGCTCAAAAATGTGGGTATGGACTTGGGCTCTGCCTGGGAACGAGAAAAAAAGAGGGGTAATTAATGGATTAAACCAAAAGTCGAAAGTAAAGTTTTGTTAATTATTCAGCTTTGAATGCAACAAGCTACTTTTTGAGCCTGATTCAACTCATAGAGGGATGCAATTGCTTGTCCCTTGACAACCTCTCAAAGTGAGTTGAACGCCATGAGTTTACAAAATGGTTCTAATTCGAGAATCCTGTGGTATTTCGTGCTACTTGCTCCAGCGCTCCTCATTGGTGCTGTGGTTATTATACAACCATTGTGGAAGGTGGAAGGTGCGTACCAAGGTGGCGAGGTGGGGAGCGAGGCTAGTAAGAGTACACCATTGGCTATAAATTCTCCCCTCCCCATCTCCTCTGAGCAGTCGCCCAACCCCCCAGTTCAAGATGTACCTGTTACACCGGAAACTACTGCTGTTCAGCCACAAGAAGCGCCACAGCCTGTTATTGCTCAATCTGCCGAAAACCTGCCTGATAGTAACCAAAAGAGCAAGCAACCAGATACCTTAAGGGCGGCTCAACTGGCGCAGGAATTCCCATCTCAAAATGTACCCGTTGCCCAGGAAACTACTGCTGTTCAACTACAAGCGAGCTCAAGACTTGCTGAAAAAGAACCTACCAAAAAGCCGCCTGCTAGTCAGAAAAATAATTTAGGTGGGCGTACACCATTGCAACAACCGGATGCTGTGCCAGCGACTCATCTAGTAGGAGCGATCGAATCTAAAAATGTGCCACCTAATTCTACAATCGCGGCTGTTACTCCTTTAAATGCAGCCGTCACTAAAATTCGATCGACAGAAACCATAATTCCCAATTCTAAGGCAGTAGTTCTAAACAGTTCTACCTCGCCAACGGCTACACCAGAGAAATCATTACAGGAATTACGTGCTGAACAGTTTCCCACTGGGGGAGCGGCTAGGCTTACAGTGGTGAAACTAGGAACAGGGGAGACTGCAATAAAATCGACTCTGCGCCCCTGCACTCCTGCCTTACAGCTTGAGTCAAACTGCCTAACTCCTGCACTAATCGCCCAGGCAACTGCTCCTGTTGAGCCTGTAGAATCCCCGCCGCCTGCTCCTATTCAACCTACCGAAAACAAGTCTGCTATTAGTCAAGGGAGCAAGGTAGTTGGGGGCACACCATTGCCGCAACCAGATTCTGTCATTCCCACCCACGATATGTCCATGCCCGAATATAAGACGCGGTTAGCCACCACTACTAAAATTAATGGAGAAGTTATCATCGGTATAAGTCAAGTTTTTGGGGATAAAAAAGCAGTACCTTCCGGCTCCACTCCCAAGGATAACTTAGACAGGAATACCATTTTAGGCGATCGCATTCGTATAAGTTTTGATACTGAAAACTTGTTAAAGGACGGCGATCAGTTGAGAGTCAGGCTACAAGCTGGTAATATACCTAATTTTCAAAATGCAACTGGCACTAACATGGCCAGGTTAGCCTACGACGTTAGTGGTGGTGATAACTCGTTTGTTCTAGAGCGACTGCGTTATAAGTTCCCTGTGACAGATAAATTAACCATGTTTTTTGAAGGAAAGGGAGGGGATACTGAAACTATATCCCCGCCCATCAGCTCATTTGTAGACAAATACAACGAACAAGACGGCACACCAACTGGCACCGTATCTAGTGGTACTGGTCCTATCTCTCGTTTTGCTCGTTTCAGTCCTATATATCGAATCGATTCAGGTACGGCTGCTGGACTACTGTTAAATTACAAGTTCAATAAAAAGCTAAATGGCTCTGTCGGTTATTTTGCAGCTAATGCCAACGATCCCAGTCCCAAAAGCGGTTTTTTAAATGGTGGCTATGGTGCGATCGCTCAGTTGGATTTTCAACCGCTCAATCAACTGGAGCTAGGTTTAACCTATGCGCATACCTACGGAAATAGCCCGACAGGAAACACAGGTAGTACATTTGCTACTAATCCATTTGGATCGCTGAGCGTGACTACATCCAATTCTTTTGGAATAGAATCCAACTTCAAGGTTAACAAAGACTTGATTGTTTCGGGTTGGGTAGATTACACCAATGCTGTATCTGAAGTTACCAAAAAAAAGGCAACCCTTTTAAATTGGGCTTTGTCTCTAGCTTTTCCTAACCTGGGGAAACACAATGCTGTGGCTGGTATTTTAGTTGGTCAGCCTCCTAAAGTAACCGCGAATGACGATAGTAATCGCACAGATAAAGGCACTTCTTGGCATATAGAAGGATTCTATCGCTACCCAGTCACAGAACATCTTGACATTACTCCAGGTTTTTTTGTGATCTTAAATCCAGAAAATAACAATGCTAACGGTCCCATCTATGTGGGGGCAATCAGAACTAGATTAAGTTTTTAGCCGATGCTTAATAGTCAGCGTTTCACATTCACGGAGCGAATAGACAGTCTTGGGCGATCGATATCCAGCTCAACCTGTCAGCCTCGATCGCCATACGCATAGATTGCTATACCTAGAGCAAGCCTGTGTTAAGCTAGAGAGAGAAAGGGAGATAGAACTCATGCCATTTTCAAATCATCAGCTTGATTCTCAACAACTGCCTTTTAGCATGAATGCAGATATTGTTGCTACGGATAAAGAGGGTAATCTCATTTTGTAGAGGACGTGCGTAAGTCCTAACCTAGATTTCTCCCCTAACTGTTGGTGAGATGATTTTGGCTTCTTTATCGTCTAAATAAAACTCATATACTGGTTCTCCCGATAATTCGCATCGCAATGGCTCAATTATCTTGGTAAATGGGTTCCAAACCACTGTTACTATTCGTTTAGCTTTTTTTCTGACGAGTTCGCATTGGATGTGTACGGTAGGTAGATATAGAACCATTGCACCATATAGGTAAGCCTCTACCTTCATAGCATAACGCTCTTGTATATCTATTAGTTTTCTCTCTAACTCTCTATCAGTGGCATCAATTCTCGCTAATTCTTTGTCCTTGGCTTCCCCCTCTAGTTGTTTGGATTCTATTTTAGACTGAATCTCTTCACTTATCGTCCCGTAATAAGCTTTGAGCCGTTCTGAATCTCTTGCCCTGGCTCTAGTTAACTTAGCGTACCAATTATCCAACTCGGCTCTGATTAATCGGCTCGATGTCTTTTCAATCAAATTCGATAATTCTGAAAAATCCATCCTAGCGAGTGAGGTGCTGTTATCCACTGGAATTCTGTCTGATTCCCATAACAAAGCATCGCCAATGTCTACTCCTGCCACTCCAGTTAACTCGTTAATCATAAATGAAACCATGCCTATTTTCTTTTCATCGGCTTCGGCTGTATAAGCGACATGACACCAAATGTAGCGGGTGGTTTTTGGGAAAGCATCCAAGTAACGAATTAAGCCATTTTGAGGTGCGATTTTTTGGACTAGCATTTTATCGAATCCAGTCGTTTTCAAGTAACCGCTGTATCTTACACCTATTGTTGCTACATTTCCTCTATTGGCTAGCAGCTGCGAGAACTTTTTGAGCAGTTCCGAATGATAGGTGACAAAATAGCTATTGGGAATACCCGCTCTGGTACTGAAAGTAACTTCTTCTTCAACGTCTAGCTCTCTAGCAATATTTTTGGCTAACAGCGCAGTCAGATTATGTTCGCCTGTTGGTTCGGCTATCCCATCGTACAGGGAAATTAATTTGCTTAAAGTTGAAAGAATAGGATCTGTTTTCATCATCTACGCTTCAAAGTCCTCGCCAAAAATTTGCTCGTCGAGTTCGCTCGTTTCCCGGTATTTATCTTTGGCTTTGACTAAATCGTCAGCCAATTGTTCAAAAGCGGTATTCAATTCGGATTGAGATTGATGTTTCAGCCAAATATTCATGACTACTTCGCTAAAATCAAATTCATCGTCAACATTACCCAATATTGTCTCTATCTCTCCGACTACCAGTTCAAACATATTAATTTTATCGTGTAATATCCGCAAGATGTATTCTTCAATGCTACCCTTAAGACAGAAGTTAAAGATAAAGACATCCTGCGTCTGTCCAATCCGGTGGATTCTCCCAATGCGTTGTTCTATTTTCATCGGGTTCCAGGGCAAGTCGTAGTTGACGATCGAATTGGCAAACTGGATGTTACGCCCTTCCCCACCTGTCTCGGAAGCAAGCAGCACGGGTACGGTATCTCGAAAAGCTTCTATGGCAGCATCTTTCTGGTTTAATGACATATCCCCCAAAAATTCTGCAAATGGTATACCCGCCCCCTGAAGAGTTTCGGCTAAATAGGCACTGGTTGCTCTATGGGTGGTGAATACTATGGTTTTATGACGAGATTGTTTTAACAAGTCCACCAACGCTTTAGCTTTCTCTAGTTGTTTGATTTGAGCAGCTCTTCTAGTCAAGGTACTGATTTCGTCGCTGGGTAATCTTTTGGCGAGGTTCTTGAGAGATTCGGCTAAGGCTCTCGTCGAAGAACCTGCCCTCATTAAAAGATTGGTGCGCGAGAATTTGTCTAAAGTTTCATTACTGGCTCGCAAATACTCGGTTAAGTCATTATAGAGTTTCTGTTCGCTGGGGGAAGGGGTAACGGTGATGGTAGTGGCGAAGCGTTTGGGCAGTTTGACATCTACAAGGGAACGGGTATTGCGTACCATCACTTCCCGCATTAACTGACGCAGTTTCTCTGGATTTTTAGGAACTCGTCCGTTTTTAGAGGAGACGTATTCTTTCTTGAATGCAGCTTCGGTTTGTAATAGTCCCGGCTTTAATAAAGTTAAGAGATTGAATAGTTCTACTAAAGAGTTTTGTACTGGTGTGGCGGTAAGCATTAAGATAAATCGCTTGTTGAGGGCGTTGACGAGTTTCCAGTTGAGGGTGCTGCGGTTTTTCAGGTGGTGGGCTTCATCGACAATTACTAAATCCCAGTTTCTTTGGGTGACGTAGGGAAAGTGTTTGACGGACTTGGCGGTGTTGATGGATGCTATAATCCGCTCGGTAGATGTCCAAAATTCTTCGGGATTTTGCTGTCGGGCGTCCGAGTCGGTAGTAACGGTATCGATGTTAAATTTCTCGCTTAACTCTAATTGCCATTGAGAGACGAGGGAAGCTGGAGTAAGAACTAACAGGGATTGAATTTGTCCTCTAGCTATGTATTCGGCACAAATCAATCCGGCTTCTATGGTTTTACCGAGTCCAACTTCATCGGCGAGTAAGGCGCGTCCTCCCAGTTGTCTGAGAACTTTTCTGGCAGTTTCGATTTGATACCAGTGCTTGTCTATCTTGGTGAGGGCGGGCAGGCATACGAGTTGGTCGTAATCTGCCATTAAGGATAAGTTGAATAAATCTAAGCGAGCTTGGTAGTATTCAAGAAAGTCTTCTTGCCCGGATTTGAGGGCAGCTAAGGCTGGAGAGTGGTTAAATTTAAAGGTATAAAAGTTATCCATACTTGAATCTTTAGCGGTTGTTTCTTCCATACTATCTTCTGTTAAACCGGACTTACCCATAGACCCTATTCTGGGAACGCTGTTGGAGAGGCTCTGCCTCTCACGCTACTGCCACCTCCAAGAGCCCAGGCTCCAATTTCCTTTTCTCGACTCCGCCTCGGTGCCGAGTGTAGGGGCAAATCAAGAGCCGACAGTTGCCCCTCTCTCTTGAGGCAGAGCCTGGGAACGAGAAGAGAAATGAGGTGGGTATGCCAGTAGGTTAAGCGATCGCAGTACTGTAACATAGAACCTATTCTCGTCCCAGTTCTGAAACTTGGACCAAATAATCAAGTCGGTCGGCACCGCCCGAACTCAACGCCTGTGGACAATTTGGAGCCGACTCCCTTGATTGAAGCAGGAATGAAACACTTGCACAAGTTTAGATAAGTTTAGGTAAGTTTTCACAAAGCAGTTGTGCTTGACAATAAATTGAGTTTGCCCATAATATACAATTATCAAGAATGACGTAAATTGGAAGATACTCTTAATGTCTCCACCTTGGGGAGCTAATAAGTAGCATCTGTATAATCTGCGGATAGACCCAGAAAATTGAATGATCTTGCTCATTTTTATCCGGAACACTTGAAAACGATCAGTATGTCAAAAAGAATAGCGTAATATCAGGATCGGGTAGTTCTTCTTGTGTATTCTAGGCTAACACTCTAAGGCGGAATATACTGCCATGCAGCTCAAACCCGTCGCTCGTTGACTGTTAACGATCGGCAATCAACAGTCAACAGTTTGGCATTCCCGGCTTGAATCGGTAGCCAACTTCACCATATTTATTTCAATGCTGGAGTTAAAATTTCGAGGAAAAATATGAAAAAAATTGTGGGCAGTTTAGCAGCTATAGTAACTATTTCTAGTTAGGGAATGCTGGATTCAGTAAGTGCCAAAGCTGAAGATTTTTCTCTGACCAAACAACCATCTGTCTCTCCTAATACTTCGATCAATCAACAGTCAGTTCAAAAGATAGAAACCACTCCGGTCTTGTCAGATAGCATTAATTCTGATGAATCAGAAGAAACCACCCCAATGGAGCAGGTGACCTCAGTTTCTCAACTAACGGACGTACAGCCAAATGATTGGGCTTTTGAGGCTTTGCAATCTTTAGTTGAACGATATGGTTGTGTTGAAGGTTTTCCAAACCGCACCTATCAGGGGAACCGAAGCCTAACTCGCTACGAGTTCGCGGCAGGGTTAAATAAATGTTTGGCTCAAATTAGCAAACTCATTGCCACCAACTCGCCAAGTGTTAGAAAAGAAGATTTAATCAAACTACAAAAACTCCAGGAAAATTTTGCTACGGAACTTGCGAGTCTATCAAATCGCATAGATGTTTTAGCAGCGAAGCAATCCAGGATGGAATCACATGGGTTCTCTACCACGACCAAACTAAACGGTATAACGATAACATATCTAGCCGATGCTTTTGGCAAAAATGCTGGACCTGCAAATAGCGGGGTACTTAGCTATCAAACCTACCTTACTTTGGCTACTAGCTTCACAGGTAAAGACAGTTTAACAGTCGGCTTGGAATCCGGTAATATCACCAAGTTGACCACAGCTACAAAATTTCCCCAGGGTAGGTTGAGTGGTACCACAGATGAAACTACCCTGGTTTTCCCTAACCTGTTTAGCGATCAGGTATTGGGTTTAACCCAATTGGAGTACAGTTTTCCGATAGGCGACAAACTACAAGTTGTTGTGGATGCCTTTTCCAGCACTAGGAGTTTCAAGGCTCCGCTTACTCCGTTGAACAATCTTGCTACGGGTGCCTTATCTAATTACGGTATAGTCAATCCTTTATTCTATCCTATCGCTCAGTATACAGGGCTCGCTTTGGACTGGCAGATCGCACCCTGGATGGACATAGGCTTTTCCTTTGGAAGTGAATTATCGGGAAATGACCCTACTCAGGGACTGTTTAAAGGTGGCTACGTGGCTGCTATAGAACCAGCGATTAATCTCGGTCGATTGCGATTGTCCGCGTCATATATCAATACTTATTCTCCTCAGTTTGGGATTGATACTGGCGCTGGTAGTAACGCCGCTAAAGTGGTTGGGGCAGGTCCAGTAGTAGCCAATACTTACCTCATGGG
>CASBRB010000474.1 GCA_949127975.1 Oscillatoriales cyanobacterium PMM_0019 | reverse complement strand
GTAAATTTCCGAAAGGCATCTGCCAAACCTAACTGTAAAATCTCGCGTAAAGCTTGACGCTCTGGCTCCGATGCCATGACACTACCTTTAAAGGTAACGGGATCGTGAATATCTTTGTCTTCTAAGGCAATGTTGAAATCACCACAAATGGATAGGGAATTGGTGATTGCGTATTGTGAGGTGATTGGTAAGAAGTTGGATTCTACACTACTTTCCTGTTGGGGCGTAGGGGAATCCGTGGGCGCAGTCGCAGTCACCGACGCTACCAGGAAGGTTTGGATATATTCCCGCAGGACTTTTAGCCACCGTAGCTTATAATTATACTTGTCACTGCCAACTGCTGCACCATTAGGAACATAAAGGTTAATAATCCTGATGCCATTGACAACACCACTAATTACCCGCTTTTGCTCATCTATATCTTCTAGTGGGGACAAGGAAACCCCGCCCCTACGCAGAATCGGAGTGAACCCTGCGGTAACATCTCCTAAAGGTATGCGGCTGATTAGGGCCACGCCGTTATAAGACTTTTGCCCAGAAACATAAACATAGTAGCCTAGTTGCTCGAATAGCTCACGCGGAAATTTATCATCTACAACTTTAGTTTCCTGTAGACACAGAACATCTACAGTATTTTCCTGCAACCACTGCACCACTTGCTCAAGGCGAGTGCGAATCGAATTAACATTCCAAGTGGCAATTTTCATTAATCATTAGCCATCTCATCTCTGCTGACACCATAATTATTACAGCTTCCTTTGCGCCCCTTTGCGTAAACCTCTTTCCCAGTTGGCGTTAAAAAAAATAATTGCCCTGCCAAAAGAATCGTGCCACAAATCACTAAATAGCACAACTTAACTCGCCAGCTTTTTGAGTAAAGCGGAGATTTTCTCGATAATCTACCGGGCAGTCAATTACTGAGGGCACGGTTTGAGCTAGAGCTGTTTTTAGGATGGGAATAAAGTCAGCGGTAGATTCGAGTCGGTATCCTTTTAAACCCATACTTTCCGCAAATTTCACAAAATCAGGATTGCCAAACTTGACAAAAGCTGACTTACCTAAGTGATTTTGTTGCTTCCATTCAATTAAACCATAGCCGCCATCGTTGAAAATAATTGTAACAAAAGGGGTGCCGATGCGCAGAGCTGTTTCTAATTCTTGGCAGTTCATCATAAATCCCCCGTCTCCGGTAACGGCGACTACCTGTTGTTGGGGAGCGACTAACTTAGCTGCGAGGGCACCCGGAATTGCTATGCCCATCGCGGCGAACCCATTGGAAATTATACAGGTATTTGGCTTGTCGCAGTGATAGTGTCGCGACATCCACATTTTATGAGCGCCGACATCACAAATAACGATATCATCCGATCGCATTACTTGCCGCAGGTCATAAATTAATTTCTGTGGCTTAATCGGATACCCATCGTCGTTGGCATATTGTTCGTAATCTGCCCGGATATCATCCCGTAATTGTAATGCATAGGGGTTAGGTTTCCCTGCGCGATCGGCTCGGTTTAAAATTTCATTCAGCGAATCAGAAATATCCCCCACTACTTCCACTAGGGGAATATAGCTGCTATCAATTTCGGCATGGATAGCTCCAATATGGATAATCGGAATTTTGCCGTCAGGATTCCACTTTTTGGGGGAATACTCAATTAAATCGTACCCAATGGCAATTACCAGATCCGTTTCGTCGAAGCCACAGTTAATATAATCTCGCAATTGCAAACCCACGGACCACAGCGCTAGGGGATGAGTGTATGGAATCGCCCCCTTACCCATAAAGGTATTAGCTACAGGAATATTTAATCGGGTGGCAAATTCCGTTAAAGCTTGACTAGCGTTAGCGCGTATAGCTCCATTCCCCACTAAAATTAGGGGGTTGGTGGCTTGGGATATAATCTGTGCTGCCTGCTCAATACTGCGGAAGGAGGCATAAGTTTTTTCCAAGTCCCCCTTACTGAGTGGTTCGCCAGTGACAGACATGGCGGCAATGTTTTCCGGTAAGTCAATGTGAACCGCGCCTGGTTTTTCTGTCTGTGCCCGTTTAAATGCTCTACGGACAATTTCTGGAGTAATACTGGGGCGAACGATTTGAGCATTCCATTTGGTTACAGGTGCAAACATTGCCACCAAATCTAAGTATTGGTGGGATTCGATATGCATTCTATCTGTTCCCACTTGCCCAGTAATTGCTACTAAGGGAGCGCCGTCTAAGTTAGCATCAGCTACCCCCGTCATCAAATTTGTTGCCCCTGGTCCTAGTGTAGAAAGGCAAACTCCAGCTTGCCCTGTTAAGCGCCCATAAACGTCTGCCATGAAGGCAGCACCCTGCTCGTGACGGGTCGTGATAAATTGGATTGTAGAATGTTCTAGAGCTTCTAGGACGTGCAGATTTTCTTCACCAGGAAGTCCAAAAATATAGCGCACTCCTTCGTTTTCTAGGCAGCGTATCAGCAATGCGGCAGTGTTCATTTATATCCTCTACTTTACCCACACGGTTTTAATGTTTACAAACTCATGAATCCCTTGGATGCCCAGTTCGCGTCCATATCCTGAACGCTTAATGCCACCAAAGGGTAAGCGTGGATCGGATTTCACCAAGCCGTTGATAAATACTGCACCGGCTTCTAATTCCTCAATTAGGCGATCGCGCTCTGTTTCTACTGTAGTCCAAGCACTGGCTCCCAATCCAAAAGGAATGGCATTAGCTTTTTGAATTGCTTCATCGATATCTGCCACCCTAAATAACAGTGCCACTGG
The DNA here is from genome assembly GCA_949127975.1 of Oscillatoriales cyanobacterium PMM_0019. GTDB lineage: Bacteria > Cyanobacteriota > Cyanobacteriia > Cyanobacteriales > CASBRB01 > CASBRB01. The sequence goes on along the minus strand of CASBRB010000474.1, from coordinate 4,529 downwards.
ACCAAAAAATTCTTCGTTGTCTGCTGGCGTTCCCGGTGGTATATCTGCCACAATGGTAGGGGGATAGTAGTTTCCCGGACGATCGGACCAAGGTTTCCCTCCTGTAAGGACTCGCGCCCCCATTTTTACGCACTCTTGCACTTGGTGGGATAATTCTTCCACAATATCTGGGGTTGCCATTGGGCCAATATCTGTTTCTAGATTCATGGGATCGCCGACTTTCAGGGCAAGAAATTTCTCTACCAGGCGTTTTTCAAATTCATCAGCGCAAGCTTCTACTACAATAAAGCGTTTGGCGGCGATGCAAGATTGACCGTTATTTTGTGTACGGGCAGTAACCGCTGTTTCTACTGCCGCTTCTAAATCCGCGCTTTCTAGTACAATATACGGATCGCTTCCGCCCAGTTCCAGGACAGTTTTTTTAATTTGTTTGCCAGCAGCTACCGCTAAACTAGCTCCAGCTCCCTCACTACCAGTCAAGGTAGCAGCTTTAACTCGAACGTCAGCTATAATAGCGGGAATAAAATCTGAACTTACCAGCAAGGTTTGAAACACACCCTTGGGGAATCCCGCCCGTTGAAAAATTTCTTCTAGTGCCAAGGCACACTGGGGGACATTCGAGGCGTGCTTGAGTAAGCCGACATTCCCCGCCATTAGTGTTGGTGCGGCAAACCTAACCACTTGCCAAAAGGGGAAGTTCCACGGCATGATGGCTAAAATAGCTCCTAGTGGTTGGTAGCGGAGAAAGCTCTGGGTCGCGTCGGTTGATACTGGCACATCTGCGAGAAATTCAGCCGCACGCTCGGCGTAGAAGCGACAGCCCAAGGCGCATTTCTCCACTTCTGCTCGCGCCGACTTGAAAGTTTTGCCCATTTCAGTGGTCATGATGTTGGCAAACCGATCGCGATCGCTCTCGAAAATTGCTCCTGCCTGATTCAGCCATTCGGCTCTTTGGCTAAAGGTTGTTTTGCGGTACTGCTCAAAAGCCAGTTGCGCCTGCTGTAACTTGGCTTCAATCTCGGAGTCTGTTAATGGCTCAAAAGTCTTGAGCGTTTCCCCAGTTGCGGGGTTAATCGTCGCAATACCCATGAACATCGCCCTCCAATCCCTAAAATACATAGCCGGGGTAGCTGTTTTCCACCAATCTTCGCCTTGCTACCCCCACAGGCTGAGACTTCTACAGGACTTACGCACTGCCAGCAGTTCGTAGGGGCAAACCCCCTGTGGTTGGCCCCTATATATACCCAGTCTGCGTAAGTCCTGTTCTATCTTAGTGTGCCCAGTAGACCGTAGTAATGTTAACCGCAAGCTAAAAATTGTTGCAATTTCTTAACAAAATTTTTGCTTTTTTGAAATTTTTATGTAATACTCTAGAAATAGAGTAGGTGTACATTGGCTTGGGCTAGCTTTTTCCTCTAGCAGCGCAAAGGCTGTCCAACCTGACGGAACATCTGACGAGCCAGTCCATCGCAAGCGCCACCTAGCCGCTTGGGGAGTGCCTCCTTACCACTTAGGGTGGGGTTGACATGACAGTAGTACAGCTTCCCGCGAGTAGAGCATGGATACAGTGGAAATTACTTATAGCGACCACAAATTTCATGACAGCATTAGTGAAACGTCACTAACGAAAACCCCCGTGATTTTGGCTGTCGATGATGATGACGATAACTTAATGCTGATGGCTTACGCCCTAGAGCCGTTTAACTGCACAGTTATCACCGCAGTTGATGGTAAAACAGCTCTTGATGCAGCACGTACCCAGCACCCAGATTTGATTTTGCTGGATATGATGCTATATCCCATAGATGGATTACAGATAGTATCTCAACTAAAGCAAGATCCCCAGACCAGCACAATTCCAGTCATTGCCGTGACTGCCCTAGCCAGAACAGAAGACAAAGAGCGGATTCTTGAGGCAGGCTGTAATGCGTATCTTAGTAAACCCTACATGATAGAAGACATGGAAGCAATGATTCGCCAATACATTGATGTAAAAGAGTGCGTTGACTGAGAAATTCAGGAGGGATTCTCAATAATAGCTGTTTCACCAAAAATAGCAATAATACCACTACGACCTGTGTCTAATTTTGCATCGCTGAGCATATCGATTACAGTTACTCCCATAACTTCTTCAATTATTGCCTTGAGTTGTGGCTGAAGTAACTCGTCTAAATCTGCCCGGACTTGCTCAGCCAAATCCTCTCGACCACTCTGAGCTAGAAGTTGTTCCGGTTTGGTGACAGAATCTTCCAGAATAATTGCCACTTTTTCATCAAAAATTTGGCAAACAATTTTAGTCGGCTGATGCCCTAGTTTAGTGCGATACAACGCTTGGATACGTTGTGATATGGTGCGTTCTAGTTGCCCTCGCGTTGGGTTTTGTGTTTCCATATTCTGAGACGTATATCCTGGGTTAGAAAGAGAAAGAATATCGGCTATATAACTATACTTTAGCAGTAGAAGCCAACTCATGAAAGTACGTGGAAAGAAAGATGTCTGTTAAAATACTAAAAGCTAAAATATACTGCCTGCGATCGCTTGCCCGACAATTGTAGTTGCTGATGGGTGATGTTTGATGGGCATCCACCATCACCCATCCGGTGCAGTTAGTTGCTAGCAAGTGATGGGTAGATTAAGATTTTGTAAGTCTCTGGGGTGGGAGCGCAAGCCTTCTCCACCGCATCAGGTAGATTTTGGAGGGGGTAGCGATCGCTAATCAAGGCATCGACATCAATGCGCTGATTAAATACAATGTCAATTGCCAGAGATTGCACTCGGTAAGAAGAACTGTAACTGCCCATCAAGTCAATTTCCCGCCGATAGAGGATATTGGGATTGATGGGAATTTCCACTTGATCAGGGAATTCAGCAAAAAACAGAATTTTGCCACCTTTGCGGGTACAATCAAGAGCTTGGAAAAAAGCTTTATCACTAGGAACAGCCAGTAGAGTGGTATCAACACCCATGCCACCAGTAATAGCTTGGATTTTGCTTGTTAGTTCGGGTTCTCGGGCGTCAAAAGCCGCCTCTGCTCCAACAGACAAGGCTTTTTGAATCCGGGAGGGGAGTAAATCAGTAGCTAGAGTTCTGGCTCCAAAATATTTTAGTAACATGATAAACATCAGCCCAATAGGACCAGCACCAGTCACCAAAACCGTATCCCCAGCAACCACTTGAGCTTTTTTAATCGCTTTGAGGCAGCAATTAGTTGGCTCCACAAAACTAGCCTGCTCGAAGCTAACATTATCTGGGATGGGAATTAAGCCACCGTGTTGCACAATATGCCCCGGCACTTTGACATACTCCGCAAAACCGCCACCACTGGGAGCAAACCCAGCAGTTGTGGTAATATTTTTGTAAACATCGCACATTGAGAAATTGTCATTCAGGCAGTAGGCGCAGTGCATACAAGGAATGTGGTGCATAACGACAACTCGCTGCCCTACCTGCCAACCCGTCACCGCATCTCCCACCTGCGCGATGACGCCAGCGGTTTCATGTCCAAAAATGCGCGGCGGCTCGTAGAGGGGATAGCGAATTTTTTTAATATCTGACTGACACAGCCCCACCACTCGCACCTGTACCAGCACCTCATCTGGTGCCAGTGGTGGGATGGGGACTTCTTCGTAACTTAACTGATTGACGCCTCTAAATACCTGTGCTTTCATGGTTATACCCTTTGCCTGACGATACTAAACTTTACCAGGACTTACGCACTGCCTCTACATATAGCGATTCGTAGGGGCAATCCCCCTGTGGTTTCCCCTATATATGCCTGAAATCAGATAATAATAAAATTTCGCCAGAGTTTTTCCTGATAGTACAGAACTAACTCTGAAGCAGTTAGTAGGAACAATGATTTTGGTACCTTGTTATGCGCCTTTACGCCCTGGTCACGTTGTTGAGCTTACTTTCCGCCTTTGTTTCAGGTAAGGCTCTGGCTAGCCAATATAGCTCAATCAGTCTACACGCCTCTAACCATTCTGCCGTTTTAACCTGCGACGATCAATCCGATCCATCTCCATATCGAGGGAGTGGACGCCGAGATTTACTATCATCACACGATCTGGCGTCTTATAGCTGAACTATGCATCGCAATTACATACCCCCATCCCCATTTCTAGTAGGGGTTGTAGGAATCGCTAAGCCTTGGCACTAAAACGCCAAGGCTTATTAGTTACCAGGACTTACACGCTCCGGAAAAAAAACTTTGGGTAGTTGAAAAATTAGAAAAGTGGTTTAATATATAAAGTTCTCACGGCTAGAGAGTTGTGGGTGTTGGATAAAAAACTTAAGTTGCCGCCTGAGTTACCAGCAAATGTAAAATCTTATACCTTATATAAGTTGAGCGATACTTGATGTCAGCACCCCGCTCTCTCATAGACGGGGCATCATGCCTCTAACTTTAGGTAGCTGACCCGCCTAAGTCCCAGAAATGGGGAAACTATGTTATCGGTAAGTGTTTAAGTTCCTACCGAGGACAATGCGACGCCAGTTCCATGCTCTAGAACCGAGTGGTTAAACAGTTT
>CASBRB010000473.1 GCA_949127975.1 Oscillatoriales cyanobacterium PMM_0019 | reverse complement strand
CATTTAACAGCCAAATTTTAACCAGCTTATCGGCAAACCGTTTCCCCAGTTCCGCATCTCGCACTACTTGACTTAGTTCTTTATCTAAAAACTCAGGAGGGCGTGTCCAGTCAATTTGTAAATATGCTTCTGGGATAAAGAAGCGGATAAAGTCTTCAAAATAACTCAAGGGTAATATCTTTCCAAGGGCTATCAAATTCAGTGTCAGGGTTGCTCATATTCTAGTATTATCATTAGGATAAAAGTGGCAATACCTTCCCTATCGATGCTCTTACCCAGATGTGGCTTTTAGCGCTTGAGGATGCCTCAGAGCGACAACGGCGGAGACTGAATGCTCAGGAATATGCCCGAAATAATTATAGCTGGAGTGCGATCGCGCAGCAAACGATTCATGTCCCAACCATCTTGACTGTTGCTATAATCCTGAAGTAAGTTTTAGGAAAAGTGCTGCCCATGTCTCTTGAACCCACTCCTGAAGTTCAGAACACAACTGGTGCTGACGCCGTTGATACTGCGATCGCCAGTGGTATCGATTTCGATGGGACTCCCATCCCCAAGGCTAAGCTAGACCTTTACAACCAAGTTATGGCAAAAGAAAGCGATCGGCAACGTAGCGGTGTCTCCAACACAATGCGTTCTCGGATTGTTCGGATTGGTGCCAAACACATTCCACAGGAAGAGTTAAACCAAAAGTTAATTGAAGCTGACTTTGCTCCCCTGAAAGAGAAGGAAATTGCCTTTTATTACGGGGGCAAGTGAGCTAGCTGGCTCGTTCAGCGAGTTCTAACCAACGTTCAGTGGCAGTGTCGATCTCGTGACTTAATTCAGCTAAACGCTCAGTCATCTGTTGCATTTCAGTGAAGCTACTCGGAGCTTTATTGTAGAGAATTTGCTCAATTTCCTCCTTTTGAGCTTCCATCTGGGGAATCTGAACTTCGAGTTCTTCGTATTCCCGCTTTTCTTTGAATGAAAGTTTGCGTGATTTCGATGGAATAGTGGATTGGGAAGCAGGGGATTGAAGCTCAGATTTGGCTCGTTCCCCGGATTTACCGGGGAATGGGATTTTGGATTGAGAGCTTTGGGCTTCCGCTTCTTTTTCTGCCTTCTTGTAGTCCAGATACACTGAGTAATTGCCAGGATACTGACGCAGTGTGCCACCCGATTCAAAAGCCAAAATCATTTCAGTGGTGCGATCGAGAAAATAGCGATCGTGTGACACCACAATTACACAGCCGTTAAACTCTTCCAGATACTCTTCCAGAACCCCCAGCGTTTGCACATCCAGATCGTTCGTCGGCTCGTCCAAAATCAACACATTCGGCGCACTCATCAATACCCGCAACAAAAATAGCCGTCTTTTTTCACCACCAGAGAGCTTATAAATTGGTGCGTATTGCTGATTGGGTTCAAACAGAAACCGTTCCAACATTTGGGAGGCGGTGATTACGCTTCCATCTACGATTTTGACCAATTCTGCTACGTTTTTGAGATATTCAATTACCCGTTGGTTTTCATTGAGCGTAACATCTTCAGAGTGTTGATCGAAATACCCAATCTGAATCGTAGAGCCAATTTCGACAGTGCCGGAGTCCGGTAGCACTCGTCCGGTAATCATATCCATCAGCGTGGATTTCCCAGCACCGTTACTACCGATAATCCCAATTCGGTCTTCTGGATTGAAGGTGTAAGTGAAATCCTTAATTAAAGTGCGCTCATTGTAGGATTTGCAGATATTGGTTAGCTCGATAACTTTCTTACCGATGCGACGACCTACGGTAGAAATATCCACCTTACTATGAGCTTGCTTGAATTCCTGCCCCATCATCTGGTGAACGCGATCGATCCTGGCTTTTTGCTTAGTGCTACGGGCTTTCGGTCCGCGTTTGAGCCATTCCAGTTCTCGCCGCAACACTCCAGCATGTTTGCGTTGGGTACTAGCTGCTGATTCCTCGGATAAAGCTTTTTTCTCTAAATAGTAAGCATAGTTGCCAGAATAGGAATAAAGGTCTCCGCGATCGATTTCCAAAATTCGGTTAGTGACACGATCCAAAAAATAGCGATCGTGGGTAATGAGCAATAATGCTCCCCGATAGCGATGCAAATAGCTTTGCAACCATTCTACCGACAGGGCATCCAAGTGGTTCGTCGGTTCATCCATCAATAACACCTCTGGTTCTGACAACAGAGCCGCAGCAATCGCAATCCGCTTGCGGTAGCCACCAGATAGGTTACCAATTTTGGCATCAAAATCTTGAATACCCAACTTGCTCAAAATCACTTTAGCATTGGTTTCCAGTTCCCAGGCACCGGAAGTGTCCATGCGAGCAGACACGCTAGATAGACGTGCCGCTAATTCAGCATCGCCCTGCCCATGCGCCAGTCGATCTGAAATTTCCTCATATTCCCGCACCACTGCCATCTGTTCACCTGAATCAGCAAACACTTGCTCCAGAACGGTGCGCTTGTCGTCTAATTCTGGCTGTTGGGGTAGGTAGACAATCTTGGCTCCTGAATTAACCCAAATTTCACCATCATCAATGGGTTCCAATCCGGCAATCATTTTCAGCAAAGTCGATTTTCCGGAGCCGTTCGTCCCAATTAGCCCAACTTTATCGCCTTCATCGAGGCTAAAACTGGCATCTCTCAAGATTTCCTTGATGCCAAAGTCCTTTTTAAGCGATCGCAGCGTAAACAGAGTCATCTGCCTTCCTCCCTGAATACCCCGTTCAATCACCTAGTCTAACACT
>CASBRB010000472.1 GCA_949127975.1 Oscillatoriales cyanobacterium PMM_0019 | reverse complement strand
TGCTATATTTGTAGGTTGGGTTGAGGAACGAAACCCAACATCACCCCTGTGGGTTTATGTTGGGTAACGCTTACGCTCAACCCAACCTACAACTAATTGCCTAGCAGAGAAATAATGGCGTTTGCTACGATTTGAGCTGCTCCTACGAAAAATGTCCGATCGATAGTTTTAGGTTTATCGGTAGGTTGGTGATAGTGTGGGGTGCGGAAATTAGCAGTATCGTTGACTAATACTGCACCTAATCCGTGATACCAAAAAGGGGCATGATCGCTACGCAATACATCAGGCGTAAGTAATCCCTTAAAAGGTATAGGCAGAGTCAAAACTGGTGGCAAATCTGGTTCTTTTGACTGTTGGAAAGCATTCAGTAGTTGCGAGTGTTCTGCATCCGCGACTACTGCTAAAAAGTCTCCTTTATCGCTAGGTGGAGTTACTGGTAAACCTTCGGGATATCGCTGGCAGCCTGAGGTGTGACAAGCAAAGCCAATCATATCTAAAATGATAGCACCGCGCAGGTTAGTCAAATCTCCCTTTTGTGAGGAAGTTACCTCTTTGTCTACAGAGATATTATTTATTCCCGCCCGTACAAAAGCAAGGCTACCTCTGAGTGCCTCTTCTTCCCGATCGAAAAATGCAATCTGCAACGTGCGTGGGGTGGGATGAGAACCCAACAAACGGGCAACTTCCAGCACCGTAGCTACACCTGTGGCATTGTCGTCAGCACCAGGCGATCGCTCTACAGTATCATAATGAGCTGCCAAGAGAATAGTGCCAGCTTCAGGATTTGTACCTGGGCGCTGTGCCAACACGTTAACACCACTTTCAAATGATTGTAGCGTTGGAGACCACCCCAATGTTGTTAAAACCTGGTATATATATTTCCGGGCTTGACTGCGTTCAGCATCGGTATAACGCCTAAATGCTAAAGTTTCGACATGGCTCAACAACTGCTCTGCATTCACCCTTAAGGCTATGACACTTTGGGGTTTCTCCCCACCTCCAACCTGTTCCCTGGCAGAAGGATAATTTTGGGGAAGGTTATCGGTTAAAATTGCCCCTGCTACTTTGTTTTCCTGTTGTTTTATTAATGGCTCCTCAACAGGATGTTTTTTTGTCAGGTACGAGCCAAAGAAAGGAACCCAACTCCAGTCAGCCTCAGTAACAGGCTTGTTCAGTATTATCGTCACTACTGCCACAGTAGTAGCTATTATTGCTATCCAAATCCATTTTTTCATGTTTCAATAATATAGGTAAAGCAGCTAAAAACCAGTAATTATAGCAGGAGTCAGGAGTTGTAGTTGTAGGTTGGGTTGAGGGACGAAACCCAACATTAAGGTTTGAAAGCCTTGAGTTTACCTCTGTTCAAGCTCTGAGCCAATTGATTAATAAAATTTATCACACTAAGTGTTGGAGAGCCGAAGAAGGATGCCTATATGTAGAGGCAGTGCATAAGTCCTGGTTAAATAAGAAAATCCAACTCTCGATCGATGGTAATGTTGGGTTTCGCTATCGCTCAACCCAACCTACAATATTACAATATTTAGAGAGTCGATCGAGTAATCCCACAAACCCGGTGTTCGACAATCTTCTATTAGCTTTTTGGAATCCAAGCACCGTGGAAACCGTAAGGAACCCGTTGAGGGATGAGAATCCGGGCGACAGGTTCTGCTGTCATTTCCCTGGCATCGACTACCACCAGTTCAGATAATTCTTGCTCCTCGTCTTGGACAAAAGTAATTACCCAGCCGTCATCTTCGGCAGTAGCATCAGGACGTGGGGCAAATACTCCTTCACCGCCATAACGTCCCCGCCCGAATTCGTGAGTTTGAGAGGAACCACTAGCCAGGTCATACTTAATTAATCCATCAAATTTGGGTAACGAACCTGGTGCCATCCTACCTAAATAGCCGTATCGCGTAGGTTGCCCCACAAATTGCTCGTTCACACGGGGAAATTCTCCAGGTGTATCATCCAAACGTTCTTCCTTTACTGCACCTGTCTTGAGATTAAACCGCCAGCGATGTAAAAAAGGAATGTCACTTTTTAGACGAGGGTTGTCACCCTCATGCTCCTGCGATGGTGTTGTTATACTCAGCACGGTGGTGGCATCCATCCGGCAAGCGACTAAGATAACCTCATCTCCCTCTTCATAAGCATTCATAGTGTGGAAAATATAGCAAGCAGGTGCCTCAAACCAGCGGATATTGCTGTTGTCGCCGTGGCGGGGAAGAATCCCAAAGCGACTGGGGCTATCTAGCTCAAACTTAAACGCAGGTTCTCCCCGTTGCATACGCTCTGGACGAAATGTTAGGGGCAAATCCAGAAAAATGGTGTAGTTTTCCGTGATGGCGAAGTCGTGCATCATCACGCCGACAGGTATATCTATGGGAACCGTTCGCAGTAGTTCCCCCTGTGAAGAAACCACGCTGTAATGCAAATAAGGTGGTTGAGCTACAGAGTAGCCAAAGAAAATCATCTCCCCAGTTGTGGCATCGACTTTAGGATGGGCTGTGAAGGGGGAAACTAACTTGCCATTGAAGGTGTAAGAGCCGATTGTCTCTAGACTAGGTAACTCAATGGCGTGGGGCTCACCTCCTTCCCAAAGCGCTAAAAAGCGATTCGCGTGCCACACCAGAGCAGTATTGGCGACATTTTTATAAGGGCCATAGGGGTTATTTGGCTGGGGGGGGTTTAACAATCCCGCCCAGAGCGCTTTTCCTGCATCATGCTCTAGCTTCCAGCCCCGTGTTTGGATATAGCGGTTCCGATAGGTGGCAATGCCGTTGCTGATGTGTACCCCATGTAGCATTCCATCCCCATCGAACCAGTGATAATTACCTATCGGTGAAAACTGAGGATTGGGACCATTGCGAACAAACATCCCGCATAAGTCAGGGGGCA
>CASBRB010000471.1 GCA_949127975.1 Oscillatoriales cyanobacterium PMM_0019 | reverse complement strand
TTCCTACCCAGGAATAGGTAAAATCTTCATGGGAGCTAGACGACCAGCATTTAATTCAAACAAAATTTGATTTTGTCAAGAATCAACTACTTTGGGGCGCAGAGGAAGTAACGCTTAGGGAGAGAACCACCTCTGGGTTAAGTACCGCAAGGGACTTAATTTAAGTGGACTCATTGAACTGAGAATCCCCCGATTTTAAATCGGGGGAGCGTCAAAATGAAAGAACCAGATCCCAATGAACTGCTAGAAATTCTTGAACTTGCCAAGGATGCGTCACGACTGGCTAGAGAGATGTGTGAGTCCATAACTGCTCATGCGGAAAAGTGGGAACGTAGGTTGGATGCTAAACGTGGAGTGACTCGAAAGGAACCCTGACTAACTTGGTTGCTAGATTGACACTCTCTTTAAACCAGAGAGCCTCTGAGTAAGTCCTGATTAAGTTTCGATCAATCAGTTTTTAGAGGCAATGTAGCAGCCCTAACTACAAACTTTCGATCGGACTTGTAATCAGGACTAAAGTCCTGACTACAAACTTTTTACCGATCGCCAATTGTCGGTGCTTGTAAAGATAACATTGGCCTATCCCCAAAAGCCACAGGCGGTGTAGAATCAGGTTTAGCTTGAGCTAGTGTTGGCACCGAGTTGCGCAGCCTGGCAGTTAACTGCAACGTTGTCGCATCGTAAATATCGGTTAGCACTTTGGGGTACAAACCAATCCCAATAATCGGCACCAACAGACAGGCAATGATAAACACCTCTCGCGGTTCGGCATCGATTAGAGCTTCGTGCTTGATTAACTCCTTGTTTTCTGGACCGTAGCAAATTTCCCGCAGCATCGAGAGCAAGTATATGGGCGTTAAAATCACCCCAACCGCTGCTAGGAACACCACCACTACCTTAAACGTAGAGCTATAAGCATCACTGGTGGCAAAGCCCACAAACACCATCAACTCTGCGACAAACCCGCTCATCCCCGGCAAAGCCAAAGATGCCATCGAACAGGTTGTCCACATAGCGAACATCTTCTTCATCTTCTGTCCGACGCCGCCCATCTCATCCAACATCAGGGTATGGGTGCGATCGTAAGTGGCTCCCACTAAAAAGAACAAACTCGCCCCAATCATGCCGTGGGAAACCATTTGCAGCACTGCTCCACTCAAGCCCAGATCCGTAAAGGAACCGAGGCCGATTAGCACAAACCCCATGTGGGAAATAGAAGAATAGGCAATCTTGCGCTTCAGGTTACGCTGGGCAAAGGACGTCAGAGCCGCATAGACGATGTTGACTACCCCTAAAACTACCAAAACTGGTGCAAAATAAGCATGGGCATCGGGGAGCATCCCAGCATTCATCCGAATCAGAGCGTAGCCGCCCATTTTCAGGAGAATCCCAGCCAGCAGCATGTGTACTGGTGCGGTAGCTTCACCATGAGCATCTGGTAGCCACGTATGCAGCGGGAAGATGGGGAGTTTTACGGCGTAAGCAATTAAGAAGCCGCCATAGAGCAACAGCTCAAAGTTGAGCGCGTAATCTTTGGCGGCAAGCGCCCTCATATCAAAAGTCACCGTGTCGCCGTAAAACGCCATCGCCAAAGCAGCGACCAAAATAAACAGCGAACCGCCAGCAGTGTAAAGGATAAACTTCGTTGCTGCGTATAAACGCCGCTTACCTCCCCAGATTGCCAACAGGAGGTAAACCGGAATCAGTTCCAGTTCCCATACCAGGAAAAACAACAGCATATCCTGGACGGCGAACACAGCAATCTGTCCACCATACATTGCCAGGATCAAAAAGTAAAATAGCTTCGGTTTCAATGTCACCGGCCAAGCTGCCAGAATTGCCAGCGTCGTGATGAAGCCAGTAAGCAACACCAGGGGCATAGATATTCCATCCACACCCACCGACCAATTCAAGTCTAACTGGGGCACCCAGGGGTAGCTTTCCACCAGTTGCAAACCCGGGTTAGAGAAGTCGTACTGAGTATAGAAAGCGGTGACAATCACGCCAAAATCAATCAGTCCCACGGTTAAGGCATACCAGCGCTCCCACTGACCATTTTTTTCTGGCAGCAGCGGTATCCCCAACGAGGCGACGATGGGAAATAGGATAATGAAAGTCAGCCACGGAAAATCTGCGGTATTCATGGCAAATTGCTATTTGTCAAAAGTCGTTGGTACTCAGAGTTTTGTAGGGGCGAACAAGAGTGTTCGCCCGCTCGTTGTGAATTAATTGGTTTTAATTCAACATGACAAAACTCAAAACTTAAAACTCATCATCGATCGCTCTTTAGGTAACACCAAAGACAATTACCAAGCCTAGCACTGCTCCAAACACTATCAGAGCATAGAATTGAGCGCGACCTGTCTCAAGGTATTTCAGACCTTCACCACTCAACAAAGTAACTAACCCTGTCAGGTTGACCGCACCATCGACGATTCGGTAGTCTACTTCCATGACAGCCCTTGCTAATCGGCGGCTCCCGACAACGAACAGGGAATTGTAGATATTGTCAAAGTACCATTTGTTGAGGGAAAGCTGATATAAGGGCTGGATTTTTTTGGCTAGAGCATCCGGATCGATTTTGCCCCTCATATACATCAGCGAAGCTAGGGTAATCCCAATCAAGGCAATGCCCACCGAACTACCCGCCATAATCGAAAATTCCGCCCAGTTAAATGCCTCCGCCTCTGACGCTAAGGAAGCAACTACCTCTGTAGGCGGATGAATAAACGCCTCAAAGTAATTATTAAACGGCATACCCACTAAACCAAGTAAAGCCGACGGCACTGCTAGGATCAGCAGCGGTAGCGTCATTGCCAAGTTTGACTCGTGGGGATGTTCGCTGTGCCCCGTGTGAGGGTCATGATGTTCGTGGGCTTTTGCCTTCAACTCTCTAGTATCCATTGCACCAGGACCAAAGGCTACCTCAGAATGAGTAACACCTGCGGCTGACAACAGTTGCTGGCGGATTTCCCGATCGTTACCCCGGAATTTGCCTTCAAACGTCCTGAAATACATCCGGAACATATAAAAAGCTGTCATGCCAGCGGTTAACCAGCCTACCAGCCACAAAAAGGGATTAGCGGCAAAAGTAGAACTCAGGATTTCATCTTTAGACCAAAAACCAGCAAAAGGAGGAATCCCGCAGATAGCCAAAGTTCCCACTAAAAAAGTGAAAGCGGTGAGCGGCATATATTTCCGCAGTCCGCCCATTAATCGCATATCCTGATTTAATTGTGGTGAGTGACCGACTACTGCTTCCATGCCGTGAATCACCGAACCAGAACCCAAAAACAGCATCGCCTTGAAGTAGGCATGAGTCATCAGGTGGAAAAGTCCAGCACCATAAGCCCCAACTCCCAGGGCCATTACCATGTAACCAAGTTGGGACATGGTGGAGTAAGCTAGACCCTTTTTAATGTCGTTTTGGGTGATAGCGATCGTCGCCCCCAAAAAGGCTGTAAAAGCTCCTGTCCAGGCAATTACATCCATCGCTATGGGGATGCCTTCAAAAACTGGGTACATCCGAGCAATCAGGAAGACTCCAGCAGCCACCATCGTCGCGGCGTGAATCAAGGCAGAAATGGGGGTCGGACCTTCCATAGCATCCGGTAGCCAGACATGCAACGGGAACTGGGCTGATTTTGCTACTGGTCCCATAAATACTAAAACTGCGAACAAAGCAGCCAGCAGAGCGCTAAGTTGTCCGGAGTTTACTAGGGCTTGCAGTTGAGCGCCCATGACATCAAACTCAAAGCTGCCAGTAGCCCAGTACAGCCCCAGTATCCCCAACAGCAAACCAAAGTCGCCCACGCGGTTGGTGACAAACGCTTTTTGACAGGCATCCGCTGCCGCCGGGCGATCGTACCAGAAGCCAATCAGCAAGTAGGAACTCATCCCGACCAGTTCCCAGAAAATGTAAATCTGGACTAAGTTCGGGCTGATGACCAAACCTAACATCGATGAGCTAAACAAGCTCAGGTAGGCGTAGAAGCGTACATAACCTGGATCGTGAGCCATGTAGCCATCGGTGTAGATCATCACTAGGAAGGCAACCGTCGTCACTATGACTAGCATCAAAGAAGTCAAGTGGTCGATCGTGTAGCCCATATTTAGGTGAAAATCACCAGCTCTAGCCCATTCTAGGGTTGTTGTGTAAGTTTCGTGACCGTGAAGCTGACTCCATAAAAGTGCAAAAGAGAGCACCATCGCCGCTCCTAACAGGGAGACGACCAGAACTGCGTTTAATTGCCGCAGACTATTGGTAAACCGATTGAGAGATATTAGCCCCAAGCCGACCAGCATCGCCCCAGCTAGCGGTAGGACTGGGATCAGCCAGGCATACTGATAGAGTAGTTCCATCGCTGACGCCTACTTTATATTTCTTTACACAAGCAAGACGCTTAACATTGTATACTACCAGAGGCTAATCCGACGCCCGACCTAGGCAGAAGTGACTAAGGTAGTCAGCATAATTTTTGACAACGCCTTTTGCAAATCATCGCGTCCATGAAAGTTCTCTAGACGATGAACCATTTTGCCCTCAACAAAAAAAATGAACGTCGGCAGACTTCTCAGGCGATAAGTATTTGCTAGTTTCAAATTTTGATCAGCATTAATACCTACGACTTTAAGTTGCCCACCCCATTCTGCTTGAAGTCGCGTTAGGAGCGGCTCGATTACCCGACACAAACCACACCAAGGGGCCCAAAAATAAACTAGGACTGGGGTGGAAGATTCTAAAACGTCTTGTGTAAAAGTTTTTTCGCTAACAGAGAGTACCATGATCCCCCGATGTTTATTCGCTCTTACTATGGACAGCGATCCAAAAGGACAAGGATTAAGCCTGTAATTTATCCTTGGCAGAAAAGCGGCAAAGATTGCCCTTTAACCTTTATCCTAATAATTGCTTGGGATCATGCTACATCCAAAGGGATCATTCGATCAATCAACGGCAAAAACTACCATCCTACAGCAGCAGTCACCCGCAGTAATAGGGGGTGCGCCCACCACAGCAGCCAGATGAAACCAGCGACGCCCAAGTACGCAGGGCGGAGAAACTCCTGCAATTGGAAAGTTTGACGCCCTTGCAGGATTGCCAAAAAGGGGAAGATGGAGGTTTGAGCTTTCAGGGTCTCAAAAGCTTCACCATAGCGTGAGCACAGACGCTTATCGCCGTGCCAGACGGCAAATAGATGGTGCAGTACCAACCCTATGGAAGTCAGCAGAGTGAAAGTGGTGCCAATCCAGAGAGTGTGGGCGATACACCAAATAACCTGTCCTACCATTTGGGGATGCCTGGTGATGCGAATGATGCCAGTAGAATAGAGATGAATTTGGGGCTTTTCAATCGCGGCAATTTCCAGGAGGTTGAAGGTAGCTGGGTAAAGGAACAGGAAAGAAATTGCCGAAAGCATCCACACCAGAGAGCCTATCCCTGGAACACCCTGAACCTGCCACATCTGCCAACCATCGTAGCGGTGGTTGAAGAAGTAGATAATCAGTACCACAGCAAAGGGTATGCTGACGCTAGCAAACAAAATGCGGTAGAGTCGGGGACTGATTTTTTTTTCTCCCCAGGGGCGCAGGGCAGCTAAACCGCTGTGAGCGGTGGCAAAGCCCACAAGCAAGCCCAACATTGTCCAGTGACTGGCAGTTAACACTACTGAGTAGTCAGCAAATCGGAGTAAAACGGAGTAAAACGTAGTAAATCCGAAATCACTGTTCACTTTCTTTGCCTCCGGCACGCTGCGCGAACGGCTCCTCTGTACACGCATCTACCAGTCTTGGGAGAGAGCAGACTAAGCCAGTTGGAGCGTAGTGGAGTAGGAACGCAATGGGTGTGGCTACCCAAGCCCAGGACAACCTGAACCAGCCAGATTGCACACCTAGAAAGTTACCAATCTAGGCTTTTTGGGGAAAATTGCAAGCCAACTTCCTAAACTTTATAGCTTCTTTTATGAGTCGGCGACTCAAGACGCCCTAGCTTCTGGCTTGAACTATCGATTATTATACAAATGCTTACATGGGGATGTCAACATCTCGGTCGGATTCGTGGTAGCACGACACCGATTTACTCCGATTTACCCCATTTTACTCCGATTTATCGCTATCTGGTAACACGACTCCTGACTTGTCAACTCGTTATGTTACTGTCGTGTCTAGCAGAGGCTTCACAATACTAATGGGCGATGTAATTGCTTGAGTCAAATCCGGACTCATAATGGTTGGTTGCCTCCGTCGCTCCTTTAAGTTACAGGTTTATCTGTATGTCTGACCTTCCTTTTACTTTAGATCAGTTGCGTATTCTCAAAGCGATCGCCGCCGAGGGAAGTTTCAAACGTGCTGCCGATAGCCTCTACGTCTCGCAACCGGCTGTCAGCCTACAGGTGCAAAACTTAGAGCGACAGTTAGATGTGCCGTTGTTCGATAGGGGCGGGCGACGGGCACAACTGACAGAAGCGGGGCACCTTCTCCTGAGTTATGGGGAAAAAATCCTTAGTCTTTGCCAGGAAACCTGTCGCGCCATCGAAGATCTGCAAAATCTCCAAGGCGGCACCTTAATTGTCGGTGCTTCTCAAACAACTGGTACTTATCTGCTGCCCCGGATGATTGGGATGTTTCGGCAGAAGTATCAAGATGTGGCAGTGCAATTACACGTTCACTCGACGCGGCGCACTGCTTGGAGTGTAGCCAATGGTCAAGTTGACCTGGCAATTATTGGCGGCGAGGTTCCGACTGAATTACACGAGTCATTAGACATTATTCCATATGCCGAAGATGAACTGGCTTTGATCTTGCCAGCTTTTCATCCTTTTGCTAAAACCGATACCATCCAAAGAGATGACCTGTATAAACTGCAGTTTATTGCCTTGGATTCCCAGTCTACTATCCGCAAGGTGATTGACCAAGTGCTATCTCGTTGTGATATTGATACCAGGCGTCTTAAAGTGGAGATGGAATTAAACTCCATTGAGGCGATAAAAAATGCCGTACAAGCAGGACTTGGGGCAGCATTTGTATCTATTTCAGCCATTGAAAAAGAGTTACAAATGGGCGGACTGCACCGCGCTAAAATTGAAGATGTGGTGGTCAAGCGTATGCTCTCGGTAATACTCAACCCTAATCGCTATCGCTCTAAGGCAGCAGAAGCCTTTATCCGGGAAATCTTGCCCCATTTTACTAACCAAGAATGGTCACATATCCCAGTGCAATTAGCACCACTAGAAGCGGAAGCTTTAAAGGCAGTTGCCCCTAACTCGGTTGCTGGTTAAAATCAGATTTGTAAATAGTCATTTGTCAAATTACAAAGACAGTACTGTAGTACGCATACCGCAGAATGGTGGGTTACGCTTGAAGAAACCCTCTCTAAGAATAGGGTCTATGCTACAGTACTGAAAGAAATAAAGACCAATAATACTTGTACTAATGCCAAATGAAAATTCTGTGTACCCGTACTGGCTGCCCTCGCTCTGAAAACTCTTTTGCCGATCTTGATGAGATCGATCGTGTGAGAACGGTGCAGCAAAAATTTTGTACCGCCTGTGGGATGCCACTGATATTAGATGGTCGCTATATCCCGGTAGAACTGTTGGGTAGAGGGGGATTTGGAGCAGCTTTTCTAGGGCGCGATCGCCGGATTCCAGGTATGCGAAAATGTGTGATAAAACAGTTTCAGCCTTCTGGCGACTTGAGTCCGCAACAGCTACAAATAGCGCAAAGTTTGTTTGAACGGGAAGGGGTAGTTTTAGAACAATTGGGCACTCACCCCCAAATTCCTGATTTGTTTGCCTTCTTTGATATTACTGTTCCCAGCCGAAAACCTGGAAAGGAGGATAAATTTTTCTACCTAGTACAAAAATTGATTGATGGGCAGAACTTAGAACAAGAACTGGCCCAAAAAGGAAAATTTTCAGAAATTGAAGTATTAGATGTGCTGCAGCAAATTTTGCCAGTGTTGAGGTTTGTCCACGAGCATGGCTCGATTCACCGAGATATTAAGCCATCAAATATGATGCGCGATCGCAATGGGCAACTTTATCTATTAGATTTTGGAGCTGTCAAAAATGTGGCGACAACAGCCACCACATCAACACAATCGACTGGTATTTATTCAATGGGATTCGCCCCACCAGAGCAGATGGCTGGGCGTCAAGTTTACCCATCAAGTGATTTATATGCCCTAGCAGTAACGTGTATACAATTGCTCACGGGCAAGCCACCAGCGGAGCTATTTGATTCTAACGATGACCAGTGGAACTGGAAAAACTATGTTCAAGTAAACTCGCGTCTTGCCGCTATTTTAGACCGGATGCTGCTCTCCACGCCCAATGAACGCTTTCCGTCTGCTCAGGAGGTATTAGACGCCATCAATTCGCCTTCCGAGCCACCATCGGTTTCTCAGACACCCAGTCAGCCAACCAATCCCCAACCAGCAATACTACAGACTCAGCCATCCAACCCCCCAATTGTACCTCCACAAAGAATTGCTACTCTGGAGTTATTGGGAGGCGCAGCATTCACTGGGTTTGAAGCAGCATTACTGTTTATCGCCCTTGGCAGTGTGCTGAAAACACCAGCGATTAGCATTGGTATATGGGGGATGATTTTGGGAGGTTTGATTTATGCCCAATTCCGTCGCCTACTTGCAGGCAAGACTCTGCCGATTATTGCTGGGATAACGCTAGCCGTAGTTTACTTCGTTCCCAGTTTGCACACGAATTTTCTGCCTGTAGTGATAGCGGCGGTTTTGGCTGCGGCAGGAGCGATCGCTGTAACAGCTTGCTTCCGTTTAGTTTACATATATTTGTCTAAAATGCTTTAAATATACCAGTTTGTTGGTGACTTTATGTCTCAAAAAAAAGAAACTACAATTCTTGTTTTGTCTCTACTCATTACTCTGGGGATATTGGGTGCTGTTGGGTGGTGGTTTAACATCAACATAAAACCATTCAAAGTAGTAGAAGATCCAGTAGCCAACCCAGAATCTAATCAAGTATCTAATCAAATCAGTTCCGGGGAAAAAAGTTTACTTACAGGGGGAGTGCCGCCAGAAAAATTGGCAGGGTTAGCGTCAATAGCAGCCAAAAACTATAATAAAGCAGTTCCTGAATTATCAGCTTACATCAAAGCAAATCATAACGATCCGGAAGCGCTAATTTTCCTGAATAACGCCCGGATCGGAAATCAAAAAAACTACACCATTGCTGTTTTAGTACCAATCGGCAGTAACCTGAATGTATCCCTGGAAATTATACGCGGCGTGGCTCAAGCCCAAAATGAAATTAATCAAGCTGGGGGAATCCAGGGAATACCGTTAAAGGTAGAAATTGCTAACGACAACAATCAGCCAGAAATTGCCAAGCAGATTGCTGAATATTTGGTAAAACAACCAGAAGTTTTGGGTGTAGTAGGTCCTTTTTCCAGCGATGTCACTCTGGCTGCTGGCAAAATCTTTCAATCGGGAGAACTTGTAGCGATTACTCCTACCAGTACCTCGGTTAAACTTTCAGGCTTCAGTCGCTACGTTTTTCGTACCGTGCCCAGCGATTACGTAGCTGCCAGAGCATTAGCCGATTATATACTGACCAAGGTGCAACGAAAAAACGCGGCGGTATTCTTTAATTCCCAAAGTGCTTATAGTCAATCGCTCAAGGCGGAATTTGTAACTGCTGTTTCTTTAGGAGGCGGACAGGTAGAGAGCGAGTTTGACTTGTCTAATTCCAATTTTAGTGCTGCTAACAGTGTTGAACAGGCGATTAAACAAGGGGTACAGGTGCTGATGTTAGCACCTGAGACGAGTACACTTGACAAAGCATTACAGGTTATTCAGGTTAACCATAAACGCTTAACTTTGCTGGGAGGAGATGATATTTATACGCTCAAAACTTTGCAGATTGGTGGAGATGCCGCTGTTGGCATGGTGGTAGCAGTACCCTGGGACATTAACACCAATCCCAACTCAGACTTTGTTCGCTCATCTAGAGAGTTGTGGAAATCTGATGTTAACTGGCGAACAGCCCTAGCTTATGATGCCACGCGAGCTTTGATTGCCGCAATCGGGCGCAATCCTATACGAACTAGCATCCAACAAACCCTTTCTTCCCCAGACTTTTCCACCACAGGGGCTTCTGGCACCGTGAGGTTTTTACCATCAGGCGATCGCAACGGCACAGTCCAACTGGTAAAAATTCTACCAGGCAATCGTTCGAGAGTCGGCTATGATTTCGTACCAGTGCTACCATAGCAATAACTGAAAATTTATGTCTCAAAAAAACGAAACTACCATTCTTGTCTTAGCCCTGCTGATTACGGCTGGGTTAGTGGGCGGTGGCATATGGTGGTTTACCCACCAATTTGGCGGATTAACTGATGTATCCAACAATCGCTCCCAGCAAGGGGTAGAATCCAATAATGAAACTTTTGCTCAAGTTAAAGGCGTTCCCAGCGGTTTGTTTAGCTATGGCGGTAGCACAACTTGGGCACCGATACGCCAGGAAGTAGACTCAGTTATCGAAAACGTTTGGCCGCAATTCCGCTTGCGCTACACCCAACCTACCAATGAAGCCCCTGGTTCTGGTACTGGCATCAAGATGTTATTAAACAACCAACTGGCTTTTTCTCAGTCTTCTCGCTCCATCAAGACTCAGGAACAACAGCAAGCGACTCAGCTCGGTTTTTCGCTCAAACAGATACCAGTAGCGATCGATGGGATTGCGATCGCTGTTAACCCCAACCTCAATATTCCTGGCTTAACAATTGCCCAGCTCAAGGAAATTTATATTGGTAAACTTACCAACTGGCGTGAAGTTGGTGGTCCCAATCTCCCGATCGCACCGTACTCTCGGCGTTTACAAGATTCAGGTACAGTTGAATTTTTTGCGGCAAACGTCCTAGGAGGTGAAAACTTTGCTGATAAGGTCATGTTCATTCCCACAACAACTGAAGCCATACGTCAACTAGCTAACAATCCAGGTGCTATTTACTACGCTTCGGCACCAGAAGTGGTTAGTCAGTGTACAGTTAAAACTCTGCCATTAGGTCAAACTCCCGATAAATTAATTTCCCCTTACCAGTTGCCTTTTGTTCCTCTTTCTCAGTGTCCAGATAAACGCAATCAGCTCAATATTAGTGCCTTTCAAAGTGGTCAGTATCCGATTACTCGCAACTTATTTGTGATCGTTAAACAGGATGGTCAATTTGATGAACAAGCCGGAAATGCCTATGCCAAGTTGCTGCTAACAGCTCAAGGTCAGGAACTGATTAGCAAGACTGGGTTCGTGAGAATTCATTAATCAACTGAAAATTTATGTCTCAAAAAAACGAAACTACCATTCTTGTCTTAGCCCTACTAATTACGGCTGGGTTAGTGGGCGGTGGCATCTGGTGGTTTACCCACCAATTTAGCGGATTAACTGGCGTATCCACCAATCGCTCCCAGCAAGGGGTGGAATTCACTGGTGAAACTTTTGCTCAAGTTAAAGGCGTTCCCAGCGGTTTGTTTAACTATGGCGGCAGCACAACTTGGGCACCGATACGCCAGGAAGTAGACTCAGCTATTCAAACCGTTTGGCCACAATTCCGCTTGCGCTACACCCAACCTACCAATAAAGCCCCTGGTTCTGCTACTGGGATCGAGATGTTATTAAACAACCAACTGGCTTTTGCTCAATCTTCTCGCTCTATCACAGCTGAGGAACAACAGCAGGCGAAGCAACTGGGCTTTACCCTCAAAGAAATACCAGTAGCGATAGATGGGATTGCGATCGCTGTTAACCCCAACCTCAACATTCCTGGATTAACCATTGCCCAGCTCAAGGACATTTACATTGGTAAAGTTACCAACTGGCGTCAACTTGGTGGTGCTAATATCCCGATCGTACCCTACTCTCGGCGTTTGCAAGATTCAGGCACCGTTGAATTTTTTGTGCAAAATATCCTAGGAGGTGAAAATTTTGGTGCTAACATCAAGTTCATTCCTACCACAACCGAAGCCTTACAGCAAATAGTTAATAATCCAGGTGCTATTTACTACGCTTCGGCACCAGAAGTGGTTAACCAGTGTACAGTTAAGCCTTTACCAGTGGGTAGAACTCCTGGGCAATTAATTCCCCCTTACAAGTCGCCATTTGTTCCGCTTTCTCAGTGCCTAAGTCAGCACAATCAGATCAATATTAGTGCCTTTCAAAGTGGTGAGTATCCGATTACTCGCAACTTGTTTGCGATCGTTAAAAATAATGGTCAAATTGAACAGCAAGCCGGAAACGCTTATGCCAACTTGCTGCTAACAAATCAAGGTCAAGAACTGATTAGCAAGACTGGGTTCGTGAGAATTCGCTAATCATTTTCACCCACATTCCGCACCCCCAACTCCAACCTTGGGTTTTTTTCTCGTTCCCAGGCAGAGCCCTTGTCCTTACCCACATTTTTTATGCTGGAGTTGGACATGTGTTTCGTGCAAGAATATGAACCTAGACAACTTCATAGACCCAGAAAAATGGGCTTTCCAGCAATGGGGAGACACGACCGTCGATCGCTGTGATAAACTAGAATATATTGGGAAATCCTTGCTTAAAATGGTGGAGGTCCCGACAACCGCCTTTGACCAGTTACAAAAACGCGCTACTGTGACAGAAAACAAAAACTTTTTCTTGCGCAACATTTGGTATTATGCGCTACCAGGCTCAAGGCTCAAACCTGGAGCCATGATTGCGAAAACCTTGCTGGCCGAACCAGTGCTTCTAGCTCGCAGCATTAGCGGTAAAGTATTTGCCTTGCGCGACATCTGCCCACATCGGGCGGTGCCACTTACGTGCGGGCGGTTCGACGGGCATGAGATCGAATGCGGTTATCATGGATGGCGCTTTGACCACACCGGACGCTGCACCGCCATTCCTTCCCTTGTTGAAGGTCAAGACCTTGATTTTAGCCGCTTCTGCGTAAAGCAATACCTGGTGCGCGAAGTTCAAGGAAACATTTGGATTTACATGGCAGCAGACGACAAGGTCGTGCCGCCCTCACCTGAGATGGATATTCCAGAGATTCCCTACTTTGGTTCACAGTCCTACAAATTGGTACAGACGGCACTGTTCCCGTGCTTCATAGACCATGCCGTGGTAGGTTTGATGGACCCGACTCACTCGCCTTATGTACATCGCGCTTGGTGGTGGCGTGAGAACCCAAAACTGGTTGAAGAAGTCAAACCGTTCGATCCATCGCCCTACGGGTTTACCATGCGGCGGCATCAGATTGTGAACGTACCTCGTGTTTATGGAATCCTGGGCGGTGTGCCTGAAACTGAAATAGTGTTTCATCTGCCAAGCATTCGTATCGAACGCCTTAGCACGGAGCGATACACAGTATGCAACCTGACGGCGGTGACTCCTTTAACGGAAACGGAGACGGAAGTTACCACGACTCTCTATTGGGACGCGCCTTGGTTGACGGCTATCAAGCCGATCATACAGCCTCTAGCACGAGCATTTCTTAACCAGGATCGTGATGTCGTCGTCAAGCAGCAACTGGGCTTGAAACACAACCCAACCCTATTGCTAATTAAAGATGCCGACACCCAAGCGCGTTGGTACTACCAGTTGAAAGCAGAGTTCGCTCGCGCCACAGCCGAAGGGCGACCATTTGTTAACCCGGTTAAAGAAACTGTGTTGCGGTGGCAGTGTTGAAGCGATCGCTCAATACTGCGTTCAAACAAACATTGGAAACGGGTTCAACTGCTCTTCTGTTAACGGTACTGACAACCATCCCAATTTAACAGGCACATCATATAGTCGTCCAGAACCAAATTGCGCCCAAAAGTGGCGCAATCCAGGAACAATTACCTTAACCACACTCATCCCAATATCTGGACGGGTTTGATCGAGAACCAGGGTTTCCAATCCGTGTTCGGCAGCAATATCAACACAATTGAGAACATCATCCCGTAAATCAGCCTTCCAGTACCGAGGATACTGCTCATATATTTTTGGCGCTGCTTTAGGATCTGGAGCTAGATAGGGCTGATTTTCTATGCTGGCTGTTTCGCACCAATTTTTAATATCTGGACGAGAGACAGTGATATTACCCAGTCGATTAGCACCGTTTGAGAGAAACACGAATTGGTTCATTTCAGTTACTGCCCGAATCAAAGCAATTTTGGGATCAAAATGAGCGCCAAACCCAAACAGGATATCCTCTGGCTGTTTATTGGTACGCCTGGAAATTGCGGCAAAGGTGGGGATATTTAAATCGCTGGTAATATCTAATACCCAAAAGTCGCGGTGGAAAGTTTTGTAATAGATTTTTAAGTGTCGCAGATAGGGTTCTTCAAAAGTTTCTATAGCCACTGCTCGTCTGGGTATGCGATTGTACCACCACAAAGCTACGGCATCCCGCTCTACCAATTCCATAAATCCCTGGAGAATTGCTTCCTCTTGGCAATTGCCAGCAGAGTTGCCATTGGTATCCGCCCAACAGAAGCAGTGGTTTGATGGAAGAGGATAACCAAAATAACAGTAAGCTGTTGGCACGTACTTGAATTTATGAGCAGTCAGGGACCATACAGGTGTCCACTCAATTTCCTGCTCTTCGTCAAATGGTTCAGGTACCCATTGTATAGAGTAGTGTTGCTGATTCCACTGGGATCGATCGCGATATTGAGCTTGGCTATAATGCATCAAGGCATAGGGGTGAATAGAATCGCCCATGTCCGAGAACTTACCTACAAGCCGAATTTCATCACCGATATAAATACCAGAATAACGCTCGATCGCTTCAGCCATTGCACCAACCTTGGCTTGTATATCGGTTTTACCCTTGCCAAAGCTTTTATTCCTAACAACGTTACGTAAATCGCTCAGTTCGTCGCCTTCTCTAGGGAAACTATGATTGGCTACATAAGCGTGAACTAAGTCATTTCCTCCCACCAACGGGTTCACTAGAGTTCTAACTACCCCTGTAATTGGGCTGACGTGATGTTCATATCGTCGTAAAGTTTCTTCAGCTAGGACGTGACGATAGCCACCACCCGCAGCCAATAACTTCTGATAGCTATTTAGCATCAGTGGCTTCGGGGATTGTTTATGGAGATAATCAGGATCTCCACAACAAGGACATTGAGGGCGTCGGGTTAATGTATGTCGTTCTAAGTTCAAATTTACCAGATCGAAGGTAATCAGCTTGCCTTCTAATTGAGGATGCGAGTCTGGGGAGATAAGCCATTTAACTATTTCCGTTGCCGCCATATTGAATCCGGTTTGTAAAGTGGAAGGCAGAACGGAACGGGAAATAGGAAACGGCGTTGCTATGCCCTTTTGTTTTTGCAGATATGATTCGATTTCGCGGTTACCTGAGAGCCGTTGAGCCAGACACTGCCAACAACCCGTCTTGCCTGGACGAAAAATAGGACCAATCCAAATAACAGCGCCTACTGGTTTCACTAGCAGCCAAGGTTTTTCAGAAGCATAAGCTTCTCGGTTGAAGGTATCCAAACCAACCTGCAAGTAATCGTCGGTGAAGACAACTGCACAATTACCCCCATCGCTGACGCGGATATTCAGGGATGCCAACGTGGAGATAACTTGCTCTATCGGTATATTGCCGAAGGCAGTAACAGAAACACTGGTTTTTTGCAGTCGGTGAGCTGCTACTTGTGGCTCGACATTGAGCAAATGGCAAAAGGCTGCAACTTCAGGCGGTAGAGCCTCATCTGCTTCGGTAATGTATCCTTTGCTTTCTAGGAGCGTCAGCGCATAGTTAATATCAGCTTCAGTTACTTGTCCCTCGAACTGCTCCACTATTTCGTCAACGGTATGACTGCCATCAAGGAGAGGTGCAAGTTTAGCGTAGAGGCGTCCACTCAAGGCAAAATGCTTTTTCTCGCTGAGTAAGTACACCACCTTTGGTTCTAAAACCTCTACGTGGAAGTGTTCCTTAAATTTAGGCTTATTAAGCATATATAGTTCCGTTTTCCTGCCGTCAAATATAGGCAGACTACAAGACCACGGTTTTAAGCAACTCCAGGTTGGGCATGGACACGCCTGAAAGCTGGAGTTATACGCCGATGCTGTACTACCAGACATCCCCTATCCCTCCGACTGTGAATCTTTGGGATTACTTTTCGACTACATTGGGATAATGTCCCAATCTTAATAGGGTTGTGAAGACAATGTCTTCAGTCCTAGGAGGATTGTAACCTATTAGAGTCGATAGTTG
>CASBRB010000470.1 GCA_949127975.1 Oscillatoriales cyanobacterium PMM_0019 | reverse complement strand
CGACGACGCTTGGCACGATTTGCCACTTGCACTGTAATCCGATAGCGGTTGGAGGCTGAATTTATCAACTCCTCTGCTCGGTACATAATCCGTATAGGGTCGTCAAACTGGGAACGTCTGTGAACCATAAAATGTCCTACTGTTGCATCGTACCTATATTTAGTCTAACTTACTAAGGCGGAAATTTCCGATCTCCAACACTTAGTGTGATAAATTTTATTAATCAATTGGCTCAGAGATCGAACAGAGGTAAACTCAAGGCTTTCAAACCTTAATGTTGGGTTATGCGCTACGCGCAGGCTACGCCTACGTACCTCAACCCAACCTACAACGCATAGACTACTGGAGGTTTTAGGTGAACGTCCCAATCCTGATTTTGGCGGTTGTCGTGGGGTTGTTAGTGGTGTTGGAGCTTTTGCTGAGGTGGCTTTTCGGCTTTGGCAATCCCTTGATTTATATTACCGATGAGCAAATTGGTTACTTGTTAGCTCCTTGCCAACAAACTCGCAGGTTTGGCAATCGGATAGAAATTAATCAGTATTCCATGCGCAGCAGTGCGATAACCTTAACTCGACCAACTTCTATGCTTCGGGTGCTGCTAGTGGGAGATTCTATTGCCAATGGTGGCTGGTGGACAAATCAAACTGATACCCTTTCAGCGATGCTTACCCGCCAGTTACAGTCAACTATCACCGACACAGGCTTTAACCAAGTAGAAGTTCTCAACGCCTCGGCTAATTCCTGGGGACCAAGAAATGAGTTAGCTTATTTACAGCGGTTTGGTACTTTCGAGGCTCTTGTTGTGGTATTATTGATTAATACTGATGATTTGTTCGGCACGCTGCCAACATCAGTGCCAGTAGGGCGCGATCGCTATTACCCCAAGAGCAAACCTCCCTTAGCCTTAATCGAAGCATTCACCGACTTAGTCTTGCCTTACCAGCCGCCACCAGAAATGGCTGCTGTCAACGCTGAACCAGGCGATCGCGTTGGCTTTAATCTAGAAGCGATCGCACAAGTTCAATCTATAGTAAACTCGGCTGGTGCCCAGTTTCTGTTGGCGATGACACCTTTAGTGCGAGAAACAGGTGAATCCGGTCCCCTTGATTACGAATCCATAGCTCGCCAACGCCTTACCGAATTCACCCAGAGGAAGAAAATCACCTACCTGGATTTTTTGTCGCTGTTCAATGACACCCAGCAACCAGAAAGTTTGTATCGCGACAATATTCACCTAAGTAGCCAAGGAAACCAGTTGGTGTGCGACGCCATTGGGCGCGAGATTCAACAACTGTTAGTTTAAGAGTAGGGAGACAGTGACTCCTGTCTCCTGACTCCTGACTCCTGACTCCTGTCTCCTGTCTCCTGTTCTAAACTATTAGTAGGGTACCGTCATTGCCGGAGAACTAATATCGCGACAATTCCAATCCAACGACTGCCAGACTTGACCATCCAAAGCCATTTGCTCAATTAAACTAGCTAGTCGCAGCGCTTTCAGGGCTTGCTCTCCACCCACAGAAGGTTGATTGCCACCTCGGACACAGTTGACAAAATGTTCCAACTCTGCGTGTAGTGGCTCGATGTTACTGGTAGAAACTTTTTCAATTAACCCATCCTGCCGATACAGCACCTGACCGTAGTCTGTCATGTAGTTGGCAGTTGTTTGTCGATGAATTAGAATTTCATTATTGAGAAAATCCGCCTCAGTAAGGGAGTTTTTGCAATGGGCAGCAATGCGGCGGATTTTGCGGTGCGTCACTTTACTGGATGTCAGCGTAGCGACAATGCCATTAGCAAAGCCCAGGGTAGCCGTCACGTAGTCTAAATACTTAGAGTTAGATCCGCAGCTACCGCTCGCTGTCAACTTGACTACTGGTGCCCCTACCAGCTCTAGCAACAAATCAATGTCGTGAATCATCAAATCCAATACCACCGAGACATCCGACGCTCGATGGGAGTAAGGACTCATGCGGTGAGCCTCCACAGCCACCAATTTTTCAGTCTTTAGAACTTTGCTGAGTTCCTGAAAAGCTGGGTTGAAGCGTTCAATGTGTCCTACTTGCAGAATACATTGAGAGTCTGCTGCCGCATTTACCAAAGACTCAGCCTCGGCGATATTGGCGGCAATCGGTTTTTCAACTAAAACATGAATCCCTGCTTGCAGGCAGTTCATCCCCACCTCGTGATGCAGGCGAGTAGGAACGGCTATACATACTGCATCCACATAGGGCAGCAAGTCATCATAATTTTCAAAAAACTTCGCCCGATACTTACTGGCTGTGTCTAAGCCCCGTTCCACGTTTATATCTGCCACTCCGACTAGCTCAACGTCCTTGAGCAGACTCAGAACACGGGCATGATGCTGTCCCATATTGCCTACGCCAATCACGCCAATTCTGATTGCCTGTGGCTGAATCCTTTGTATATGGGCGTCCAGATGTCTTGCTGACATGCTATTTTGCACTCCTGTATGCTCCTCCACCACTGGTATTAAGTCGATTCGTAATCTAGAGCCGCCTTAAACCATCCAGATGTTACCACAGCGGCTCTAATTGTAAAGAATTTCAAAGTTTTGTCCACGTTATACAATCACCTAAATACACCCCTATGGCAAGACGCCTCTACCAGCTACCAAGATTTTTCCAGGTAGCCCATCTATGGGCTAAAATTTTTTCACCCCGACACTGTAAGCTGAAGGCGGACTAAGTCAAATGAAAGCAGTTGTTTTGTTGTCTGGCGGATTAGACTCCTCTACGGTTCTGTATCAAGCTATAATGGATAGTTGCGAGTGTTACACGCTTTCTTTTGACTACCAGCAGCGGCACCTGAGAGAGTTAGATTCCGCTGCCTTAGTCAGTCGTACCGCTGGTGTAGTGCAACATCAGGTGGTACGGTTCGACTTGCGTAAATGGGGCGGTTCGGCGTTGACTGATGACGCCATCGAATTACCGCGCTTGCGCTCCACATCTGAAATGTCAGAATCTATCCCAGTGACTTATGTTCCCGCCCGCAACACCATCTTCTTGAGCTTTGCTGTGGCTTACGCCGAAGCAATAGGCGCGGTTAGGGTTTACATCGGCGTTAATGCTTTGGATTACTCTGGTTACCCAGATTGCCGCCCCGACTATATCCAGGCGATGCAGGAAGTGTTTCGACTGGGAACTAAACAAGGACGCGAGGGAGAGGCAATTACCATCATGACGCCCCTAATCAACCTCAAGAAGACGGATATCATTCAGCTAGGTAATCGTCTAGGCGTCCCTTGGGAGCTAACCTGGTCTTGCTACACTGGTGGCGATGTTGCTTGTGGTGTATGCGACTCCTGTCGCTTGCGGCTTGCCGCCTTTGCCGAATTGGGATTAAAAGATCCCCTTCCTTATGCTTCGGCTTAACCAAGATCTGATATTTGATTATTGAGAAATAACAGGACTGATTAAGCTATTGAATTTACCCGCTTCAAAAAGTTCTTCAGGTAAGCCTGCGTTGCTGATAAACTCAGGATCAGGTCGATAATGTCCAGATTCATTAGTCCACTTGCGGAGAATGCCTAAAAACGCTTAATTTCAATCTATTATTGGCATTTATCTCAAAATGCGAGCACACTAAGTACGGTAGAGCCGCTTTTTTAACCAACAGCAAATCCTGTATATTGTCTGATTAACGGCTCTTTAAATCCTAAAATGATGTCCGATTTAGGAATACCTGCTTCGACGAGAACACTCGCAACACCTTCTTCGGTATTATCGCACTGAATCCAAACTTGGCCGTTAATTATTTCGATATGAATTAAACAACTATGCAAGTGCTGTTTTTCGCTCCAGCCTTCGGAAATAATCAGATACTCGTCTGTTTCTATATCAAATGCTGCTCGATTCCGGATGTCGGCATTGGCATATTGAATATTGAGATATTCTTTAAGTATGCTGCGGACAATATTTCGGTAAGTATTTAGTTTATCCATCGCGTAATTACCTCCCTTTTTGAGTCGAATATAAGCAGTCTAAAAGCATATATAGGGGCAACCACAGGGGGATTGCCCCTACGCACGGCTCTTCCGGGAAACTTAAGGCTCTCAAACCTTAATGTTGGGTTTCGTACCTCTACCCAACCTACAACTTGATGTTGGGTTTCGCTATCGCTCTACCCAACCTACAACTACAACTACAACTTGATGTTGGGTTTCGCTATCGCTCTACCCAACCTACGAAGAAACTTATGGTATAGAATCTCGTCGGTGGATGCGAATGTAGTGTAAGCGTGGTCCGGAGGCAGACACAACAGTTAGATCTAAATTGTCATAGTGTAAAGTTTCGCCTGGTGCGGGAATTTTTTGAAACTGGTATAGGAGAAAACCGCCTAAAGTTTGATATTCGTCAATTAAAGGTAAGTTCAAATCTAAAATTTCGTTTACTTCTTCCAAGTTCATCTGTGCTTGCACTACAAAGGTTTGCCCGTCGATCATTTGCAGTGCTAAATCTTGTGTATTTTCAGGTTCTGGCTCGTAGCCGATGATTTGGGCAATTACATCCTTGAGTGTAACTAACCCAGCGGTACCACCAAATTCGTCCACTACCATCATCATTGCTTGGTGCTGGAGCTGCATTAATGGCAACAGTTCACTTAAAGCCGTACCTTCTGGAACAAACTGCGCCGGAAGCTTCCAGGGCGATACCGATGTGGCAAGCGTCATTTCACCTTTGGCTAAAGGTTCAGCTAACTCTTTGAAGTAAATAATGCCGCGAATATCATCGAGGGATTCTCCAATTACAGGATAGCGGGAGTGCCCCGTAGCAGCAATTTCTGTGAGTAAATCCTGGAAGGTGGCGGTACTGGGAATAGCAACCATACTGGTGCGAGGAACCATTACTTCTGCAGCTATTAATTCGCCAAACTCAAACACGTTTTTTAATAGCTTTCTTTCTTCTGCTTCCAATCCAGTAGATTCACGCTCAGTAGTGATAATCATTTGTAACTCTTCTGGGGTGACGCGCGTATATGGTTGCCCGGTAAACTTGATGCCTACCAGCCGCAATAAACATCGCGTGGATTGGTTGAGAATCCAGATAAAGGGGTTGAAAAAACGGGCGATAACTAAACTGGGAGGCCCTAAAAATCTTGCCAATTGTTCGGAGTAAAGTAAGGCTAAAGATTTGGGGCACAGTTCGCCCAAAACAATTTGCAGATAGGCAATCAGCAAGAAAGTTACAGGAATAGCCACCCCATGAGCTAGAGTCCGGTTAATTCTACTGGGTAAGGGTAACTCGACGAGCCATAATGCTACCACGTCAGCCAGCGCCCTTTGACCAATCCAACCCAGTGCTAAGCTAGAGAGGGTAATTCCTAGTTGAGTTGTTGATAGTAGTCGATCGATACTGCCTTGCAGTTCTTGAACCGTTTTTGCCTGAGGATCGCCATCTGCCGCTAGCTGATTGATGCGCGATCGCCGCACTGAAACCATCGAAAATTCAGCGGTGACAAAAAAAGCATTGATGGCAATCAGCAGAAATACCGACAACAATCGTAGTAGCAGATCTGACTTGCTTAAGGGAGGTAAAGCACTCAATATCAAGAGTTAAGACCTACCATTATCTTTTATTGGTAATGGGAATATCAGATATTTGCAGCTGAAGTTTTTGTTCGGGATAATCTGTTAGCTTTAGTGAAAGCTTTTTAGCATCCTCCAGCATTGCTGTTGGAATACTGACTGTTCCAGAAACTTCCTGCCCAGTTGCTGGTAATTCTTCTGGCAAGCCGTCTGTAGTGGTACTTAGAGTGTGCCCTTGGTCATCTGTCACATTTAAGAAACTGTACAGAAACCGCACGGGAGAAGCACCCTGATTCTTTAAGCTGACATTGAGTAACAGAGAACCTCCTTGCTGACGTGCCCGAAGCACCTGCATCGTCACACCCTGGTTTTGACTTTTGAGCGGAAACCCCGGCTCGGTAGTTGCTGATGTTTCCGGACTAGACTGCTCGTCATTTTTTTTTTCAGTACTTGACTGATTGCTAGTCATGGCTTCTGCTTTATTTTTGTCAGCCTTGGAAGCCTTCTTGCCAGTCCGCTCTGCCTTGACACTAGCTAAAATATCTTCCTCATGCAAGAGTGCCACCCCATTGTTACCAGTAGCACCTTGCTTACTGCCAGCCAGTTTATTGCCTGGGCGAACATCAGGCTGTGTAACTCCTTTGAGGGCAGCATGCCCCATAGCAAACCCCCACATCCCGCTTACCATACCAGCGCCTAACATCAGGAATAACAATATTAACGTGAGTACCACTGTTGAGTTCATTTTCGTAACGTTTTGGATTGTTTGACATCCTCCCTGTCCTGTAGAGGACGGGGATTCCCGGCATAAGTGCCGAAGTTTCTTGCTTCGC
This sequence comes from Oscillatoriales cyanobacterium PMM_0019, assembly GCA_949127975.1. GTDB lineage: Bacteria > Cyanobacteriota > Cyanobacteriia > Cyanobacteriales > CASBRB01 > CASBRB01. Next base: position 4,539 of record CASBRB010000470.1, on the reverse strand, counting down.
TTCGACAACTTTGTTATACTAATTAATAGACCAGGGTTGGCCGAGCGGTTTAGGCAACGGACTCATAATCCGTGGGGCAACCCAAGGCTGGTTCGACCCCAGCACCCTGGATACGACATTCCCATTAGGGGGTGGTAGTAGGCAGGGGCGCAGTGGTTCCCAGTGAGCTATCAAAGGGACTTTTCAAATCCATAGTGCGAATGATTGGACCACTCGAAGTCTGCTGGCGGAGCGTATATCGGTAAAGATCGTCGATTCTTTGGGCATCCCGACCAGCTTGGTTATCAGGAAAACTGTTTCTCACCAAGGTACCGCTGCCAAATATAGCTTCAAATTGACGCCGGATGGAGCTATTGCGGTACACTGTTCCAGATTCGTTAAAAAATGCGTCAATAAAGGCGTCTGGAACGCTTTTCATACTGTTGGGAGCAGGAGTTGAAGTGTTTGTCTGGGCAAGGGCTGCAACCGCAATCAGGCTATAGCCAGCAGCGAGAACTAACACACCGATCGATTTAATAAACCGCATTTTTACACACCCTCAACTTTTGCTACTATTATCGGATATTTAAAGGTAGGATGGGTAATGTGACGATCGATAAAATCCCTTCCCAGTTCAATTCAGAAGTTGCAGTTGCCGAAACTGATTTACCATCAGTTCGTCAGTATCTACTGGATTTATTTTGCCAGCTTGCCTATACTGAAGGTGACTTTGTCCTCTCTTCAGGGCAGCGCAGCTCTTATTACATCAATGGCAAGCAAGTAACCCTCCACCCTCAAGGAGCCTTAGCTACTGGACGCCTAATCTTATCTATGCTACCCTTAGATACCCAGGCTGTAGCTGGACTGACACTGGGAGCCGATCCCATTGTTACGGCAGTAAGTGTGGTGTCCGCTTATGAAGATCGATCGCTACCAGCCCTGATTATTCGTAAAGAAGCTAAAGGACACGGTACGAGGGCATATATTGAAGGTCCTGTGCTTCCCGCTGGCGCTAAGGTAGTAGTCTTGGAAGATGTTGTCACCACAGGGCAATCAGCTATGAAAGCGGTTGAGCGTCTCGCCCAAGCAGGTTACGAAGTTGAGCAGGTAATTGCCTTGGTAGACAGAGAGCAGGGAGGAGCCGAGTTGTACCGTGAAGCTGCGCTGAAGTTTCAAGCGGTGTTTTCGATTCGGGATATTCAACAGCGCCACCACCAGCTTAAAACTTAAATCGGACAAACCAGTCTGCCAGTGAGTAAATAAGTCTTCATTTCTCCCTTGCCTTTGATTTCGATCATGCCCCGTTCTTCAAATACATACTTGTCTTTTAATATCTCATAAGTCGTTTCCGTGACTTGGTTAGCACCAGCTATCCCGTGAGATTCCATACGGCTGGCAGTATTAACGGCGTCGCCCCACAAGTCATAAATGAACTTTTTAGTACCAATAACCCCAGCCACTACCGAACCGGTGTTGATCCCTATACGGAGGCTGAAATCTAGCCCCCGAAGATCGTTAAATTTACCGATCGCCTGTTGCATATCCAGCGCCATTTCTGCGATCGCTTCGGCATGGTCACTCCGGAAAGTTGGCAGGCCACAAGCTACCATATAAGCATCCCCAATCGTCTTAATTTTCTCCAACCCATGCGTTTCTGTCAGTTCATCAAAAGTTGAAAAAATTTCGTTAAGTAAGCTCACCAGTTCCGTCGGGGCTAGCACAGTCGCCAGTTTGGTGAAGTCAACCAAGTCAGCAAATAGAATCGTCACTTCAGCAAAGCTGTCAGCAATATTGCTTTCTAGCAGTTTCAACCGCTCCGCAATTGGCTCAGGCAAGATGTTAAGCAACAGCTTTTCGGATTGTTCATGTTCATAGTGGAGGGCTTCTTCCACTCTCTTGCGAATCGTGATGTCGTGAAGAAAAACCGACAAACCTTCATAAGAAGGAAAGACACGACCTTCCACCCAGCGACCTAACGAATGGTAGAACTCTTCAAAGTGAACATGAACTTGTTGGGCTACCGCTTTGTGGTACTCGCGATCTAACTTTGAACCGACAAGGTCGGGAAATACATCCCATATATTCTGACCAAGGAGTTCTTTTGGCTTCTTTTGCAAAATTTCAGCAGCTACCTGATTAATATAGGTAAAGCGCCACTGCCGATCCAAGGCAAAAAAACCATCGCTCATACTTTCGAGCAAATCGACTACTTGCTGATCCGAAGCCCGCAACTTAGCTTCTGTTTCTTGACGCCTAGCCAACTGCCGCTCTAACCTGCTCAAATTAAGCTTTAGCTCCATCTGGGTTATTACCTGACGACCTAAAGCCCGCAGAGCTTCCAGTTGTTGTGGGTTAAGATGATGAGGAATCCTGTCAATTACGCACAGAGTACCTAAAGGAAAGCCATCCGGAGTTACCAGAGGACTGCCAGCATAAAACCGGATACTGGGATCTCCAGTTACTAGCGGGTTACCAGCAAACCGTTCATCTTCTAGCGCATTGGGCACCAGCAGGATTTCATCTGGGTTTAGAATAGCATGGGCACAGAAGGCAAGTTCTCTGGGCGTTTCTGTGGCGTCCAAACCAACCTTTGACTTAAACCACTGCCGATTGGCATCAATGAGGCTGATTAGTGAAATAGGGGTACCGCAGATGTACGCTGCCAAAGCCGTCAAGTCATCATAAGCTTCTTCTGGCGGTGTGTTGAGAATTTCGTAACTTTCAAGAGCTTTTAGCCTCTCCTCCTCCTTGCTGGGTAAGGGTGCCACTTGCATTGGCGGTGGTGTTTTAACGCGAGTGTTTAGGCGTTGGACTAGGGGTGCCAATATCCGGGCGATGCGCATAGCTAGTGGGTAAAATCTTTTTTCATAAGTTCTTTTGTGATTATCCATTTCCTACAACTTCCAACATTACTTCCAGGCGGCAAAATTTATCTATTAAATACACCCCGTTCAACCTCAAATTCGATCGGGACTTACGCACGCACACTGCAATATGGATGGTGGGTGACGTGCTTGCGCGTTACCCACCCTAATAATAGTGTCTATACGTAAGTCCCGTTGATATTTCACACTTTTTCTGGCTGCTTAGCCAAAAATTTCTCTAGTTCTGTAAGCGCATCAGCATCTACCTTAGTCTGCATGGGGCAGAATTTAGGTCCGCACATGGAGCAGAATTCTGCTGTTTTGTAAATATCCGCTGGCAGAGTTTCGTCGTGGTATTCCCGTGCCCTTTCGGGATCGAGAGATAGTTCAAACTGGCGGTTCCAGTCGAAGTTGTAACGGGCGCGGGAGAGTTCGTCATCGCGATCGCGTGCCCCTGGACGACGGCGTGCAATATCCGCTGCATGAGCCGCAATTTTATAGGCAATCAACCCATTACGCACATCTTCTGCATTTGGCAGCCCTAAGTGTTCCTTTGGTGTGACATAACACAGCATCGCCGTACCGTACCACCCAGCCATAGCAGCACCGATCGCAGAGGTAATATGGTCATAACCGGGAGCAATATCAGTAACCAGGGGTCCCAAAACATAGAAGGGTGCTTCTGAACACTCTTCCATTTGCTTCTTGACATTGAACTCGATTTGATCCATAGGCACATGCCCTGGGCCTTCCACCATCACCTGCACATCATGCTCCCAAGCGCGACGAGTTAACTGCCCCAGGGTTTTTAGTTCAGCCAACTGAGCGGTATCAGAAGCGTCGTGGGTACAACCTGGACGTAGAGAATCACCCAGGCTGAAGGAGACATCGTACTTCTTGAAGATTTCGATAATGTCGTTGAAATGGGTGTAGAGGGGATTTTGTTTATGGTGATGTAGCATCCACCGCGCCAGAATACCGCCACCACGAGAAACAATTCCCGTCAGTCGCCCTCTGACTAAAGGCAAATGCTCAATTAAAATCCCAGCGTGGATGGTTTGATAATCTACGCCTTGCTGCGCGTGTTTTTCAATAACGTGCAGAAAGTCATCCGGCGTCAGCTTTTCTATGGTGCCGTGGACGCTTTCTAGGGCTTGATACACCGGCACAGTGCCAATGGGCACTGGCGAGGCGTTGATGATGGCGGTGCGAATCTCATCCAAGTTACCACCCCCGGTGGACAAGTCCATCACCGTATCCGCCCCATATTTAACTGACAGATGCAGTTTTTCCACCTCTTCATCAATACTGGAAGAGTTGGGGGAGGCTCCGATATTGGCGTTTACTTTGCACTTAGAGGCAATGCCAATACACATCGGCTCTAGGTTGGTGTGGTTGATATTGGCAGGGATAATCATCCGCCCTCGTGCCACTTCATCTCGAATTAGCTCAACTGGGAGGTTTTCCCGCCCAGCGACGTAGTGCATTTCTTCGGTAATCACACCCTGACGGGCGTAGTGCAGTTGAGATACATTGCTCTGTCCGCCACGCAAGGCTAGCCATTTGGCACGCATATTAACTTCCTCGAATAAACAGCTTCCCTCCGCCGGTATTACCCGGAATCAGGTTCTAAGGGTTTGTTCTCAGCCTGTTTTTCTAGGCACCCCTAGCTATGTTTGTTCATTGTATCACTTTG
>CASBRB010000469.1 GCA_949127975.1 Oscillatoriales cyanobacterium PMM_0019 | reverse complement strand
CCGTTGATGGCGTGTGAAGCGATCGCTCTAAGTGCCTCAAAACCCCCGATTCAACCTTTTATACCGATACTAGCTAATGGGGGATTGCTCTTGCTAGCAGCAGCCGTGCTATCTTTAGGTATGTTTATTTCTTCCCTAACAGATAGCTCTTTTGTGGCAGCATTTCTCACTTTCGTCTTGATTCTCATTTTGTGGTTAATCGATCTCGTATCTACGGGTATCGGTGGCCCAGTAGGAGAAGCATTGGGTTATTTATCATTGCTGAAACATTATCAAAACTTCGTTAAAGGGGTGTTGGATAGTAGTAGCGTGATTTTATTCGCCAGTTATATTTTTTTGGGAGTGTTTCTTACTGCCCAATCAATCGATACTTTTCGCTTTCATCGTTCTTAAATCTTAGTTATTAGTCCTTTGTCAATTGTCAAAATTGATTACAGAGAAGTATTAACCAATGATCGATCACAAATAAAATGAAAACCATCACTACAAATCGTAAGTATTTAAAATATCTGGTCTGGATCGGCCTATTTCTAATTGTCATGGGTTTAGTAGCTGGGTTAGTTTCCGGCACTTGGTTGCCAGTGCCTTTGGCGTTGATAATTACTGGGATAGTAATAATCGGGTTGTGGCTGTTTATGGGCACTTCAACGCAAAGTTTTTGGAAACGCCGCTCCACTCAAGCTAGTACAAATGCCTTAGTTGCGTCTCTAGCAGCGTTGGGAATTTTGGCACTAATTAACTTTCTGGGTGTCCGTCATCCGGTGCGAGTAGATTTAACTGAAGATAAGTTACATACCCTCTCACCACAGTCAGAACGGATAGTGCATAGTTTGCAGCAGCCTGTTAAGGTGTGGGTGTTTGACCGTATCCAGAACCCAGCTAACCGAGAATTGCTGGAAAATTATCATCGGTATAGTTCCCAATTTAATTTTGAGGTTGTCGATCCACAATTACAACCCGGACTAGCGCAGAAATTTGGTGTTCAATCATCTGGGGAAATTTATCTGCAATCTGGCACCAAGCGACAGTTAATTGCCAAGTTGCCTTCAGGGGATAGAATCTCAGAACAGAAACTGACGAATAGCATCGAGCAAATTACCAGCGATCGCCATGATAAAATATACTTCCTCCAAGGGCACGGCGAACATCCCCTAGAGTCAGTGGAAGGAGGACTATACCAGGCGGTAGAGGCTCTGAAGCAGAAAAACTACAGCATTCAACCACTCAACTTAGCAGAAAAATCAGCAGTTCCTAAAGATGCCGACCTAGTCGTCATTGCTGGTCCCAAACGGGCGCTGTTTTCAGGTGAAGTTAAAGCCTTGGGAGATTATCTCCAGCGGGGTGGCAGCCTGTTATTAATGGTAGATCCGAATGTTAATTCTGGATTAGAGAGTTTGCTGCAAGACTGGGGAATAAAGTTGGATAATCGGCTAGTAATTGACCCTTCTGGGCGCTTAGTCGGTTTAAACGCAGTAACTCCTTTGGTGACTCACTATGGTAAACATCCGATTACCAAAGATTTTGGCGATGGTATTTCTTTCTATCGGCTGGCGAGAGATATAGAAACCAAGCCAGTGAAAGGAGTTCAGCAGACACCACTGCTGATTACTAATGATAGAACTTGGGCAGCAAGCAAGCCAGAAAGCCAACAGTTACAGTTTAATCCAGGTAGCGATCGCAAAGGTCCACTAACTTTGGGTGTCGCCCTCGAGGGTAAAGTACAACCCAAAGCGCAGCCAACATCGCCATCAAATAAGCCGACTCCAAGTTCTAAGGCATCCCCGAAATCTGCCAACTCACCTGCTTCATCTAATGCACGACTGGTGGTGTTGGGCAATTCTGATTTTGTCACTAATGGTTTATTCGATCAGCAGCTCAATGGGGATGTTTTTCTCAACTCAGTTAGCTGGTTGAGCAAGCGCAATGAGCAAACCTTGTCTATCCGTCCTAAGGAAGAGAAGAACCGTCGTCTCAATATTACTTCTCAGCAAGCACAAGAAATTACTTTGACATCTATGCTGATTTTGCCCTTAATCGGGGTAACAGCAGCAGGTTTTCAATGGTGGCGACGACGTTAGCAATGGACTCCCTAAACTGACTGTAAGACTGTTTAACGTGCGTTTCGATTATGAAATTACAGCGAACAACATGGATTTTGATGCTTTTGGCAATGGGTTTGGGTGGTTTGGTTTATTTCTATGAGTTTCAGATAGCACCACGACAGGAAGAAGCAAAAGCCAACGAGGAGAAGGTTTTTTCTTTTGACAAGCAACAAATTAAGTCTTTTACGATTAAAACCAAAGACAAAACATTGAAATTTGAGCAATTGAATCAGAAACCTGGGGACAATTCGCGTCTATCTCCCTGGCAGATGAAGGCTCCTATTGACACCCCGGCTAGCGATGCCTCAGTTTCCTACTTGTTAGATGTGTTGGTAGATGGTAAAAAAGAGCGCACATTCACCGTAGCACAAAACCAGCTTAAACAGTATGGACTAGACAAACCCCAAGTGACGATAGAAGTAACACTGAAAAATCAACAAACCCATCATTTAATTTTGGGCAACCCTGACTTTAACCATAGTTTCCTCTATGCTGAAGCCGATCCCCAAGCTAAAACATCTGGGCAGTTAGAAGTGCTGATAGTATCGACAGACTTTGAGAATGCTGTCAAACGACCTTTATCAGAATGGAAAGCCAAGTCAGACTCTAAAAAAGATAATTCTCACAAGAGTTCTAAATAGGTTCGTAGTAAGGACTTTAGTCCTCATAGGTTCGTAGTAAGGACTTTAGTCCTCATAGCTTTGTAGAGTACTGGGTATTTATTTCTGGAGCAGTTTTGCCAGCACAGCATCTGGTAGTGGCCAATAGTTTGCCTGGATATCTATGTCATAATTGCCGCAATGACAACGCGCCGATCAACTGGTTCTGGAGGACGCAGGGGAAATAATAAATCAAAATTAGCTAATTCCCAGGATTGCAGTAGCCCAGTTAAGCTTTTCAACGCCAAGTTTAAGAAATGCTATGGGTTGTGAGAAAAAATTCACATTTACGCAACCGTGAGCCCAATTGTAGATCTTTTTCTCAACTCCTAGCTGATCTGAAGAAAATCAACATAGATAAAGTTAATTAAAACCAATGATTAATTCGATGCTATTCTAAACCGACAGACTGACGGCGTTTAGACCAAGATTTAGACCATTGTTTCTCTAGGTCTTGTTGTAGGCGTTCGTTGATTTCATCTAGTTTTCGATCAACTTCTTCAAATCCAAGGCGAGCTTGGCGAACGTTCTCAATTAGTCGTTTTGACGTTTCGGGATCTGGGAGGCGTGGTTGTTTGGATGTCGTCATAAGTTCAACTCCTTTTTGACTTCTTCAATGCTATGAGATAATGCTGGTATTCTAGTTTGTGCTTGAGAGATTGTTTCACTCATTACTCCCTTCCCGCTAGAAGATTATGTACTACAGGTGGAGGACGGCGCGGGCTCCCGCAATCGCGCTGTCCTCCGCCGGCAAGGGAAACCCTAAGTATTATTACTTACAATGTTCGACGCCCCCGGTCGTCATCTGCTAGTAATTATTACTTGACTAAGTGGATCTTTTTAAGGGATAATTTGAGCAGATAAATCAATGGCTTACAAGTGATGAACAACAACACTAACAGATTAAAATAAATTCCTCTAGATTGGGAATTATGGCTAATGTCAATCTCCTGTGTCCTTATACTCACCTAATATCTATGGTTCAAGCAACTGAACACTATTACATCATCAAAGATAGCAGCATCCTCAGCGGCGAACCCGTAATTAAGGGAACTCGCACATCAGTACGATCAATTGTGGAGAATTGGCGCTTGGGCATTTCTCCAGAAGAAATTCCCCGTCATTTACCCCATTTAAGCCTCGCCCAAGTCTTTGATGCTCTCAGTTACTATCTCGATCACCAAGCAGAAATCAACAACTACATCGATCGTAACCGTATTCCCGACGATCTCATCGATCCCCTAGTGAAAAATTTGTGACCAATTTCAGTTTGTTTATCAAGCTCTATCTCGACGAAGATGTTGATATTTTGGTCGCTGATTTGGTTCAGGCAAGAGGCTTTGATGTGCTGACGGTAAGAGACGCAGGACTTCTAGCAATTGCTGACGAAGAACAGTTGGAATATTCTGCAAAGATTGGTAGGGCGATAGTTACTCATAATCGTTGCGATTATGAAGAACTGGCTAAGCTCTATTTTGAACAAGGGAAAACCCATTCAGGGATTATTATAGCTGTTCGCAGATCCCCTTATGAAATAGCTAGAAGGCTACTAACTATTCTCAACCAAATTGCAGCCGATGAGATACACAATCAAATTCGTTATATCTAAAATCTGTCCAGATAACTCTGTCTAAGCTATGGAAGTCTGGTCATCTAGTAGGGTGGGTTAGCATAACCCACCCATCGGCTCACCCTAGCATCGGATTAAAATTGTCAAGCCATTACTAACTGATTCTCTGATTCATCTTTGATTTTGAAATACCAGTAGAGGTTAGCAACAGTGAGCTGGGATGCTTTTTGTAAATTCGATGAAATTAAAGAATTATGACCAGTGTTCGCAGCTTGCTGAGAAATATAAAATTCGGCTTTTCGACGTAGAGCGGGCTTCATCATAAATAGAAGCTGATCGTGAAGGGATGGGGGATGAGACTTAGGTTTTAAATTTTCATAGATTAATTGTTCTGGGGGTGTTGCCAAAGCGTTAGACTCTGGGCTAATGGTAAATTCTAGGCCACTGAAGTCGGCATTTTGGAGCAGATGCTGTTCTGATGGGGAGAGCGATCGCACCCAATCAACGTAACTTTGCCAGTAGTCTAATACTACTAAATCGTGATCGTGAATGCGAGTAATTTCAGGGAAGAGAAAATCAAGTTCATTGTAGGATTCACTGCGCTCAATAACAGTGACGATATCTTGACGGATTTTATCTTGGATATGGCCGAGGCGATCGCTCACGGCGGCTAACTCATTCTGCAATTGATAAGTTAGGGCGATCGTCTGTTCAACTGCCCAAACACATTCCAGCCTACGAAGTTGTCCAGCGGCACAAGTTTTGGATAATAGCTGAGGATTATTGTAGTCTGCTAAAGCCTCACCTAACGTCTGCCGTGCATTTGCCAGCTCAATGCTTCTGGCATTCAAGTCTTGGATTGACATAGCTGTTTTCATTAGCTTTACCGCTGACAGAAAACGCCCATAAGCTTGAACTAAAATTGTCCGATGATGTCTAAATTCAACATCTATGGCAACCTGGTCAATTTGCTGGATAATTTCAGATTCCTGGTTTTTAAAAGCTTCTTTCAAGTCAATAAAACCATCTTTAACTTCAAGGCGGCAATTCTTTACGTCTTCCTTGAGTTTCAAGGTTTGACGAAGGTTAACGGCTGAAAGCACCACACCTGTTGTCAAACCAACACCAATTACCGCTGTAGTCGCTTGTAGAACTCCTAAAATAGCGTGCAGAGATTGTAAGCCAGCCTGAACTCGATCGACACTGGCTGCGGTTTGCTGAAAACCTAGATGAGTTCCAAGCATCTGCAAGGGGGCAAAGATAAGCTGTGCAGGAGCTACCAACGGTTGTAGTGAAGAACCTGCTACAGTCTTTGCCATCTCAACAACTTGACCTGTAGCTGGCTCTTTTACTAGGGGCAGGAGTAGTCCCGTAGCTGTCCGGACTTGTTCGAGCTTACCAAGAGCAAGGAGAGCCTGAGTAGTAGCACTAAAAATATATTCCATAAGTTCTACCAATTAACAGCTTGAAAAATGCATAATCTTATAATATAGGCAAAAGCACAAACTTCTCAACTTATGGATACTGCGCTCGTTGGCTCTGAGGCTGTCGATCTGTTGTCGCGCATTACCGGACACAGGCTCAGTCAAAGCAATCTCACCCCGCCCGTGATATTTCTGGCAGCATTGGTAACGGTGCTGGTGGGAGTGATGTTTGCTGATGACACGGTAGCAGAGGAAGAGAAGCAAAACCTACTGACAACTCTTTATCGATTTAGCCCCCCAGAAAGCGATGTGCGTAGATTGACACATCTCATGATTAAGGGAGTCAGAGAAAATCAGGTTTATGCATTCTTTGAACGGTGGCAAACACTGATAGCTCCGCTTTCAGAAGCAGAAAGACTGTTGCTGATTGGCTTTGGCTATGAGATGTCAGCGATAGATGGTAACATCGATACCCGCGAAAATAACTATTTGGAGGCAGTTGCCGAGCACTTAGAGATAAAAGCGCAACATTTGGCAGTTATAAAAGCTGGATTTAGTGCTGAAGAAATCTTCGAGGCAGCAGCCTTAGATGAGGTTCAGTCTTTACTCGCTCCCTCCCGGTTCCAGTCTTTGGATACTATTTTTGTTAAAGCCGCCAGTGATATACTGGCTTCCCTACCTGTTCGAGACAAACACCAAAATAGTAAACAGCATCGACGCTTATCCTACGATAAATTGCAAAAGTTCCAGGAATATCGTCAGCAGCTAGATAATGTATGTAGTCAATTATTGTCAATTATTCAAGAGTGCGATCGGCGTGGGGTTGTGTCTCATACTTTGACTGAGGATATAGAGAAAGCATATCAAAAATTGTTGTCACAACGTTTTCGTTTGGCAGTCATAGGAGAATTTAGCCAAGGAAAATCGACTTTATTGAATGCATTGCTTGGTGCAGAAATTCAACCTGTCAGAGAAATTCCGTGTACAGGCACGGTAACAGTATTGAAATATGGACAGCAACGGCGGATAGTTTGTCGCTATCAGGATGGGATGGAGGAAGAGATTCCTTTTGAGATGTATCAAGAAAAGGCGGCAATTCCAGAAGAAGTAGCATTGGATTGTCTAAGTAATGAACTACCAGATTCTCAAATTGAAGAAATTATTTTCGAGCATCCCGATCTATTGTTATGTAACAGTGGCGTTGAAATTGTCGATTCTCCAGGACTGAACGAAAATCCTAACCGTACTGCGATTACCCAAAAATTGCTTAAGGATACTGATGCAGTCATTTTTATGACTAATGCCTTGCGTCCTCTAACTGAAGGAGAACGGGAATTTATACAGGAGTTGAAGATTCAACTGAATGGTGGAAAAGCCGATTCTCCTGCTGACAATCTTTTTTTAGTGGCAAACTTCATGGATTTGTTGCGTAGCGAAAAGGGGCGTCAGCAAGTGCAACAGCGGATTGAGAGATTGGTTCTGGGGGAAAATGCGATCGTTGCAGGTGAAAATCGCGTTCATTTAATCTCCGCTCAATCTGCGTTGGATGCAATTTTGGAAGGAACTGAAAATGAGTACTTGAGCACGTTCCAACATTTCACCGAGTCTATTGAGAAATTTCTGATTCTTGAGCGTGGAACGTTAGAAATAAAGCAATCTGTAACTAAACTCAATAGTTTGACTCAATTAGTTTTAGACGCTCTAGAGCAAGCAGAACAGGTTTTAGACGATAAGCTAAACTTTTCTGAAGCAGAAAAGCAGAAAATTTTGGAACAGATTGGGGAAGCGAGTGGGCGCGAGGTCAAAATCCGTCTTCTAGCAGACCAACTGCTGAGCCAATCCCTTGAACAAGCGGCTGAGTCTTGGAATAAGTGGTTTGAAGGATTGGGCGATCGCCTGGAGAAACACGCCCAAAAATGGTCTTCTAAACACAATTATCTTTGGAGTCAAAAAAAAGTAATTCAAGACTACGTTAATCAATTTAGTAGAGATTTAGAACAAGAAATAAATGACTGGGAAGAACAAGAGCTACAGCAGAAAATTTTGAATAAACGTGTAGAGCTTTTAAATGATACTATTGTTTCAAATCTAGAAGCAATTCAAGGAAGTGCTAACAATCTTGTTCAGCAAGTAAACACTAATTTTAGCAATCAGATTAACTTAGCTATTGCTGGCATTAATAATAATTTTATTGTCAAAGGAGCTTGGTTGGGTGGGATGGGATTTGGTGGTGCTTTAGCTGCTGCTTTAATCGTATTTACGTCTCTCGGATTAGTTCCTGTAATTTTAGCAAGTTTAGCTGCTGTAGTTGGTGGAGAATTTGGATTAGAAAAGCTAGACTTTTATGGAATTACCAACAAAATCAAGCACCAAGTGATTGAACTAGGCTTAAAAAATTTGCAGGCATCAAAGTATAAAATTGCCAAGAAGCGATATGAAATTATTAGAACAGAATTTTATACCCGACTTGAAGCAGCAAGTAAAATTATTACACAAGTTATTTCAGTTTATGAAAATCTCCTAGAGCAGCAGGAGAACGCCCACAAAAAAACCCTGGAACAACGTGAGGCTGAAAAAGCTTGGATTGCCCAGAAGCTTCAGGAACTAAACCAGGTGGAGGAGAATCTTGAAACAATACTGACATCGCAAGAATCTCGCTAAAATCTTAACATCCGATACTTGATCAAGGCTATCCAATTAAGACTCATCAAACTCAGTACTATAGCACTGTCTCTACATATAGTGGTTCGTAGGGGCAATCCCCCTGTGGTTGCCCCTATATATGCTGAAACCCACATCCCGCACGCCCTTAGGGCTCGTGCGTGGAATTAGGAGGCCCCAGCCTCACCAACAGCGTTCCCAGGCAGAGCCACCGGAACGAGAAAAACTGCCTCTACATATAGGGGTTCGTAGGGGCAATCCCCCTGTGGTTGCCCCAGATTAATGATTGCGATATGCTGGTTTTTCTGGGGCTGGAGAGGCGGTATTTCCTGGAGTAGGATTACTGGAATTTTTGTGATTGAAATAAGTTTCCATCACCTGTAACACCATCGGAGCAGCAATTTTACCACCGCCGCCGTTAGCACCCTGGTGTTCACCAAAAGCCACAACCACAATTTCTGGGTTATCGTAGGGCGCAAAGCCACCAAACCAAACGTGAGGATCTCCAGGGCGAGCTTCTGCTGTGCCACTTTTACCAGCAGCAGGGGGTATAGTAGGATCGTTTAGCGCTGCCCCAGTGCCACCGTCCACCACTGCTCTGAGCCCTTGACGCAGTATCCGCACCGTTGATGGTTTAAGATTAAGTGACTCTCGCCACTCTTGAGAATCCTCATCATTTTTCAGCAGGTGAGGCTTGACTCGATAGCCTCCATTAGCAGGCACAGAAAACATTACCGCCAATTGTAGCGGCGTCGCTTGTAAGAAACCCTGACCGATGGACATATTCACAGTGTCTCCCACAGTCCAGGGTATTCTCATTCGCTTCCGCTTCCAAGTTTCATCGGCAACCAAACCAGAAGCTTCTTCTGGAGCCAACTCTATTCCCGTTTTTTCACCAAAACCATACTTACGCGCCCATTCAATTAAGGTTGGTCCACCGACACCTCTACCAATCTGATAAAAGAAAGTATCGCTACTCCATTTCAATCCACCCACAAATCCCAAGGGACCGAATCCGGCATGATTCCAGTCGCCAAAGGACATACCGCCGATATTAATAGCGGCATAAGTTTGCAGTACCGTGTCGGGAGAAAATTTACCTGATTCCAAACCAGCGGTGGTAGTGATAATCTTGAAGGTACTCGCTGGTGGAAACCCCCGGAGAGCGCGGTTAACAAACGGGTGGTCTTCATTTTGGATCTTCCGCCAGGTAGCTGGTGCGATGCGATCGGAGAAAATATTGGGGTCGAAATCCGGGCGGCTAACCATTGCTAGGATAGCGCCATTTTTGGGGTTAATGGCGACGATCGCTCCCTTGCGATCGCCCAGTGCCTCCTGGGCTGCCTTTTGCAGTTCCACATCCAAAGTTAACGCAACATCATTCCCTGGCTTGGAAGGCTTCTCACCTAGAAGGGACAACATTCTACCAGCACCATCCACCTCAACCAACTGGCCACCCCATTCTCCCCGCAGTAGTTTTTCAAAAGCCGCCTCTACACCCATCTGCCCAACAAAATCACCCAGCCGATAGCCTTCATCTTTACGCTTGGCAAATTCTTGCTCGGTCATTTCTCCGGTGTAACCGAGTACGTGAGCCGCCACTTCTTGATTGGGATAGTACCTTATCGCTTCAATATCCACCTCTACGCCGTCGAGATCGCTACCATATTCCGCCAGCGCTGTGATCTCGGCAGGAGTGATGTTGCGAGCAATCCGCACCCGCGTGCTAGAGTTGTAGCCTGCTTGTTTGAGGCGCTTGAGAATTTCAGCTTCTGGGACATTCAAAACTTTGGAGAGACGTTGGAGAGTTTCTGGCCAATCTTCCTGCCTGCGAGCCATCGGCCAAATAAACACCGAGTGAGACAGCTTACTTCCGGCTAACAGTTTGCCGTTGCGATCGTAAATGTTACCGCGCACAGGTAGCTTGGGAAGTATCCGAACCCGGTTGTTTTCTGCCAGTTGTCGGTTACGTTCCCCCTGCGCCAACTGTAGGTAGGCAAGACGAGAGCCAATCCCACCTAGCATCAGCAGGGTAATCATCACGATCAACATGACACCTTCGTAACGGCGTCCAACTGTACGAGTGGTTTTGTGACCTGCAATTGAGGAAAGGTCTAGAAAGCTCATAAATACTTCTTTTTTGGGTTAATCTGGAAGGTAAGGGCAGGGTAAAAATTAACCATCGTTATCGATCGCGAGAACTCCTACTTTTCTTAGGATAAGGCTAAAATAAACCCAAGTCGATCGAACGTCAGGGTAAGGGCGGGCAAAACCTTCTTCTGGAGCGCTCAACCCATACATCCTTGCATTAAAACTCACAATTGAGTGGGGCATCACCGCAGCCAATAGTGATTATGTCTGTAACTTCTTTGCAAAAACAATCTTATCCGCAGACTTCTGCGGAACTCGATGTCGAACTCCATAAGGTGTTCAAGGTCTTTAATGGAGAAACAGCTGTCCGTGGTGTTGATTTAAACATTAACCGGGGAGAGTTTTTCAGTATTCTCGGTCCCTCTGGCTGTGGTAAAACCACCATTCTGCGCCTAATGGCTGGGTTTGAGTCACCCTCAGCCGGGGAGGTGCTGATTCAGGGGCAGTCTATGAACCATGTCCCGCCTTATAAGCGTCCGGTAAATACGGTATTTCAGAGTTATGCTTTGTTTAACCATTTGAATGTCTGGGAAAACATTGCCTTTGGACTACGGATTAAAAAGTTGCTCTCTTCGGAGCTAGAATACCGAGTGAAAGAAGCGCTGAAGCTGGTGAAAATGGAAGCCTACACCAACAGGTTTCCAGCCCAGTTGTCAGGAGGGCAGCAGCAACGGGTGGCTTTGGCACGGGCGCTAGTGAACCGTCCTGCCGTGGTGTTGCTGGATGAACCACTAGGAGCGCTGGATTTGAAGCTACGCAAAGAAATGCAGGTCGAGCTTTCTAATTTACATCAAAACTTAGGGTTGACGTTTGTGATGGTCACCCACGATCAAGAAGAAGCTTTGAGTCTTTCAGACCGAATTGCGGTCATGCGGACAGGCAAAATTGAGCAAATTGGCACCCCGACGGAAATCTACGAGCGTCCCAGGACGGCGTTTGTAGCAGATTTCATTGGCGATACGAATCTGTTTAAGGCTCGGAAGGAATCCTACGATGCCTCATCGCTTCAAATTGTCACCAGCACGGGTATGAAAATGATAGTGCAGCCACCCGAAGCTGGAGATATGGGGCAAGAGGTGATAGTAAGTATCCGTCCAGAAAAAATTCAACTCAGTCTTTATCAGCCACCGATGGCGGTAAACTGCTTTGAGGGACGGCTGCAGCATGTGATGTACCTGGGAACCCACGTTCATTATGTAGTGGAGTTAATCACAGGCGATCGCCTGACGGTGATGCAACCCAATACTCACGGGCATTTACCAGATCCCCACACTCCCATTTACGCCCACTGGGCAGCAACAGATTGTCTCGCCTTGAAGGAGTAACTTACTGTTGCCCTCTAGCTTGTGAATCTCTAGATTTCAACCGCAAACAGACAACACTTAGAGAGCGTGGCAGTAAATCTAAAATCTAAGATCTAAAATCTAAACTAGATTGACCAATGACCAATGACCAATACACAAGACGTAGGTTTCTGGTAGCCTCAGCAGCCGCTTTATCCGGGCTGACGCTGTCTAGTTGCGGCTGGACGCTTGCCAAGGTGAGTGGCGCACCGATAAAAACAACTGCCGCCGACAGAAAGGTTTTATACATCTACACCTGGGCGGGCTACACTGATGACGACTTGCTAAAGCGCTTTAATGATGAAACTGGCATTAAGGTGGTTGCGGATGTATTTGGTTCCAACGAGGAGATGCTAGCCAAAATTGAAGCGGCGGGTGGTGGGGAATACAGCATTATCTACCCGTCTGATTATACTGTGAGCAAGATGGTGGAAAAGGCGCTGCTCACGGAACTGGATCATTCCCTCCTGATTGGTTTGGACAACCTATTCTCTCGGTTCCGAGATCCGATCGCTGACCCTGGTTTACGGTACAGTGTACCAATGGCTTGGGGAGCAACGGGTTTGATTTACAACTCTCAAAAGCTGAACATAGCACCCTTAGATTGGGATTATCTTTGGGCACACAAGCAGGACCTGTCAAAGCGGATGACTTTGCTAGATGATGTTCGGGAGGTGCTGGGTGCAACTTTGAAAATGCTGGGGTACTCTTACAACTCTACCGACCCCCAGGAAATTAAACAGGCGTATGAAAAGTTAACTCAACTCAAACCTGCCATTGCTTCTTTTAAAACCGACGCTTGGCAAAATGAAATCCTCTCAGGGGATCTGCTACTGGCTATGTGTTTTTCATCAGATGCTAATAAAGTTATCCAAGAAGACAAAGACAATAAATTGCAGTTTGTGGTTCCCCACAGTGGTTCTTCGATCTGGACGGATACGCTGGTGATTCCCAAAACTGCTCGCAATGTGGAAGGTGCATATGCCTGGATTAACTTTATTTTACAACCTGATGTCGCTGCCCAACTTTGTGAGCGATTAAGGTTCGCGCCGCCGAATGAAGTTGCCTACAATCAGTTACCCCCAGAAATCCGTAACAGTCCTAGTTTGTTTCCGCCAGAGTCCATACTCGCCAAGTGCGAAAGTATCGCGCCCCTAGAGCAAGTTGCCGAAGTTTATGATAATTATTGGACTAGATTAAAAAGCGGATAAAAATTTACCCATTACCAACGATTATCTGTGTCTACCCCAACGTCTCATTCTTCTATCCCTAACCCTACTCCATCTGATGAATCTCTAGAACCCAACCTCCAGGTTGGCAAGAGACGCTCCTGGAAAAAATTGTTGGAACCGTTGGCATTACTAGCCCCTGGTGGCATCTGGTTGGGACTGCTGTTGCTACTGCCAACTCTATTGATTTTTGAGCTGAGTTTGGTGCCTAATATTAGGCCAGGGGATGTAGTTAATCCGAGTGGGTTGAAAAACTACCTCCTGGTGTTTCAGCCGATATACTTGCAGGTGGTGTGGCGATCAGTTTATTTTGCTTTTGGCACCACTTTAGTTTGTCTGCTGCTGGGTTTTCCGGTGGCATACTGGATTGGACAAATGGCACCGCAGCGGTGGCGGAATTTGCTGCTTTTGGGCTTTGTATTGCCTTTGTGGACTTCCTCGCTACTGCGTTCTTACGCTTGGATTACAATTCTGCGCCCTACAGGTGTTGTTAACACCATCTTGACAAGTCTGAAACTGCCTGCGTTGGATCTACTCAACCAGAGTGCGGCTGTATTCATTGGTATGGGTTACAGTTATTTGCCTTATATGGTGTTGATTCTTTATGCTTCTATAGAGAAGCTAGACAAGCGTTTACTGGAGGCATCAGCGGACTTGGGGGCCTATCCCATGCAAAGCTTTTGGAAAGTAACTGTACCCCAAACCATGCCAGGAATTGCTGCTGGTTCGTTGCTGGTGTTTATCAACACGCTGG
Organism: Oscillatoriales cyanobacterium PMM_0019; assembly: GCA_949127975.1. Classification (GTDB taxonomy): domain Bacteria; phylum Cyanobacteriota; class Cyanobacteriia; order Cyanobacteriales; family CASBRB01; genus CASBRB01. The sequence continues at coordinate 1,063 of CASBRB010000469.1, read as the reverse complement.
GAGATTTTGTCGATCCAGAATTATTGGGTGGAGCGTCGAGCATGACGATATCCCGCTTGATATACAACCAATTTTTGGGAGCAACTCAAAACTGGGGGTTTGGCTCATCTTTGAGTATGGTGTTAATTTTAGCTGTAAGTATAGCGATCGCACTTTTAATCAAATACGGCGATAGAACCCCACAGCGATAGCTGACAGCGAATTTCTTCTTAGGTGGCAATTGATGACAGTTACAGCGAATACTCAGCAGGAGGACATACCCGTAGAGATGTTGCAATCCCAAATAAAACCCCGCCCTTCCTGGCAGGTTATTTTCACCTTGCTGATGTTCTTTTATATGTACCTGCCCATCCTGGTACTGACGTTTTATAGCTTTAATAAGTCTGCCTACAGTGCCGGATGGGAAGGATTTACCCTACAGTGGTATCTCAAGCTATTTAGCGACGCCCGGATTAGCGATGCACTAAAAAATAGTTTGATAGTAGCTTTCGTCGCGGTAGGTATTTCGGCAGTGCTGGGCACGTTGATGGCAGTAGGGATGGCGCGTTATCGCTTTCCTGGAAAAACCCTGTATCGCGGGATCTCTTACTTGCCGTTAATTATTCCCGATATTGCGATCGCTGTTGCCACTCTAGTATTCTTAGCAGCAGTGGGCATTCGCCTCAGCTTGTGGACAATAGTGGCGGCTCACGTTGTCTTCTGTCTGGCTTATGTTTCGCTGGTAGTTTCCGCACGGCTAACAAATCTCGATCCTCACTTAGAAGAAGCGGCTCTTGACTTAGGAGCTACCCCATTTCAAGCCTTCATCAAAATTTTATTGCCGGAACTGATGCCAGCGATTATCTCCGGATGTATGTTAGCCTTTGTTCTCAGCCTGGATGACTTTCTCATTGCTAGCTTCACTGCTGGTACTGGTTCAAGTACTCTACCAATGGAAATCTTTAGCCGCATCCGCACGGGAGTCAAACCTGACATCAACGCCCTGAGCGTCGTACTAATGCTTATTTCAGGCACAGTGGCATTTATTGCTGAATCCATCCGCTATCGCAGCGAGCAAAAACGT
>CASBRB010000468.1 GCA_949127975.1 Oscillatoriales cyanobacterium PMM_0019 | reverse complement strand
TGATGGATAGTATCAAACAAAAAATTCTCATTATTGATGACAGTCCTGAAACCATTCAGATGATGGTTGAAATTTTGAAAACCAGCTACTCGATTATTGTAGCGACTCACGGGGAAAAAGCGTTGCAGTTGGCAGTGAAGTCCCCTGTCCCAGATCTGATTCTGCTGGATATCATGATGCCAGATATGGATGGCTATGAGGTCTGTCGGCGGCTGAAAGCTAACGGAAATACCCAGGATATCCCTGTGATTTTTGTCACAGCCTTGGGAGAGGTAACTGACGAAACCAAAGGCTTTGAATTAGGAGCTGCCGATTATATCATTAAACCTATCAGTCCAGCTATTGTCCAAGCCCGTGTAAAAAGCCATTTGATGATTCGTGGATTGACTCGTTCACTTCAGTTCGTCAACAACGAACTGATTAACCTTAATCTTTTTCTTGAAGAAAAAGTTCAGCAACGAACCAAAGAATTAAGGTATGCAGTTTATTTTAATAGTTTGACAGGATTACCCAGCCGGGTTTCTCTGTTAAAGGATCTCGATCAGGCTTGTTATACATTAGCTCAGCCGCCCGAACAAGGCTTGGCTCTGCTCCTGCTCGACTGCACGCGCTTCAGCCTGATTAATAATTCCCTTGGGCATGGGATAGGTGATAAAGTGCTGATAGCTATGGCTGAACGATTCCGCAACTGTTTGCAATCGGGCGAGTCAGTTTATCATCTAGGAGAAGATGATTTTGGCTTTCTCATGCGGGGCATCAGAGAAGAAACGGATGTGACTAGCTTTGCTAATCGGATTCTACATACATTTGCAGTTTCCTTCCAGGTAGAGAGCTTTGAAATTTTTATTACAGCCCGGATTGGGATTGTGATTGGAGGCGCAGGCTACAGTCAGGCTGTTGATATTATCCGTGATGGCGACACTGCTCTGCAAAAAGCGAAGGCCGATCGTACTACAGGCTACTATTTGTTCCAGGGCTCGTTACATGATGCTGCCTTGAAACGTTTGAGGTTAGAGAATGATTTGGTTATTGCTTTGAAGCGAGAAGAGTTTCTTCTCCACTATCAGCCAATCATCGACTTTAAGGATAATAGAATTGATGCGTTTGAGGCGTTGGTACGCTGGCAAAATCCCCAACGAGGGATGGTACCGCCGATGGAATTTATTTCCTGTCTTGAAGAAACAGGTTTGATTGTTAGTGTCGGTATGTTCATTTTACGGCAAGCGTGCATCCAGTTACGGGAATGGCAGGCTGTTTTCAAGAAAGAACTCTCGATGAGCGTTAACCTGGCTCCACGGCAACTAAGTCATCCTGGCTTGTTAGCGGATATCGATCGGATTCTAGAGGAAACTGGCATAGATCCGAAAGATTTGAAATTGGAAGTTACCGAGAGCGGACTATTGGAGACGGGAACTCACACAGTTGATATTTTGTCAGCTCTGCGCTTGAGAGGCATTCAAATCAGTATTGATGATTTTGGTACAGGCTACTCCTCGTTGAGTTATCTTAATTTGCTACCTGTAGATATTCTGAAGATCGATCGGGCTTTCGTTAAAGACATTGGTCCCCAAGGCGAACATTCTGAAATCGCCCAAGCTATAGTTTCAGTAGGGCAAGCTCTGGGTAAGAAGATTGTTGCTGAAGGCTTGGAGACTGCCGAGCAGGTAGCTCATCTAAAGCAATTGGGATGTAATTTCGGGCAAGGATATTACTTTTCTAGACCACTTGACGCGAAGAAAGCAACAGAGCTGCTAGCTGTCGGACAAATACCTAAAGCCTGATGAATGCTACTGATACTCTATCATTAAATGTCAGTTATTTCAACAATGGAGGGTGTTCTCATTGAGTCGAACAAAATTAAATCTATGGAGATACTTGCTGGGGCTCTCCCCGGTCTAAAGACACTACATCCACCGGATAAATCACGGTGGTTTTGTGCTTCCCGCTATATCCTAGATAAACAGGAACTTCCGCGTCCGGTAATGCTATAATAGATCCAAACAGCGTCATTTGTAGCAACCCTACCGAGGGACTCTCGGAAAGTTATGGCACTTACAATCACTGAGTATAAATACATCCAAATTGATGAGCGTAACGTTCCTCTTATAGCCGGAACTACCATGAAAGTAGTGGAATTAATCACTTCCGTCAAAGCTTACGGTTGGACTCCCGAAGAATTACACGCCAATTATCCTCATGTCTCGATGAGCAAAATTTACTCTGCTTTAGCGTACTACTGGGATCATAAACAGGAACTTGATGCTGATATAAAGCGACGCTACCAGGAAGCAGAAAAACTACGTATAGAAGCAGGAGAATCTCCCATCGCCACCAAATTACGGACAATGGGATATTTACGATGAGTATTTGCCTCTATATGGATGAACAAGTTCCTAAAGCAATTACCGTTGGGTTACGTCAGCGAAATGTAGATCTTTTAACAGTTCAAGAAGATAATCTAACAGGAACACCTGACTCGATATTACTTGACCACGCTACTGCACTGAAACGGGTGCTCTTCTCTCAAGATGACGATTTTCTAGCAGAAGCACATTATCGTCAAGCAGTGGGGATAGATTTTTTCGGAGTGATTTACGCTCATCAACAGAATATTTCCATTGGTGATTGTGTCCGCGACTTGGAATTAATCGCCAAAGTTTGCGATCCATCTGATTGTGCTAACCGCGTCCAATATCTTCCTCTATAATTCGATTTAATCAACCGCCAACCTTGATGGTGAGTTACGGCACCCAGAATGTCAAACAAGTAAGCTGTCAACTCCAGCTAGTAACTCTGTTGGGGTAATCGGTTTGCCTAGATAAGCATTAGCTCCCAAGCTAAAACCTTTTTGACGATGCCGATCGCCCGTCCGGGAAGTTAACATTACTACAGGCAAATTATACAAAGAAGAGTGAGTGCGAATTTTCTGAAGCAAATCAAAGCCATTGAGTCGGGGCATCTCAATATCAGAAATGACCAAATCTACTTCCTGTTGGTGTTTTTGCAGTTCATCTAAAGCCTCTTGTCCATCTCGACAAACAATTACCGTAAAACCTGCTTGCGTAAGGATACGCTCTAAAGAGCGTCGCGCCCCTGTAGAATCTTCAGCAATCAAGATTGTCCGACTACTTTTAATAGTTGCCTTTTTCTCAGCAGAGGACTGGGGCTTACTTATTACAGGTTTTAAAAATCGTGGCAGTAATACAGGTACCACTTCACCCGTACCAAGAGTCGTACACCCAGCAAGGTAAGGAGGCACAAACACAGTATCATCAAAGGGTTTGATAATCAGTTGACGTTCATCCAAAATTGCATCTACAGTGACAGCTAGAGGAGACTGTGCCCCATTGAGTATCAGCACAACTTGAGGATTTGTAGTCGCACTCCTAAAATTTTCATAAGGCAACAGCCCCATTAATGGCAGCAAAGGTAACACCTGCTCCCGCCAAGTTATTGAAGAAATATGGGGTTGCAGTTCTGGTTGCAAATCTGAATAGAGGATAACTTCCAAAACACTATCTGTAGGAATTGCGAATATTTGCTGTTGAGCTTGGCACAGCAACAAAGATAGCAGACTGAGGCTAAGTGGTAAGCGAATAGTAAATTTGGTATTTTTTCCTGGAACAGTATCCACTTCCAAACTGCCCCGCAGTTGCCGTACCTGTGTGCGCACAATATCCAGCCCCACACCTCTACCAGAAATGTCACTCACCTGCTTGGAAGTAGAAAATCCAGATTGGAAAATAAAAGCGAGAATTTCTTCCCGTCGTAACTGATTCATCGATATCTCATGAGGACACAAGCCTCGCTCTACCGCTTTCTGATAAATATGAAGCAAGTCAATTCCCCTGCCGTCATCCTGAAAAGTAATCGCCACTTCACTGCCTTCGATTTTTGCTTGCAGGAGGATTTGAGCAGTTTTGGGTTTATCTAGAGCCACCCTTTCATTGGGTTTTTCGATACCGTGATCTAAGGCATTGTTAAACAAATGGGTGAGGGGGGTTTGTAGTTGCTCTAGGAGCAATTTATCCATCAGCACGTTTTCTCCTTCAAGAAGCAGTTGAGCTGACTTGCCACAGCGCTGGTTTAGACGTTGCACTTGGGGTAAAAATCGCTGGGCAAAAGTTTTGAAGGAAACTAGGCGTGACTGAGTTACATTATTGTAAAGTTGATCTAGGTCAAGACGCGCTACCTGGAGTTCCTGCGCCAACTCCCGATTTACTAAGTCGATGTCTACACGAGTCTCTTGAATCTGCGTAATCAGTTCTTCAAAAGTTTGTAAACTGCTATGCAGGGCTGTGTAGCGATCCATTTCTAGGGAATCGAATTCGGTTTCTGTCGTGCTATCATCATTAGTTGTATAGTTGGCTTTCGTCACGGTTGACATTTGATCGTAAAGCGATTGTACCCGATCGCGTACAGGCTTGACTTGCTCCACCAGTCGCTTCAGGTTATAACTGGCTTGTTTCATTTGCTGGTGCTGGATGGAAATACGCTCGTGACTATTAATCAGTTCCCCAACAACACTGCCCATATCATCAAGTCGTTTCAGTGGGATTCGCAATTGAGAGTTTAAGGCAGTTGCTTTGTCATTCTCCTGGTTTTCAGGAACAGCAAGGGCGGTAGTTTTTGTTTTTGGATCTTTCTTTTTCTCTGATGTTATTTTATGGAGAAACTTGTCACGTAGCGTTCGGACATTATCTATCACTTTTTTGGCAATTCTCGGCACGGCTGAATTAGGTTTAGATTGTTGCACTGCCTTAGCTAGTGGTGCTACTACCGATACCAGCCAAGGCAACTCAAATGCTTCGCCTAGCATGGTGCATTCTTCTACGAAATTATTCAGCCCTTTAGCTATTTTATCTAGGAATTTTGCTTCTAAAAGTAGCGTTTCTGCTGTTACCAAGCATTTTTCTAAGTCTGATTCTAGGGTAGCTTTTATCAGTCGCAGCTTGCCTGGTGATAGGGAGGTTTTAGGTTCTGAGCTAGCAGCAACTGGGG
>CASBRB010000467.1 GCA_949127975.1 Oscillatoriales cyanobacterium PMM_0019 | reverse complement strand
TGTCGGTTGATGTCACCCAGTTGCAAAACCGTTCCCAGACGTTGGCGCTTTCGCGACGTTGTACTGTTGTGGTCATGTGTTTATGATTGCAGGATTAATTTTTCGAGGTTCGGAGGTAGCGCTTTGTCTACCTTGATTACTACATTAAACGGTTTATTTAGTTTTGTAAAGGGGTTTTACACTATTTTACAATTTAGGTTATTTATGACAATGATTTGTTTTAGTTATCTTTTATGCTGTACTCTGTCACTTATAGCCCTGCTTACACGCTGGTGCCCACCTACGAGTGCTTTAATCGCTGTACCTACTGCAACTTTCGTGCTGAGCCTCTTAAAAGTCCCTGGATTACCTTAAAAGAGGCAGAAGCCCTGCTCAAACCGCTTCAGGCTCAGGGCGTATGTGAAATTCTCATTCTCTCAGGCGAGGTGCATCCCCAATCGCCACGACGGGCAGCTTGGTTCCAGCGCATCTATGATTTATGTGAATTGGCACTGTCTATGGGGTTTTTGCCTCATACCAATGCCGGACCACTGAGTTATGAAGAGATGGCTCAGTTGAAGATGGTTAATGTGTCAATGGGGCTGATGCTGGAGCAGTTGACACCTCACCTGCTGGAAACCGTTCATCGACACGCGCCGAGTAAATTACCCCAAGTGCGGCTGCAACAGTTGGAATGGGCTGGGGAATTGCGGATTCCGTTTACTACTGGATTATTGTTGGGGATTGGGGAAAGTAAGCAGGATTGGTGGGAAAGTTTGGAAGCTATAGCCCAAATGCACCAACGCTGGGGACACATTCAAGAAGTCATCCTGCAACCATATAGCCCAGGTAGTACGGGCAATTCCCCTGGGTATGCACCAGCTTTTGACTCGGAGCAACTGCCGGAAGTAGTAGCAATTGCCCGTGAGATTCTACCACTAGATATAACTATCCAAATTCCGCCTAATTTAGTAGGGGCAACCACAGGGGGATTGGAAAGGGCAACCACAGGAGGATTGGAAAGGGCAACCACAGGGGGATTGGAAAGGGCAACCACAGGGGGATTGGAAAGGGCAACCACAGGGGGATTGCCCCTACTGGGTTGTTTAGAGGCTGGTGCTAGAGATTTAGGGGGAATTGGACCAAAAGATGAAGTTAATCCCGATTATCCTCATCATCACCATCAGAGATTAAAAGATATTTTAGAGTCTGCTGGGTGGGACCTAGTGCCGCGTTTGCCGATTTATCCTCAGTACGATCGTTGGTTATCGATGGAATTACAAACAGCGGTTAACCAGTGGCGAAATGTTAGCTATATTAGTAAACTGAATTGATATTAACTGACGACAAAAGTACCTTCGGGGGAGTAGGAATTTTGAAAGTAAACGTGATGGGAGCCACAGGAAATCTTGGTAGTCGGGTGATAAGAGAGCTTCTGAAACAGGGGGCGATCGCGACTGATATAATCGCCAGTACTCGCCATCCTGAAAAGGCTAGCGAACTGGCTCAACGGGGCGTGGAGGTTCGTCGAGCTGACTATGAAGATCCACAGTCATTGAAAGAAGCATTTCTTGGCACGGATGTGTTGTTGCTCATTCCTAGCTCGGCACCTGTAGAGCCGCGAATTCAACAGCACTTCAATGCCTTGGAAGCCGCAAAGCAGTCGAAAGTAGGGCGAGTCCTCTTGACTAGCATTCTGGCAGCAACCTCGACTTCAAAGTTCCTCATCACGCCCTTTACGCTGTATTCGGAGTCGAAGCTGTGTTCAAGCGGGCTGGAGTGGACGATTCTACGTAACTGCTTGTACTTAGATCCGGTCGCGCAGTGGGTTCCCAAACTCATACAGATGGGTTACCTACCGTACCCCGTCAAGAAAGGAAGAGTCGCCTATATCTCTCGGGACGACCTAGCTCGTGCTTTGGCGGCTGCGTGCCTGGGTAGCGATCGCTCAGGGCAAATCTACCAGTTGACGGGCAACAAGTCCCTGTCCATGCCCGAACTAGCCCAAACCATCAGTCAAGTGACTGGAAAGCACTGTGAATTCAAGTCGGTGAGTGAAGATGAGTTTGCTGACATCTGCCGAGCTGACAACCTTCCGGAGTTAATGATCGAAGTTCTAACTTCCATGTATCGTGCCGTGGATAACGAAGAGTTTGATATCGTTACGGATCATGTTGAACGTCTCACAGGGACGCCACCGGAAAGTGTTGAGAGTTATCTGAGGAGGACTTGGCGCGATATATATAGCAGGAGTCAGGAGTCAGGAGTCAGGAGTCAGGAGTAAAGCCCTTACTGTGACTGGATTTGAGATTGAGAGAATGTCCTAACCGCCTGTTGGGTTGCTATAACTAGAACACCGATTTAGTAATTGTAGGGGCGGCGATATCTGACATAAGATATAGGACTTGAGGATGCAAGGATTTTAGATTTTGGATTACATTTACGATTTGTGGAGGCAGAGCCTCCAAACAGCATTCCCAGGCAGAGCCTGGGAACGAGAAAATTATCCCCATAAATTCAGGGGCTTGTTTTTATCCTCATCCAAAATCCTGGCATCTACAATCTAAAAATCGGCTTGGTTAGTTTCGTTGCCACCAGCCGCCATCCTGCCCTTGGTTGTCAGTTGGCGCAGATCTCCATGACTGCCACCCCATCCACGGCTGCCACCCAAAGTAATAAGGTTTTGTGAAATCAGCCGGGAATTTGTCAGCCTCGTCCAACCCATTTGCGTCATCCTGCTCTTGGTTGTCAGTTGGCGCAAATCTCCTTGACTGCCACCCCATTCTCCACGGCTGCCACCCAAAGTAATAAGGTTTTGTGAAATAAGCCGGGAATTCGTCAGCCTTGTCAAACCCATTTGCGTCATCCTCTGCAATCTGGGAATCGTTGGGCGGAGCGACGCTTGTTGTCTCATTAGCATCACTAGCGTCCGATGTAGTATCCCTCTGGTTCGGCGCTTGAGCGGTCTCATTAGTACGATTCTCGGATGTAGTATCCCTCTGATTCGGCGCTCGATCGAACTCGGTAGTGGGATTCAACTTATGGAGCTTATATTTCTGCTCGCAACCGATACCATTCCCATCCCTGTCAAAGCCATGCGGGTCCCCAGGTCCGACTCTAAAATTTTTGGCTTTAATGTCTTTACAATCTAAATCTGGTGGCGGCGGTGCAATGCAGACATCGGGATAAGCAGCACTACACACTGGCTTAGCTAAGACTTCAGGCTGAACAACCATTACCAGGTTGACTGCAATCAACAAAGCTACCAGCACCTTGGTGAAAAGCTTTAAAATTGAATGTTTCATGGTTGATCCTCAACAACTCACTTGATTATCTCATTAATTTACATAATTCACCACAGAACAGAGATAATTTTTGCGATCGAGATACTCAGATACCCGACTTAGTCCCTCGGATATTGGCTTTAGAGAAGGGTTATTTAACATAACATACATGATGATAATATGCAACTAACTAAATACAAGTCAATGGGAAATTAAGGGACTTGCGTCGCTTAATTTCCCCTATCCTGCCCCACCTTAAGAAGGTGGGGACAGCCGCGATAGGTTCTAGGCAAAACTCAGTTTTCCGAGGATCGCATCAACATTTTTCTTGGCATCGCCAAAAAGCATGCGAGTATTTTCCTTGTAAAACAGAGGGTTGTCAACTCCGGCGTAGCCACTAGCCATACTGCGCTTCATCACTACCACCTGGGTAGACTTCCATACTTCCAATACTGGCATACCAGCGATCGGACTATTGGGATCGTCCATTGCACTGGGGTTAACGGTGTCGTTAGCACCAATCACCAGCACGGCATCAGTTTTGGGAAAATCGTGATTAATTTCCTCCATTTCCAGAACGATGTCATAGGGAACTTTAGCTTCAGCCAAAAGTACGTTCATGTGTCCGGGTAGCCGCCCAGCTACTGGATGGATGCCAAAGCGAACTTCTACGCCTTGAGAGCGCAGATGCTTAGTGATATCCGATACAGCATGCTGAGCCTGAGCTACTGCCATACCGTAGCCAGGAACCACGATCACGGTTTTGGCATCGCGCAACATTTGGACGGTTTCCTCAATAGTCGTCGAGTTAACTGTGCCCACAGGTTGGTGAGCTGCGCCTGACTGGGATACAGTTCCCGCCTCGGTTCCAAAGCCACCTGCGATCACGCTGATGAATGAGCGGTTCATCGCTCGGCACATAATGTAGCTGAGGATGGCACCACTACTGCCTACTAACGCCCCCGTGATAATCAGCAAGTCGTTGGATAGCATGAAACCAGCAGCGGCAGCAGCCCATCCAGAATAGCTGTTAAGCATGGAAATCACAACTGGCATATCCGCACCACCGATCGCCATCACCAGATGGATACCCAAAACTGAGGCAATTGCCGTCATAATCAACAGGGGTGGCAGTCCGTTGAGGGGTTCGGATTGCATAAACACGAACCCAAGACACACACAAGCCAAAATCATACCGAGATTTAGCCAGTGACGAGCTGGCAGAAGTAGAGACTTGCTGCTAATGATGGCACGCAGTTTGCCAAAGGCAATTATTGAACCTGTGAGGGTGACAGCACCGATGAACACACCGATAAATATTTCCAACTGGTGGATTTTTTCCTCAATCCCAGTCAGCGATTGCTCCGGTTGCAAGTAATTAGCGATTCCTACTAGAACTGCCGCCAAACCGACAAAGCTATGCAAAATCGCCACCAATTCTGGCATCGAAGTCATTGCCACACGGGAGGCGACGCTCGCACCGATGATACTTCCTAGTAGGACAACTGCCCCCAAGATGCCGTATTCCTTCACGCCTAGGCTCAAAGTGGTAGCAGCCACGGCGATTAGCATCCCAGTGATGCCATAAATGTTGCCTTTGGGAGCTGTTTTCTGATTGGACAGACCTGCTAGGCTAAGAATGAATAAGGCACTAGCGCCAATATAGGCGACTGTTAGCAGATTAGTCGGCATAGTCTCGTTTTATTTTTGAAACATCTTGAGCATACGTTGGGTGACGAGGAAGCCACCGGAAATATTGATCGTTCCAACTAAAATCGCGATCGCGCCCAGTATAGTAGTAGGCGAAGTTAAAGATCCCTGAAGCTGGAGCATCCCACCAATGATAATGATCCCGCTAATGGCATTAGTCACACTCATTAGCGGAGTGTGCAGAGCAGGCTTGACGTTCCAGATCACTTGCCAACCAACAAAGCAAGCTAGCACAAACACAGTAAAGTGAGACAGGAAAGAGGAAGGGGCACCAATACCGACACCGATTAAAACTAAGCCAATCAGTACCAGCCATAGCCAGTCTTTTTTGCTCTGAGATTGCTGGGCCTCAACTTTGACAGGTTGAGCGGGCGCAGGCTGTGGTGCAGGGATTTGGGCTGGCTGTGGTGGTGTACTTGGTTTGGGTGGGGGCCAGGTAATCTTTCCGCTGTGGAGTACTAAGGCACCCCGGATCGCCTCGTTTTCGAGATCGATTTTATAGTTATTAGCCCCACCCATTTCGTCGAGGAGATGGTAAAGATTGGTGCCATAAAGCTGGCTTGCCTGTTGCGCCATGCGGCTGGGCAAGTCAGTTAAACCTATAATCGTCACTCCCTGGTAACGGTAAATCTCGCCTGGCTTGGTAACGGCACAATTGCCACCCTGTTCGGCTGCCATATCGACGATTACCGATCCCTGTTTCATGCTTTCAACCATTTCCTGGGTAATCAGCAAAGGTGCTTTTTTACCGGGGATTAGCGCTGTGGTGATGATAATGTCAACGTCTTTAGCTTGTTCGGCGAACAACGCCATCTCAGCCTTGATAAATTCTGGACTCATCACCTTGGCGTAGCCGCCTGCACCCGTGCCTTCTTCTTGGAAATTGAGTTCGAGGAACTCTGCGCCCATGCTTTCTACTTGCTCTTTGACTTCAGGGCGTGTATCAAAAGCGCGGACAATTGCACCCAGCCCCTTAGCTGCACCGATAGCTGCCAACCCAGCTACACCAGCGCCGATTACCATTACTTTAGCAGGTGGCACCTTCCCGGCAGCAGTAATCTGTCCGGTAAAGAAGCGACCAAAGTTGTTTGCTGCCTCAATCACGGCGCGGTAGCCAGCTAGGTTTGCCGTCGAACTCAGGGCATCCATTTTTTGTGCCCTGCTAATCCGAGGCAGCGCATCTATAGCTAACACAGTAGCTTGACGTGTTGCCAGCAGTTCGAGTAAATCTGGATTTTGGGCGGGCCAAATAAAGCCGATTAGAGTGCCACCCTCACGGAGCATTTCAGCTTCGTGCTTGCCTACAGAGGGGTGCATCTGCGGCGGACGTACCTTGAGGACGATATCTGCTTGTGCCCATATGGTTGGGGCATCGGGAACAATTTTGCATTCTGCCTGCTCATAGGCAGCGTTCGGAAAATTAGCCTTTTCGCCCGCTCCGGACTCGATGATTATTTCAAATCCGAGCTTTTGTAGTCGCTGGGCTGTATCTGGCGTAGTTGCGACACGACATTCGCCTGAGTAGACTTCCTTGGGAATACCAACCTTCATAGTCATAGATGAATGGCTGCCTGCAATAGTAATCTACCAAATTGTAGAGTTTTTTTGATGTCAAACAGGTATTAGCAACTTCAGTTTAAAACTTATTGCCAGGCTTGCTAAGGTGTTTTAATGCTTTTTTAAGGTTCAATTTTGTTATTCATCATTTATAGTGCGATCTAACTCTTGATCTGCCCACGATGCCGGATCTTCCACAGGCTCTAAATGAGTGATTACATTAGTACCTGGCAGCACTCTAATAATCTCTAACTCAATTTCCTCGCACAACTGATGACCCCGCTGCACCGTCCACTCTCCAGGTACCAGGACGTGGAAAGAAACAAATTGACGCGAACCAGCGGTGCGAGTCCGCAGGGCATGAAAAAGTATTTCCTTGTCTTGATAGGTTGCTAATATAGCAGCGATAATATGCAGCGACTCGGCAGGAAGTGCTGTATCCAGCAATCCAGAGAGGCTTTCGCGCACCAGTTTTACTCCTACCCAGATAATATTAGCAGCTACAAGCAGTGCGATCGCCGAGTCAAGCACCAACCAGTGTGTGAGGTTTACCAAAAACAAGCCCAGCACCACACCGACAGATGTCCACACGTCAGTTAACAGGTGATGCGCGTCTGCTCGTAAGGTAATCGATCGCAGGCGACGCCCAGCTCTAAACAGTACCCAAGCAACGCCACCATTAACTGCCGTTGCCACCAGAGAAATTGCTACCCCGACGCCCAACTGTTCTAATGGCTGTGGATGATATAGGCGCTCGATCGCTGCTACAGCAATACCGACGGCAGCTATTAAAATCAGTCCGCCTTCTACCCCACTAGAAAAGTATTCTGCTTTGGAATGTCCATAGGTGTGTTCGGCGTCGGGCGGTTGAGCTGCAAAGGTTAGCGCCCAGAATGCCACCAGTGCGGCGATTAAATTAACCACTGATTCAGCAGCATCAGATAATAATCCTACGGAACCCGTTAATACGTAAGCTGTAAACTTGAGTGCGATGGTAACTACCGCCGCAGCGATCGAGAGTAATATATAAGAACGTGCTTTTGAGGTACTCATGACAATTTACGACCTAAATTGTTGGCAGTAAGAGCGAACCTTTGGTTCGCCCTTGCTTTAGAGGCATCATGTGCTGAATAACTTCCAGTTTAGGTCACCCACACTCAGTATCGACTGCCAAGAACTTAGGTTAGCACCATTCATAAACCACATGACATTTTCACCCGTTTGGTAGTTACGCAGAGGCAGTGCGTAAGTCCTTTGTCATACAGTCCGTTTTAACGGACTTGAGCTATGAGCTAGCGATTTTAATCGCTAGCGTACTTCAACGAAGACGAGGGCTTTCATGCTCTAATGAGTGATGAGTGTTCCCATCTTCACTACCTCGAAATCGGTGTTTTTCACGCGCTTGAGAGTGTTCATTTCGCCGTCATTCCAGCGGGAGTCGGGCGTACCAGAAATGAACAGGTTGCTACCGTTATCTGCCACTATCATGCCGTATTTCTTCAGTGCCTTCAGGATTACCTGGGCAGATGGTGGGAAGGTTGAGATGTTGTAGTTAGCTTTCAGGCGCAGTCGCGCTCCCATCGGCAATAGGGCGGGATCTGTGAGGCTGCTAGCAAAGTGTCGCGCCGGATAAACATAGGCGTGGCGGGTATGCTGGACTGTGAAGCGAATCGCGTGATTAATCGCTTTCTGGTTATAAACTTCATCATAGCGCACCAGACCTGGTAAAATAGGCAGTCCGGCTGCATCAGCGGAAGTCCAACCTGCGGGGCGCAAAGCATTGGAACTCAGATCGAAGATTGCGCCGGAACCAGCTTTCCAGCTACCGTTTGTCTGTGGGTAGGAACTCCACATCTCATAGAGCTTCCAACCATCACGATCGACTACTAACACATGTCGATCGCCTGTGGACTTCGAGCCACCTTCGATCGGCGCATTCGTGGGAATTGGGTAGGGACCGGGATCGCTCTCGCTAGCATACCCGAAGGTAACTGGCACTTTAGGCGTGTTGCCTGCAACTACAATATAAGGAATACCAAACGGACCGCCATTCCAGTTAGCTCCGAAGTCTGGGTGTAGTGATATGTTGGTTCCCATTTTGCTAATCATCACAGGGGAACTGGAATCTATTGGTTGTGTGTCAATAGGCTGGTTCCAGGGGTTGTTGGCTGGGAAAAGCTGCTTGCCGTGGAAATCGGCGTTAACACCCAAATCCGGCGGTATCTGGGAAACTGCTAGGGCGACAGGTGTTTTCCGCCAATTGGCCATATTTATAGCCGCTACTCCAACGGTAATGAGCAATGCTGCCAGCAGCGATCGGTTCCGTATATTCATATTACGCCCTCTCTTTTCTACAATGCATGGGTTGCTTCTAACATCATCCCTTTTTAACTGCGTGTGTGTAATCGAAAGGGTCGATCGCATGTGACAAATTCCTTTTTATTTGGTGAGCTATATCACACGCACCAAACCTAGGGTGGCTAATATTTCAATTATATAACATTTTGAAGATGCTATAATTATCTACAGGTAAATTGGGAAGTACCAAACCACTATCTTTTAAGTGGTGGATGTAGTACGACGCGGGTGATTAAAATCACCTACAGACTTAGCCCACTCTTCAAGCAATTGGCGAATCCAATTGCCATAAGTTTGTGATGGTGGTTTCACTATGTCAATGGCATCTCTTCCCCAAGGTTCTAGGATAATCTTAGCCTGAGTCTTGGATTTCATGTACTTGTCATTATACTCTTTAACTTTATCTGGGTGATTTAGCTCCCAAGTTTTTTGATATTTGTTCTTTGCCATACTTGACATTACTCGGTACTTGGTGATATGGTAGATATTGGAGGTGATAAGAGTGATAACTAGCTATGTATACAAGTTAAGACCGAATCAGTACCAGTCTAGCAAAATGTCTAGTTGGTTAGATACCTGCCGATTCCTCTTCAACTGGATGCTGGTAGATCGGGAGTTGGCTTACCATTCCAGCTTTATCATGGGTGACTACTGTATACTGAAATGGAAATCTGAATGTTGTCCATTAACCTGTTCACCGAGTAAAGGTTCCTACTTTGGGTATTGCTGGAAAGATAACGGGGGAATCTCAAATCGTAAAAAGGATGACAATGCTAAACCCAAGAAAGTCAATCCGCGTCGCTCTGTGGTTGAAACTCAAATTACTCTGGCTACTAGGCTTAAGAAGGAACTAACTTTCCTTAAAGAAGTAGACTCAACAGTATTGCAACAGGTGGTTCGTCGTGTTGATGATGCTTTCGATGGATTCTTCAACAAGGGTAAAGGTTATCCCAATTTCAAGAATCGTTCCGCTTACAAGTCATTTCAATATGCTACTGGAGTTTTAATCAATGGCAGTAAAATCTACCTACCTGGTATCGGGTGGATGAGATTTTACAATAGCAGGGAACTACCTACAGGATTTGAGATAAAGACTGTCACCATTCGCTGTAAACAAGATGGGTGGTACATTTCAGTCAGACTTGAGGATAAAACTGTTCCCGATTATCCCATTAGAGATGTGTCTGAGATTAACACAGCTACTGCTCTAGATATGGGTTTGGTTAAGCTGGCTTACTGCTCAGATGGCTCAGTTGTAGATAACCCTAAATTTGGAACATCAGAGAAAGCGAAACGAACGCTAAAGATTAGATCTAGGAATCTATCGCGTAAAAAGAAAGGTTCCAAGAACCGGAGTAAAGCATGTAAACGTTTAGGTAAGTATCACCAAAAAATTACCAACAAACGGGAGGCATATCAGTGGGAAGTAGCTAATCAGATTGTCAAAAAAGCTGATGCAATAATTGTTGAGGACTTGAACATTGCTGGAATGATTCGGAGATGTAAACCTAAAGTTGATGAGCATGGGAACTATATCAAGAATGGACAGTCAGCAAAGAAGGCACTTAACCGATTAATTGCTGACGCCTCTTGGGGAAACTTGATTAAAAAACTTGAGTATCTAGCTGTCAAGCAGGGAAAGAGACTTGTTAAAGTTAACCCCCAATACACATCTCAAAAATGTTCAGTTTGTGGACATATTGATGCTGCAAATCGTGATGGTGAGAAGTTTGCGTGTTTGAATTGTGGTCATTTGGACGACGCAAATATTCAAGCTGCACGTAACATAAAATGTCGTGGAGTTGAGCAATTTGGTTTAGTTTTGAAAACTAGACCAAGAAAGGTAAGAGTAAATGTACGGCGGGACTCGTCGGAACCCAAGCAGCTAAGTCTGTTTGAAATGCCCACCTCTGAAGTAACAGAGATTAGGAGATATCGCGGTTCTGGTAACAGAAAACGCCGGGAGCCTGGGAACCAAATAGGAGAGCAACTTTGTTTGTTCGATCTGGATATATTAGACAGTTCCTATTCTGCCTAATAGAATCTCCCGTGTTTTAACCGGGAGAGTGTCAAAGTCAATTCACTACGATAGTCAAAGTTAAAGAAGCCTTCAATCTCACCACAGTAGAAAACATCAGTTTTTTCCCGGAAATCGCTCCAATTCAACCCAGTTCTATCTTAGCAGCAGTTCTCAAAGAAAATCTCCCCCTAGCAGTGGCAACAGGTAGCGAAAAAGCTAAGTCTGAGTTAATTATTAGCCCAGTTTTAGTTGAAGTCCGCCGCATTTTAAACCGGGAAATTAGTTTATTTTCTGGAGAAGATTTTAACGTAGATGAATCACTGGGACTAAATGGACGTTGTGACTTCCTCATCAGTCGTTCCCCCGAACTTTTAGCTATTGAAGCCCCTGCGGTTATCATTATAGAAGCAAAACAAGCCGACCTAAGATCGGGTATCGGTCAGTGCGTCGCTGAAATGGTTGCTGCCCAAAAATTTAACATCGCTAAGGAAAAGCCTTTCACCAGCATATATGGTGCTGTCACCAATGGCAATCAGTGGCAATTTCTCAAACTAGAAGCAACCACAGTCACTATTGATATGACAGTTTACCCCCTCCCTCCAGTAGAGCAAATTTTAGGATTTTTGGTGTGGATGATACAGCAGGAGTCAATTATATAACATTTTGGAGATGCACAGCAGCTTCGTTTAATTTTAGGGTGCCGATTTTTGTCTGGCTAAGGCCACTGGCGCTTTGACTAGCTCCCTGGTTAATCGCTGTCATGGCATCGACTACCTGTTGAATCGCGATCGCTTGTTGGTTTGCAGTCAAAGAAATTTGCTGGCTACTCGTCACCACACTTCTAACCGAATTCGCTACATTAGCAAAAGTTTCGGCAGTTCCCTCAGCAGTTTTTACTCCTTCCTCTACCTTTTTTGTGCCTTCACCTGTTACCGTCACCGTCGAGTAAATTGCACTCTGAATATTGCTAACTAAAGCATTAATTTTTTCTGTAGAATGTTTGCTCTGCTCTGCAAGTTTGCGAATTTCCGCAGCCACCACCGCAAAACCTTTGCCATGTTCTCCAGCGCGGACTGCTTCTATGGCGGCGTTCAGTGCTAGCATATTCGTTTCAGTGGCTAAATCGGTGACTAAGCCTGAAATATTGCCAATTTGACTTGTCTGTTCCCTTAGTTGTAGGATTTGCTGGGCGATCGCTTCGACCTTCTCTTTTACTGCTGCCATTTCTTCCAGAGTTTGCCCTACCGCCTGCATACCTGTTTCTGCTAGTAATAACACCTTTTGAGCGCCAGCCGCTGCCACTTCTGCTTGCTCAGCAGATTGTCGGGAAGAATTTCCCAACTCATCCATTGTGGTTGTAGTTTGGTGAACCGCAGTTGCCTGTTGTGTGGCAGTGCGTTCTTGCTGTTCAATAGTGGCTGCTATCTCTGTCGTAGAACTGGCGATCGCATGAACAGCCTGATTAATAGTACGTGTAATCCCTGATGAAATTACTAAAGCAATAGTAATAGCAAATATCACCAATAAGACTGCACCTATTACCAGCACTGTCAGCATCAAACTTAAAGCTTCTTTAGCATCTTTTGTTTCTTGCTTAAGCACCGCCTCCTCTGTTTGCTCAAATGCTTTATGTATTTGGTCGAAGTCTCTTA
This sequence comes from Oscillatoriales cyanobacterium PMM_0019, assembly GCA_949127975.1. GTDB lineage: Bacteria > Cyanobacteriota > Cyanobacteriia > Cyanobacteriales > CASBRB01 > CASBRB01. Next base: position 4,916 of record CASBRB010000467.1, on the reverse strand, counting down.
CAAAAATTGTCCCTTTTCCCGTTTTAAATAGTTTTATTGCCTCATCTTGTTTACCTTGATTAATCAAGGTAAAAACTTGGATAGCGTACTCATCATACTGTTCAATGTCTGCCAGCATTTTATTGAGTCGCTCTTTCTGTTCGGGTAGTTTAATTAAAATTTCCGCAGACTTTGCTGATTCATGAGCTATCTTCAGGTTTTGTTGATATTCGTTGCCAAAACCCTGATTTTTGTCTACAAGTTGGCCGCGAAGCTCTCGGATCATCCCTTGGACGCTGAAAGATATATCGTTTGATACTATCAGCACATTTTGCACTCTTTCTACTTCGTGAAAAGTATCAAATACTTTGCTAGCAGTTAAGTAAACTACTCCGACTAGCCCCAGACATGCAACTACTGGTACTGAATATCCCAATAACATTCGAGCTTTTAGCCTTAGATGGACTGACATATATTATTCTCCTGGAACTTAGATTTTTTAGGACTTACGCACACTGGGCATAAATAGGGGCAACCACAGGGGGATTGCCCCTACGAACTGCTATATGTAGTGTAGTTGCGTAAGTCCTGTTTTTATTTTACTATGCTGGTCATGGAAACGCAAGGCACATTTATGAAATATAGTTGCCTTAAATAAAATACGTTGCAATGATACTCAGTTCTTTGTTAAGAAAAGATTAAAAAATCAACCTTTATGCAAAAAAAGATGTATGATTAGTACGTGTTAGGTAAAATACTGTTATATCTTACAACATCATATGATTTTAACCACTCCTCCCCAAACAACTCCCCTCACAGCCGAAGAATTACGGAAAATGAACGCCTACTGGCGGGCGGCAAACTATCTGTCAGTCGGACAGATTTATCTCCTCGGTAATCCCCTACTGCGCGAACCTCTCAAGTTAGAACACGTAAAACCTAGATTACTGGGTCATTGGGGCACCACTCCCGGTCTTAACTTTATCTACGTTCACCTTAACCGGGTGATTAAAAAGTACGATCTGAACACGATTTATATCGCTGGTCCTGGTCATGGTGGTCCTGGTATAGTTGCCAATACTTACTTGGAAGGCACATACAGCGAATATTACCCCAACATTTCCCCAGACGAGCACGGAATAAAGAGCCTATTCAAGCAGTTCTCATTCCCTGGTGGCATTCCCAGCCACGTTGCACCGGAAACACCCGGATCGATCAATGAAGGAGGAGAGTTAGGGTACGCTCTCTCCCATGCTTACGGGGCTGCTTTCGACAATCCTGATTTGATTGTTGCTTGCGTGGTTGGGGATGGAGAAGCCGAAACTGGACCTTTAGCAACCAGTTGGCATTCTAACAAGTTCCTCAACCCAGTTCACGATGGAGCAGTGTTGCCGATTCTGCACCTGAATGGCTATAAAATCGCTAATCCCACTGTGTTGGCGCGTATCAGTCATGAAGAACTGGAAAGCCTATTTGTGGGTTACGGTTACAAGCCCTACTTCGTTGAGGGTTCAGATCCTGAAACAATGCACCAGTTAATGGCAGCAACTATGGATGTTGCCATCAAGGAAATACAGGATATCCAACAAGACGCCCGCACTAATGGCTTCAGCAAGCGTCCCCAGTGGCCGATGATTATCCTGCGGACACTAAAAGGCTGGACGGGACCTAAGGAGGTAGATGGGAAGAAGACTGAGGGCTACTGGCGAAGTCACCAAGTTCCCTTTTCAGATACGGCAACCAATCCAGAGCATGTGAAACTGCTGGAACAATGGATGAAGAGTTACAAGCCAGAGGAATTGTTCGATGAAACAGGCAAGCTAATTCCTGAATTGGCAGAATTGGCTCCTAAAGGCACTCGTCGCATGGGGGACAATCCTCACGCTAATGGTGGCATCCTGCTACGAGACCTCAAAATGCCGGATTTTAGGGATTATGCTGTTGAATGTGTAAAACCGGGGACTGCTCTAGCTGAGGCAACGCGAATTACGGGTCAATTCCTGCGAGACGTGATGAAGCTCAATCTGGAAAGTCGCAATTTCCGCGTATTTGGTCCCGATGAAACTGCTTCAAACCGCCTGAATGACATATTTACAGTGAGCGATCGCACTTGGGTTGCTGAGAAACTATCTTACGACGATCACCTGTCTGAAGACGGTCGAGTAATGGAAATCCTCTCAGAACACACCTGCCAGGGTTGGTTAGAAGGCTATTTACTCACCGGAAGGCACGGTTTCTTTTCCTGCTACGAGGCTTTTATTCACCTGGTAGACTCGATGTTCAACCAGCACGCCAAATGGCTAAAGACTACCCACCATATTTCCTGGCGCAGACCTGTGGCATCCCTAAACTATCTATTAACGTCCCACGTTTGGCGGCAGGATCACAACGGTTTTTCCCATCAAGACCCCGGTTTTATCGATCACGTCCTTAACAAAAAGGCAGAGGTAGTCCGGGTGTACCTGCCCCCAGATGCTAACACCTTGCTATCAGTTACAGACCACTGCCTGCGTAGCCGTCACTATGTCAATGTTATCGTAGCGGGTAAGCAACCTGCCCTACAATACCTAGATATGGATGCAGCGATTAAGCACTGCACCAAGGGTATTGGTATTTGGGACTGGGCGAGTAATGACCAAGGCAGCGAAACCGACCTAGTGATGGGTTGTGCGGGTGATGTTCCCACATTGGAAACGCTAGCGGCTGTAGATATCCTGCGCCAGAATTTCCCTGACTTGAAGGTGCGCGTGGTGAACGTGGTAGACTTGATGACGCTCCAGCCACAGACGGAGCATCCACATGGTTTGAGCGAGAAGGACTTTGACACGCTCTTCACCACTGATAAGCCGATTATCTTTGCCTATCACGGCTATCCTTGGCTAATTCATCGTCTTACCTATCGTCGCACGAATCATCATAATATCCATGTGCGGGGGTACAAGGAAGAAGGAACTACAACTACACCTTTTGATATGGTGGTACTAAATGACCTCGATCGTTTTCATCTGGTAATGGATGCGATCGACCGAGTACCCAAATTGGGATATTCAGCCGCTTACGTCAAACAGATGCTCCAAGACAAACTCATTGAACACGCGCATTACATCCGTAAGTACGGGGATGATATGCCAGAGATTCGTGATTGGCAATGGCCGTACTAAGTCTTATAGACAGTACTGTAGCACTGTCTATATATATAGCGGGTTCGTAGGGGCAAACCTAGGGAGAGGGAGAGGGACTGGGATTAGTAAGAATTCACCCTTTCCCTTACCCTTACCCTATGATTGCCCCTATATATGCCAGTGTGCGTAAGTCCTGATATAGTTTCCAAAAATGCTTGCTACATATCTTTAGGGGCAATCAAGAACCGACCTAGAAATGGCATTGATCTCAAAATTTAGCACACTAAGTACGAAAGAGCCCTAAGGGATAGTGAAATGTTAAAAGAAATGCACCTCAAGCGAGTCGGCTCTGCACCTCAATTTGATGTAGAATTTGCCGATAGACTGAATATTTTTACAGGCGATAATGGATTAGGAAAAACCTTTGTATTAGATATTGCATGGTGTTCCCTCACTGGAACTTGGGCAGATAATCCCGTCTTCCCTCAACTCACAGAAGGAACACCCCAAATCTCTTGCAGCTTCAACAATCAAAAAAATGGTGAAACTAAAACCTTTCACAGTTATTTTGATTTTGAACAACAACAATGGCGTGACCCCTTTTGGCCTCGTTGGATTGTCAAAACGGAGGCGCATCGGACATGATACGATTTAACCCACCACCCGAACCGCTAGAATTCGACCAAAAGGCGCGACAACCGGGGAATAATTGGTTAGCCAAAAATCCAGATAATAAAAGACCCAGAGATTATTGGTCGCCCTTCAAAAGCAATTTAGCCGATGGTTTTGGGAATCTTTGCGGCTACTCTGTCATGTATGAACCTCAGCCAACCTACATGGATAGAACATTCCCAAGCTTGTTCCAGGTGCTAGGACCAACAATTCCGTCTACTCTTAGATGGGCTTTTCGCTGAAAATCCATTACATCTGCTTGAGTAGTTTTGCCAAAAATGCCATCAACTGTGATATGTTTTAACGATAGCAAAGGATCGTTTAACATCGTTTGTAACTTTTTCACATCTTCTCCTTTTGACCCCAGTCTTAAAGTCCTAGGTGTGTTGCTTTTGATAACATTCATACTGGTAATGAGGTTGGCAATGCGCGTTTTTCCGCACGGTTCAATACTTTGACAATCATTTACCGTGACGTTTCCGTAACTCAAGCTAACTTCCTTGTTTAAATATTTATCCTTGTTAGCACAGATTTCAAAGTCAGCACCCAGCTCATTCCTAACCACATTGTTTCGATCGACTACCGTTGCATAGCACATCAAGTCGCCCGTTACCAAGCTTTTCACTGTTGCTACTTTTGGCTTTGCTGCTTGATTGCTTGTCCCACCTTGAGCCTGAGCTGTCAATGTTTTAGCAGCAGCACTCCCTTTGGTGTGAGACACTCCTTTGGTTATAGGAGTAGCGTTAGAGGCTGATACTGGGTTAATGCACCCGATTGTTATTGCTAAAGGCAGTAATAAGGTCAAAAGTTTTTTCATTGCTTTGCTGTGACTCTGTGTTGGTTATAGATTATAGCAGATAATTTATCCTACGCCAGCTTTATTGGGAACACTTGGGGGTACGCATCAGGGATATGCCATATTGTCGGGTAGTGATGCAAACTAGAATTATGCGGCTTTGAGGATCGGCCAATGACACAGCAACTTTTGAACGATCGCTATCTAATTATAAGGGCCCTGGGTAGCGGTGGGTTTGGTAACACGTTTCTGGCAGAAGATACCCAGATGCCCTCTGGCAAGCGGTGTGTAATTAAGCAACTCAAGCCGATTACTAACAATCCTCAAATTTACCAGTTGGTACAAGA
>CASBRB010000466.1 GCA_949127975.1 Oscillatoriales cyanobacterium PMM_0019 | reverse complement strand
GTCTCGTTACTACCCATTTGTAAAAAACCTACCCTTGTGAGCCCACCCCCGCTCCTCCCAGGAGGGGAGTAAGAGTCGGATGGTTTTCTCTTTCTCCCCTTCTCCCTTTATGGGAGAAGGGGTTGGGGGATGAGGGTGAAAAGCCCTGCTAGTGTTCGATGGAAGCTAGGTTTCTCACTCTACACATGTCCAACTCCAGCATAGAAAATGTGGGTATGGACTTGGGCAGAGCCTAGGAACGAGAAACTAGAAATAACATCTTGAGAGGGCTAGGTGGGCAGTGCCCACCATACAATTTAGCGGTCTACTGAACCCATGATGATGTCAATACTACCCAAGATCGCCACGATATCAGCAACTTTTACACCCGTGAGGATGTGAGGCAGGATTTGCAAGTTGTTGAAATCTGCTGCCCGAATTTTCCAACGCCAAGGGAAAACATTATCATCCCCAATTATAAAGATCCCTAGCTCACCTTTGCCGCTTTCGACGCGGACATAATGTTCACCTTTGGGTATCTTAAATGTGGGGGCAACTTTTTTGCTGATGTACTGATAATCAAACCCATCCCACTCAGATTTTGGTCCTGCTGCCATCCGCTTGGCTTCCAAGTTTTCATAAGGACCGCCGGGAAGTCCCTTTAAGGCTTGGCGCAGAATTTTTGCCGAGGAGCGCATCTCGCGAATCCGCACCAAGTAGCGGGCGAAACAATCACCTGCAGTTTCCCATTGTACTTCCCAATCAAAGTCATCGTAGCACTCGTAGTGGTCAACTCGCCGCAAGTCCCACTTGACGCCAGAAGCCCGTAGCGTAGGACCGGAAAGTCCCCAGTTAATTGCTTCTTCTCGGCTGATAGTGCCCACCCCTTCTACCCTGCGCCGGAAAATTGGGTTGTCGGTGATTAAGCGCTCGTATTCGTCAATTTTGGGCTCGATGTAATCACAGAAGTCGTAGCACTTATCTACCCAGCCGTAGGGTAAATCAACTGCCACTCCACCTATGCGGAAGTAGTTGTTATTCACCATCCGATAACCTGAGGCAGCTTCCCACAGGTCATAGATTAGTTCCCGTTCGCGGAAAATGTAGAAGAAGGGAGTTTGTGCTCCGACGTCAGCTAAAAAGGGACCAAGCCACAATAAGTGGTTGGCAATTCGGTTCAGCTCTAGCATGATTACCCGAATGTAGCTGGCGCGTTTGGGTACTGGGATATTAGCTAGTTTTTCTGGGGCGTTGACTGTGATTGCCTCGTTGAACATTCCCGCTGCGTAGTCCCAGCGACTAACGTAGGGAACGTACATGATATTAGTGCGGTTTTCGGCAATTTTTTCCATGCCTCGGTGCAAGTAGCCGATTACTGGCTCGCAATCTACCACATCTTCGCCATCCAGGGTGACAATTAACCGAAGTACCCCGTGCATTGAGGGATGGTGCGGTCCCATGTTTAGCACCATCGGCTCGGTTCTAGTCTCTATTCTTGCCATATTTCTGTCCTTGATGCAGCTACATGCCGACTCTAATTATCATAGAAAGACGGGGAAGTGCAAAACCATCTTTATTTATCCAGTGGTTTTGCACGACACGGTGATTAAAATCGCTTACAGATTTTAGCCCAGTCTTCGACTAACTGACGAATCCACCTACCATAACTCAACGATCGCAACATAAAACTATGGCAAGTTATACGCAAAATAGAAGGTTCGCACATCGGAAGGATAAATGATGAAAACGGATTTACCAAGAGAACCTGATACAGAAGAAGATTCGGCTTTTTTTCATGTGTCGGTGCTTAGTCGGGAGTTAATTGCAGGGTTGGCGCTACGTCCGGGAGGGCATTATTTGGATGCTACGGTTGGAGGTGGTGGACACAGCCGCTTAATTCTGGAAGCAGCACCGGATACTCTGATAACGGCAATTGACAGGGATGAGCAAGCTCTAGCTGCCAGTATGACTCATCTAGCTACATATATCGATCGCCTTCACTTTTGGCACGGTAATTTCGCCGAGTATCAGCCTAATAATATCACATTTGATGGTATAATTGCCGATATTGGCGTTAGCTCTGTACAGCTTGATGTTCCAGAGCGTGGCTTTAGCTTTCGTCTAGAAGCACCCCTGGATATGCGGATGGATCGCAGTCAATCACTAACGGCGGCTGAGATAGTGAATTATTGGGATGAAGTCCAGCTATCTGAGATTTTCTACAAATATGGTGAGGAGCGATTGTCTAGGCGGATAGCACGGCGGATAGTAGAGCAACGCCCTTTCCACACTACCACAGAATTGGCTTTAGCGATCGCTCAATCTGTGCCTCGCCAGTACCGCTATGGTAGAATTCACCCAGCTACCCGCGTTTTTCAAGCACTGCGAATTGCCGTGAATCAAGAGTTAACCTCTTTAGAGACATTTCTCGGCATTGCACCCAACTGGCTTAAACCAGGTGGCAGAATTGGAATTATCAGTTTTCATAGTTTAGAAGATCGGTTGGTAAAGCATAGTTTTAGAGGTTCAACTATATTGCGGGTACTTACCAAAAAACCGATTATACCTGAAGAAGATGAACTGGCAAATAACCCCCGATCTCGCTCTGCCAAGCTGCGAATAGCAGAAAGAGTCCTGATTAATTCAAAAATGCAGTAGCAGAAATGTGGAATAACTCAGCTAGACTTTGAATTTGACTAGCGGTAAGTTCTCTGTTGCCATTGAGAATGTCATCAAGTATAGATTCGTTCTTAAATATATCAACAAGATCTTTTTTTTGAATGTTATCTTCAGCCATGAAAGCGAGGAGGAGTTTAATACCCTTAAGCACTGGCAGGGGTGAATGTTTTTGTTCGTAATCGTAGACAAGAGTGCCTAGCACGTTCAGGTAATCTCGGTCATCTTGCGTGATATTATTCTTATCCAGAATATGATTAATCCGATTCTGGGTAGCTTGTAGTTCCACATCCGTAGTAATCGGGCGTGGCGGAAAATTAGCGATCAGCTCCATGTAGTAGCTACTAGGTGTTTTTAAACCACTCGTCATTCTTCCAGTTCTCCTTATCGTATTCTGCATGGGTGAGGACGTGACGGATAAATACGGTTTGATATTTGTAATCGATAAAAGTGATAAGCCGATAATTATTTCCGCCGATATTGAAAACGGTAAAGTTACCAACTATGTCAGCCAAGGGAAATACTTGACGTACATCTAAAAGGTTTTGCCATTGAGCGTCAGATGTGCGCTGATACCACAACAGCAGACACGATTGCTGCCTTGGGGTGTTTTTCCCAAAACTCTCGTAGTGCTTTCCGGCTGATGATGCGCATGTTTATTATTTTAGCCATACCCATCGTAGTTAGCGCAGATATCTAGGTAATTCTACACGGAATGTAGAACCCTGCCCTAAGCTAGATTCAACTTTAATTTCCCCGTTCATTAGTTCAACTAATGAGTCAGCGATCGCTAGCCCCAAACCTGTGCCGTAGTGCTTCTTTTTGAGACTTTGATCCACTTGCCGGAATTCCTCAAATATATGCTTTAAATTTTCTTGGGCGATACCAATTCCTGTATCTTTTACTATCAACGCCACTCGCTCTGAGGGCAGTTCTTGTAACTCTACTTCCACACTACCAGTGTCAGTAAACTTGATCGCGTTGGAAAGCAGATTTACCACAATCTGCCGCAGGCGGCAGCTATCATTGATAACCTGGGGGTTTTGCAAGTCTGTATGAATCTGCAAATTTAGGTGTTTCTCGTCGGCAAGCGATCGCATTTCGTTGGCAGTTGCATTAACCAGATGCACCAGATTAAATTGTTCCAATTGCAGTTCCATCCGCCCCGCTTCTATTTTAGAGAGGTCAAGAATCTCATTAATCAGCGTCAGCAAGTGCTTGCCATTATTGAAAATGCGATCGAGCATTTCTCCCTGTTGGAACGTCAGATTACCCTTGCGCTGACGCAACAAAAGCTGAGAAAAGCCAATAATCGCATTCATCGGCGTCCGCAGTTCGTGAGACATGGTAGCGAGAAACTGGGATTTCAGCCGTGCCGCTTCCATTAGTTGCAGGTTTTGGAGCTGAATTTGGTGCCGCTGGTTTTCCAATTCCTGATTTTGCTGAGCTAAAATTTCATTCTGGATTTCTAAACGTTCCTCTCGCTCCTCTAAAGTATTAATTTGCCTAGCATTATCGATCGCAATTGCCGCTTGTTCGCCCACCGCCGCCAATAACTGCCGCTCTTCTTCTTCAAAAGCAGTGGGGTTTTCCCAGTTACCTATCGCCAGCACTCCTAACCTCCCAGATTGCATGGATTCGATCGGCACGGCGTAAATCGAAGCGGGTAACTCACTTCTCGATAGGGAGTCTGCCAATGAGCCTTGAATCAATTGTGCCTCACCTTTAGAAAATACCTGACTGAGTAACCCGCCCTCAGCAGCAAAGGCATTTTCCAGGCGCAATTTTTCAGTTCCCATCCCAGCCGTAACGCTTAATACCATGCGATCGCATTGGGGGTTATGGAGTATAATAAAGCAAAATTGCGCATTTATAATTGTATCACAAACAGCCTGTACCATTACCCGCAGTAGACCAGGTAAATCAGTCAAGCGCTGGTTGAGCAAATTAGTCAACTGCTGTAATGTCCGCAGTTGTTGCTGATGTTGACCCAAAATCAGAATCGCTTGGCGCAGATTCTCACTTGCTTCCTGTGCCTCTCGGTAAAGCCGAGCATTTTCTACCGACATTGCTGCGCGACGAGCCAAATCTTCAGCCAGTGCCAAATCTGCTGGAGTGTAGCGACGACCAGACTCTGCTGACACAAACAAAATTGCGCCTAAGGTTTTTTCCCACACCTGCAACGGCACGCACATGTAGGATTTAAATTTTAATTCCCCTAGCAGCCTCTGGTGCTCATCATTTTGAAAAAGGTTAGTCAATTGAGAGTCTGACAGATCGAAGCCGATTTCTGAGTTGCCCCTTTGCAAGACTTTTGCCATTATCGTAGCATCATCGAGAGCGGCTGGCGTTTCGGTTGTCAACTCCCACACCAACTCTTCTTTACCTGGGTTGACGTGAGCCACTGCGATGCGACGGTAAAATCGATCTGTATCCACTACGTCAATCGCACACCAATCAGCTAAGTGGGGCACTGCCAACCTAGCTAAGTTTTCCAGAGTTGTTTGGTAGTCAAGAGAAGCTGACAGCATAATACTCGCTTCTGCTAGAAAACGCTGCCCCTCTTCTGCCCGTTTGCGTCCGGTGATGTCGCTCAATACACCAGACATCCGCCAGGGTTTACCGTTAGCATCTCGCTGGGCTTTACCGCGAACAAGGCAGTAGCGATATTCCCCAGAGCGATGCAAAATCCGAAATTCTTTGTTATATGGAACTTGACGCTCCAGGTGAGCGTTGACAGCATCGTTCAGCCCAAGTCGATCTTCGGGATGCACCAGCGACAAAAATGCTTCGTAGGTAACGGCAAATTCAGTGGGGAACAAACCTGTTATTTCAAATAAGCGATCGTTCCAATAAATTTCGTTGTTGAGCAGATCCCAGTCCCATATACCATCATTTGAACCTTCTACTACTAGGCGATAGCGTTCTTCGCTTTCACGCAGCCGAGTTGCGATCGAAGCTGCCTGCATTTCGGCTCTGTAGAGGCGAACACAATTCCGCAGGCTACGGGAGAGACTATCAGCCGATAGTTTGCCTTTGGAAATATAATCTGACGCCCCGGCTTTCATCAAGTCTACTGCTATTTGCTCGTCTCCCTGACCAGTTAACACTATCATCGGCACTTTGAACCCAGCGTTTCGCACATCCTGAACTAAACTCAGGGCGTCACCGTCAGGCAGGCGATAGTCTAGCAAAACACAGTCAAAGCTATGTTCTTGAAGGGCTGCGAGCGTGCTTTTACAGTCAAAGAGTTCTGACAGTTGCGTTTGTACGCCTGCTCTTTTCAGCGCTTTTAGCACCGCCAGTCGGTCTACTTCATCGTCTTCCACCACCAATATTTTAAAAACCTCTTCCATCCCATTTTCTAATTGGCGATCGGTTATTGTTATTTTTTGATCTTTTATTTCTGATGGTTTTTTCATTACCGATTACCTATTAAAGTCTAGATTTTACTCAATTATTCAACCATCATTCATAATTGCAATTTTAAAATAAGCATTTCATTTATGGTAAACCTCATTGCATCCAAAATATTCACCCTGATTTTATTTATGGGTTTTTCCCATCCAAAATAGCCTAACTCTTGTATGCTTTTCATGGCATTTCAATCAGCGTCCAATACTTATTAAGAGTAGCTATAGCTTCTACAAACTTATCAAATGTTACTGGTTTTACAATATAACCAGACACATTGAGATTGTATGCTTCCATCTTGTCTATTTCTTCGTTGGAAGTTGTCAGTACGATCGCCGGAGTCGCCCGCAGTTGGGGATCGGAGCGCAACTCGCGCAGAAATTCAATCCCACCCATTTTGGGCATGTTCAGGTCGAGTAATACTAACCTTCTTTGCAGGGGTACAACTGGGGCTTGACCATTGCCACGCAGCATTTTTAATGCTTCTAACCCATTAGAAGCCACATAAATTTGGTTTCTAATGTTATTTTTCTTAAATGCTCGTTGCACTGTCATTACATCTACTTCATCGTCATCTACCAGTAATAAGTTTGTCATCTCCCCTCCCATATTTTTTTATACCTTTCATTTATTTGGCCAATAAAAGTAGAATTTTGCTCCCTTACCGGGCTGAGATTCTAAGCGGATAGCCCCTCCTTTTTGCTCAACAATTTTCTTAACTATTGCTAAACCGACACCAGTGTTTGCTACTTGATTGGGCTCCGACAGCGTTTGAAACATGCCAAAAACTCGCTTTTGGTATTCGGGAGCAATTCCAGGACCGTCATCGGCAACGAGGAATTCGTACAATTCTCCTTCATTTTGCACAGAGATAGTTACGGTTCCATCTGTCTGATGGTGGTGTTTGATAGCATTTCCAATTAAATTGGCAAATACTTGTTGTAAAGGCAAACGTTCTGTAGTCAAGGTAGGCATTCCCGGCTGCACGGTGATCGTAAACGTCGGTGGTGGTGCCAGGGAGTCTACAACATCTGCAATTAAAGCTGCCACGTCTACCGACTCCACCTCATTTTGCATACGCCCAGCGCGGGAATATTGCAGCACACCATTAATCAGTGCTTCCATGCGATAAACGCGCGATCGCAACAGCGTCATCTGGTGCTGAGTTTCTTCTGTAAGCCTATCGGAGATATCTTCTTCTATCCATGTAGAGAGATTAGCGATCGCTCTTAGGGGTGCTTTCAAATCGTGAGAAATGATATAAGCGAATTCGTCGAGTTCCTGGTTGCGTTTTTCCAGAGCAGCGTTAGTTTGCCCCAAAACTGAAGTTAGACGATTTAGTTCTGTAAACAGGCGGGAATTATCAACTGCTAAAGCAGCGCGACGGCAGAGATCTTCAGCCAAGGTAAGATCTAACTGGCTATAGCGACGCCCAGATGTAGTATATACAAAAGTAATTGTACCTAGCGTCCGCCCACGAGCGGAAAGAGGCACCACCATCGCCGATGAGAAACCGAAGTTACGCAGGATTTCTAGGTGTTCAGCATCGCGACTCACCGCAACTAAAACCGAGTCAGAAATTTCAGAATATAACTCCGACTTACCAGTTCGCAATACATTCGGGACGCCAAAGGGAGCGTTTGGGCAAGGGGGGTAACGCTGCTGTAACTCTCGCGCCCACTGCACTTGTGAGGGATCTATATGCACCACCGCTAGTCGTTGTATTTCCTGGTTATCGTCCAGCATATCTACAGCACACCAATCAGCTAGTTTAGGTACTGCCAGCCGAGCTAGATTTTCCAGAGTTGTTTGGTAATCTAGAGAACTTGCCAATATTTCACTCGCATCAGCCAGGAAGCATTGCGCCTCCTCAGCTTGCTTGCGCGAGGTGATGTCATGGAAAATATTAATGGTAAACTGCACCTCCCCCTGAGCGTTGAATACGGGTGTTGACTTTACCAAGCCCCAGCCTTCCTCGCCTTTCGGCAAAACACGGTAACGGAGCAGGATTTCACTAATGTTACTTTCACCTTGGAACGCTTTTTTTCCGGGCAGTTGGCTCAGAGGAAATGGCTCATCGGATTCATCGATAAGCTGGAAATGTTTCATGATTTCTGGCAGGGGTGTCGCCAACATTGCTGCCACGGAGGGATAGCCCATGAGACGGGCAGCAGCTTCGTTAGCGTAGATTAGCCCATGAGCATCCTGGACGGTGATGCCGTCTGCGATGCTTTGTAGTATAATTTCTAGCTGCTCATTCGACTTTTGCAACTCTTCTTGCGATCGCTGGCGATCGATAGTATCCATACCTACTCCAATCATAGGGATAGCGGTGCCGTTGCGATCGCTAAAAGTTTTGCCTTTTCCTGCCATCGAGCGAACACTGCCATGAGATTGCCAGATAATCCGAAATTCAATATCATAGAGCGATCGTCTGAATTAACGGCTTTTTAAAATCGCCAGTATAGTGAATCTGCCACTGTTAAAGCGCTATACTCGTACCAGAGGTATACGACCTACGGTTATAAGTAGTGCTTTTGGCGCTATTGGGGAAGAGGTGATGGGTGATAGTCGCGTTAGTTTTATTTCTGGCAATTTACAAATTACCTCTTACCCAACCCGAACAGGCGGCTTGTCACCGTTGTTAAGTAAACTTGTAGAAGCAAGAAACCCAATCAGCGATCGTTGGAATCCCTACCTCCGCGACAGCAAGGTAGGGAGAATGTCAAAAACTCTATTTTACACAATTCCTAGAGCGTGGAAGTTGACAATGAGTACAATTCGTGTTGCCCTAATTGAAGATCACGACCTGACTAGGGTCGGTATCCGGACAGCCCTACAGCAGCGTGGTGAAATAGAATTTGTGGGCGAGGCTGCCAATGGCTTGGAAGGTTTGAAGTTACTAGAGAGTAGCAAACCTGACGTTGCTATTGTAGATCTTGGCTTGCCGGATATCGACGGAATTGAATTAACTCGGCGATTTAAACAAGAGCAGGCAGACAATGGTGGTACAAACACCAAAATTTTGGTGTTGACGTTACAGGATAACGAAGAAGCCGTTCTAGCTGCCTTTGCCGCTGGGGCAGACTCTTACTGCATGAAGAATATCAGCTTTGATAATTTGCTCGAAGCGTTGCAAGTAACGAAGGAGGGCAACTCCTGGATAGATCCGGCGATCGCTCGGGTTGTCCTCAAGCAGACAAAATCAGCTAATTCCGCCACCACCCTTGAGCCCGTAACAGTATCAACTAAAACAGTCAGCATTAATGCCTCGGAACCGGAATATAGCCAGTTAATTGAAGCATACCCCCTCACAGAACGGGAATTAGAAGTCTTGCAACTGATTGTGGAAGGTTGCAGCAATGCCACAATCGCTGAAAGGTTGTTCATCACGGTAGGAACGGTGAAAACCCACGTCCGAAATATTTTGAACAAGCTGTGTGCTGACGATCGTACCCAAGCCGCAGTACGCGCCCTGCGCTCCGGCTTAGTCGGATAACGTAGGGGCGAACCTTGTGTTCGCCCTGAATCAGAAGTTAAAATTTTGCTGGGCTGAAGCGGAGAAATGATAATGAGTCAGGCAGATCGGGGCAAACTAAAACTGATGGTGGTTGATGACGAGCCTGACAACCTAGATTTGCTCTACCGAACATTTCGGCGGGATTTTCACGTCTATAAAGCTGATAGTGGTTTTAGCGCTTTGAAAGTTTTAGACACTGAAGGGGAAATGGCTGTGATTATTTCCGATCAGCGCATGCCCCTAATGAACGGAACAGAGTTTTTAAGCAAGACAGTCGAGCCCTTTCCAGAAACAATTCGGATTTTGTTAACTGGTTATACTGATGTTGACGATCTGGTAGATGCGATTAATTCTGGTCAGGTATTTAAATATATCACCAAGCCCTGGAATCCAGAAAATCTAAAGAATGTAGTCGAACAAGCAGGGGAAACCTATAAAGTTTTAAAGAAAAGGACAAATGAACTCCGCCGCGCCCTGCGGAGAGAATCGCTAATGAATGCAGTAATGAGTGCGATTCGAGAGTCGCTAGACTACCGCAGTATGCTGCAAACAATTGTCAAGACCATTGGTTCTAATTTCGAGGCTACGGGTTGTATTTTAAGACCAGTAGAAGGGGCGAGCTTGACACCAGAAAACTTTTCTTATCAGGCATCCGATGTGGTATCAGATCAAACCCCATTACATGCCGAAAACTTGATGGAAAAAGTCCTGGAAACGCGATCGACGCAAATAATCACCAGAAACGAAAACGGTAATCCGTACACTGGAATAATTGTGCCGCTGCTAGAACAGCGCAGGCAGTTGTTAGCAGTTTTATTTGTGTATCAGTTCGATCATCAGCTTAGCTGGTCAAGTGAAGATGTGCAACTGATTGAAGGGGTAATAGAGCAAGCAGCCTTAGCAATTTCCCAGGCAAAACTCTACCAGCGAACCCAGGAGCAAGCTGAGAAAATGCGGGCTGAGTTAGAGGTAGCTCGCCGAATCCAAAATAATCTGTTGCGCCAAAGTTGGCCAGAATCCGAAAGGCTCCGGGTGCAAGCCTGCTGCGACCCCGCTAGAGAAGTCGGCGGAGATTTTTTTGAAGTTTATTTCCATCCCCAGGGGGATGTCTGGTTGGCAGTAGGCGATGTCTCTGGCAAAGGTGTCCCAGCCGCTTTGTTTATGGCGAGTGCCATTTCTGTATTGCGACGGGAACTGGCTCAAGAAAATTCCCCTGAACCGGACGTTGTGATGCAGAACCTTAACAGCAGTTTGTTAAACGATCTATTTAGCAACAACTGCTTTATTACGATGGTGATTGCTCGTTATACCCCAGCCACACAAGACTTGGTTTATGCTAATGCTGGTCACATTTACCCCCTAATCTGGTCTCATAAAAACGTATTTCAACAGCAAGCTACAACAGGCAATGTCGCAGTTGAGCCAAATTTTGTCAAGGTTCGCAGCATTCCTCTGGGGATTTTACCTGTCTGGAAACGGGCAGTTGGGGAGCTGAAGTTAAATTCGGGTGATATATTTCTCCTCACCAGTGATGGCATCACTGAGGCGACTATAGCTCAGGAGGTGGTAGGGGAAAGTAATGGCTCTCAGCAGAGCAACGGTTGTATGCTTAAACAAGAGGGCCTTTGGCAACTCTTAATTCAGGAGCCAGCACCTTTCAATTTGAATAACTTATTAAGTCGCATTCGAGAATGCACCAATAATATTCAGGAAGACGACCAAACCATACTTTCTCTAGAGGTTTTTTAAGAAAATGAAAACGGAGCTAAACGTACCGAGCGACTTAAAATTTTTGTCGATTGTGGAAAACTGGCTACTGGGTACTTTGGAAGTCGAAATTGGTGATTCAGTCGATTGGGCACGTCAATCGAATCGTTTGCGATTGGTTTTGGTGGAAGCCTACTCCAATGTGGTGCGTCACGCCCATAAAAATCAACCAAATCTACCGATACTGATTCGCTTAGAACTAAAAGAGCGGGATCTGGCTTTAGAAATTTGGGACCACGGCAAAGGATTCGATCTTTCTACTTATCTACCGCCCAATCCTGGCGATAAACAGGAAAATGGCTATGGTTGGTTGATTATGAACCGCCTGATGGATCGAGTAGAATACCGCTTACAGGTAAATGGTCGCAACTGTCTGAAGTTAGAAGCGAGTTTGCCAGAAATCCACAAAGCTTAGTCCGAAGTTATGGTTTTTTTGAAAGGAATGTTGGCTCTCCCGTACAAAGACGTGATAAAAAAATATTATCTATAGTTGGGACTCCTTTGAAAATAAGCGTTGTAGGTTGGGTTGAGGTACGAAACCCAACATTAAGGTTTGAAAGCCTTGGGTTTCCCTCTGTTCAAGCTCTCAGCCAATTGATTAGTAAAATTTATCACACTAAGTACGGAAGAGCCGGTAGGGTGGCGCTTGCGCCAGCATCAAGCTATCTACGCAAGTTCAGTAACTCTTGGGGAGAAGCTAACAATTTGATAGTTGCCGATAAAATTCGATCCTCTTGGTTAAGCACAAACAGCCAAGAAACGTTAACACAAAACCAGCGAGTTTCTACTTTACCACTGACTTGTACCTTGTTAGTATCATCTTCTAAAGTATTGACAATGCCTTGGCGGGGATAGACTTTCATTCCCGGAGCTTCTGCCTCAAGATAGGTGACGATCGCCTCCGCTCCCACTATAGGATCTTCAAATGGGGGGTACAGCGCACCGGATTCTGCAAACAAGGCCGCAGTGGCATAAAAATCACCACGATTAAAAGTTTCAAAATAACGCAGCACCACTGGCTCTTCTATTCCTTCAATAGTCAGCTCAGCGGTAGCAGAGGAAGTTGGGGGCAAGTCTTCGGCTAATGTCATAGGCTTTTTTTTTTTTTAATCCACACTTCAATATTCAACAAAAACGCAGTTGGCTACCTGCTCTTCAGGAGTGATTTGGGGAAATAAAATCAAGCAGCTGGGTAAAGGGTGGGTTCTGGAAGTAGTTCTCCAGTCGCTTCGTAAGCCAATATCAGCGACTCCAGGGCTTCAGAGCCATTGGCAACAGCTTCTTCATAAGTATCACCATGTGTCCGCCAATGCTGTCCAGGAAAATCAGGAAATCCTACTAAAAAACAGTCGTCTGGATCGGACCATTGAATCACCATTTGATACTTAAACTTGCTCATCTTCTTGTTTGTCCTGTTGTGGTTTTTCCTCTATTTCTTGAATAGCTTGCTGAACGTACTTTTCTTGATAGTGCTTAGCGTCTGAACCATCTTTACCAGAAATTGTTAGTTTTCAGTACTGTAGCACACTGGCATATATAGGGGCAACCACAGGGGGTTTGCCCCTACGAACCCGCTATATATAGAGGCAGTGCGTAAGTCCTAGTTTTCCTACAAAGAACGGATGTATCCAGTTAGTATGGCTTCCTTTTCCTGGAAGTTCCGTAAAACCTGCTTGCCGCAGTATTTGTTTGAGTTCCCTGATTTTTTTGGGCATTTAAAAACTTAATTGCTCTGCTTTTGCTTCAAAGTTGTAAAATGAGAAGAAAGAGATTTAGCCAATATTGGCAAGATTTGCACAGGTTTTAATCAACCGTTTTTCAAGGGATAGATGCCTGTCAGTAGCAGTCAGATTAAGCAAAAAGCGCTAGAGTTAGGCTTTCACAAGGTTGGCATTGCAGCAGTTGACGTTGCCGCCGTTCAACCAGAGGTAGAGCGATTGCAGGCATGGATGGCGCTGGGGTATCAAGCGGATATGGACTGGATGGCGAATCCCAAACGTCAAGATATTCGTTTGGTAATGCCAGAGGTACTCACGCTCATTTGTGTTGCCCTCAACTACTACACCCCTCACCAGCGTCCAGAAGGCAAAGAATATGCTAAAATATCTCGATATGCTTGGGGACGGGATTACCATAAGGTCTTGCATAAAAAGTTGAAGGCGCTCTCCAACTGGTTGCAAGAACAAGGTTCGGGCATTCAAGCTCGCTACTACGCTGACACCGGACCTGTACAGGATAAAGTTTGGGCGCAGCGTGCTGGTATTGGTTGGATTGCCAAAAATGGTAATGTAATTACACGGGAGTATGGTTCTTGGGTGTTTTTAGGTGAAGTTTTGACTAACCTCTCCTTGACACCAGATGTCCCCCATACCCAACACTGCGGCAATTGTACCCGTTGTCTGGATGCGTGTCCTACAGGTGCGATCGATCCTCCTTTTGTAGTCGATGCTAACCGCTGTATAGCTTACCACACCATAGAGAATCGAGCCGAAAAATTGCCGGAAGCGATCGCTTCCCATTTACAAGGATGGGTTGCTGGTTGTGATATCTGCCAGGACGTTTGCCCTTGGAACCAACGCTTTGCTCGCCTAACCGATGTTGCAGAATTTGGACCCTACCCTTATAATGTATCTCCCAGGCTTACAGAATTAGCTGCAATATCCGACCAAGAGTGGGAAAGGCGCTTTCCGTCATCGGCATTGCGAAGGATTAAACCAAGAATGCTGCGACGCAATGCCTTGGCTAATCTACCAGAATCCGGAGTGTTTGTCCAAAGTTAGGAGTCAGAATATAGCATGACTGTAAAAGTTATTATTTTTGATTTTGATGGCACTCTTGCTGATACCTTTGATGCCATCGCTAGGATTTGTAATCGTTTAGCTGAAGAATTTGGTTTTAAACCAGCTAGTCCAGAAGATATCGTTCAACTGAGAAATTTAACTTCTAGAGAAATAATTAAACGCTCCGGCGTTTCTATCTTTAAGCTACCCTTTCTTTTAAATAAAGTTAAAAAAGAGTTAAATAATGAAATTAAAACCTTAAATTTAGTATTAGGCATAAAAGAATGTTTAATTGAATTAAATGCTAGCGCATACCAGTTAGGTATTATTACTTCTAATTCTCCGGATAATGTTAATTTATTTTTGCAAAAAAATGGTTTAGAGGGCATATTTAAGTTTATTCGATCGGGCACAACAATTTTTGGCAAAAACAAGGTAATCAATAATTTTTTAAAACAAGAAAAACTTACTTCTGCTCAGGTTATCTATGTTGGAGATGAAACTAGAGATATAGATGCAGCAAGAAAAAGTAACATCAAGGTGATTGCCGTTACTTGGGGCTTCAATTCCAAAGAAGTTCTAGCAAAGCAAAATCCAGATTTTTTAATTGACCACCCCAGCGAACTGATTGAAGCAATAGTCGGCTGGCAAAAATTGGCATTCTAATGTTGACATCTTAATTTTGATTCTAAGACTCAAATTCTACCTTGTCGTAAATGTCTGGTAAAGAAATTTGAAATTGAACAGAAGTTAAGGCTAATACGGCACTTTCACCATCATACTCAGCGAACAGCCACTTGTTGTCAGCAGTTTTAGAAAACTGTTCGACGTACATCTCACTTTGCTCAATGAGAATATATTCTTGTAGACTTGTCAGAGTCCGATAAAGTTTGAATTTTTCATGTTGGTCGTAGTTTTGTGTGGATGGTGATAAAACTTCGGTAATTATTAAGGGATTCGTAATCGTGTCTTTTCGAGCCAACTCTAACTTATCTGCAACTACCATGACATCTGGATAGGTGTAGATTCGCTTCTGGGGTATCCACAAGCGCATATCGGTCATAAATACTCGGTATGGTTGCTTTTTAAAAGCAAAATTTAAGGCTGCATAAAAGTTTCCTGCTATCTGATTATGATTAGGTGTTCCACCAGCCATTGGGATTATCCTACCATCGTAATATTGGCTTTTGGACTCGGCAGCAGCTTCTAGTTCCAGATATTCCTCTGGAGAATAGTAACGCTGTTCTTTATTTGTTAGTTCGGTTTTTTGAATTTCGGTTGTTGTCGTCATCTTACACCAAAAATTAAATGTTAGGATTAGTGGGACTAGGTTTCGATCGCTTAGCAATTATACGATATACCATGTCCGCGATCGGGTTGAAATATCGGCATTTCTCAGGTTAGCTTTACTCCGAGCCTACTGCTGGAAAAACTTCAAGAGAATTTCCGGGCAATCCATTTTTTCCGTCACTACCTCAGGCAACGTCGCACCACGAATGATCCGCTCGATCGTATATCCATCATTGTTAATCAAAAAAATAATTTTTAGATAACTGGCAATCTCCTTGTTTCAGGAACCTAATATTAGCTATCATCTAGTTGGGCTTAATAGTCTAGTTCATGTGAGGTGACTAAGACCATGGGGATTCCGTTTCAAATCACAGTCATAGCAACGATAATAGGTGTAGCATGGGGCGCAATCAGTGGTCAAGAGTCTGCTTCGGCTCAGATTCAGGACTACAATCCTGGGCAGTTTCGCGCTGCCTTGTTTTTAGAGGGATCGAACAACCCTGTTGGGATTTATACGCCTCAAGAGTTTATTGCCGTCTTATATGGTTTGGGATACAATGTCGAGCTTGACAGTCAGTTAACCGAACCACGCACCCAGCAGGCAATCCGCGAATTTCAACAGCATTACAACCTTGCTGTCGATGGCATTGCAGGATTTCAAACCCAGAATCTAGCGGGGGACATCGTGAGAATTCTACAGTACAACTTAAATCTTGTAGTTAGACCCGACCCACCCCTACCTCAGAGCTACTATTATGGATCTCAGACTCTTGCCGCCGTTCGGCGGTTTCAGCAAATATTTAACCTCCCTATTACAGGGATTGCTAGTTTAGAAGTTCGTACTAAGCTAAATCTTGCGGCGCAACGAATTAGCCCCTAATTCTTGACCAAAACTTAACCAGTCGGGTGCGTTATTAGCCAGTAACGCACCCGATAAAAGTCTATTTATTAGAGTCCTTAGAGTCATGGCGGGGGGCAGTTAGGGCTTCCCAGGCAGCTTTAGCCGCATCGGCGAGCCGATCGCCAAGTGTGCTAATTTCCTTCATGATGGACTCCCAGTTTTTCTCCGCGTCCATCTGGATAAGTTTAATCGAGTATGCAATTCGATCTGGATCTACCAGTTTATGTTGTTCGATCGATTCCCTTGCGTTCCGCACAGCATTAAGATAGGTATCACGGGTGAGATTACCGGCAGCGTTAGCCTCTGACTGCGCCCGCTTTTTAAGCGCGTCAATTAGCGCTTTGGTTTCACGCTTGAGATCGTCAGATTCGCCATGCATTTCCCTTTCGACGAGATCGTTCGTCTCTGAGCTGATTTCTACCAGGGCAGATTCTTTGGGAATAATGGGTTCAGAAGTCATGGTTATTTCTGCTCCATAAAACTTATACAAAAATTGTAGCAATCGCTTGTTCATAAGCTTCAATCCGATCGCTGAGTCGCCAGTTATATTGGAGACGTAATAGGTGTAACCACCTTTCCATTTCTAATATCTGACTCTTCTTAGGACAGATTTTAAACTTATATGCAAGTAGCACGAACATTCCTAATCTGATGTACTATATTTAGTGTACCTCACAGTCGCACACGTTTAGCTATGCCTAGGGATAGAGATTTAAAAATTAGATTATCAGAGAGGGAATACCAGAAATTGAAGGCTGAATCGGAACGCAAGGGTGTTTCAATGGCTACAATTCTGCGCGAGTGTTTACAATTTCTACAAGAACCTAAAACCTAATCTATATCGACATCATCGATCCCCACCTAGGAGTACATGGATGTGGTATTCTGCTGATTATTTGATCTAGTCAATAATCAAACCGGAACAGGGCGAAAGACTCATTTGGATTCTAAACAATTGACGAGTGAGCGCGATCGCAGGATGCTTATCTTGGTGAAAAAGTAGTTTTCTAGGGGGAGGGAGAATTATGGTAGTCCAAGCAGCTAAGTCACGTATCGTCAGACTAGAAGGCGTCAGTAAGGCTTATGAGCAACCAAATGGTCAGGCAATAAGCATTATAGACGATATCAACCTGGAATTGCGATCGGGCGAGATAGTCGCTTTATTGGGACCTTCCGGTTCGGGCAAGTCTACCTTGATGCGGATGATTGCTGGCTTAATACCGCCCACACAGGGGCAAGTTATTTACCACGATCGGCCTTTAATTGGCTTAAACCCAGGCGTAGCCATTGTTTTCCAGAGTTTTGCCCTTTATCCTTGGCTGACAGTCCTAGAAAATGTAGAACTCGGCTTAAAGGCAAAGGGGGAAAATTCCGATCCTCGACGGCAAAAAGCCTTGCGGATGATTGACATCATCGGTTTAGACGGGTTTGAAAATGCCTATCCTAAAGAACTTTCTGGAGGGATGCGCCAGCGAGTCGGGTTTGCCAGAGCCTTAGCCGTAGAGCCAGAGTTGTTGTGCATGGATGAGCCATTTTCGGCTTTAGATGTGCTGACAGCAGAAAACCTGCGCTTTGAGCTATTAGATTTGTGGATTGAGCATCGCATTCCCACTAAAGCCATCTTAATCGTTACTCACAGTATTGAAGAAGCTGTGATTTTGGCAGACAGAATTATTGTTTTAGGTCGTAATCCTGGGCGGATACGAGCTGAATTACCAGTGACGTTACCGCACTATCGCGATCGCAAAAGCCCCAGCTTTCAAGCGCTAGTAGACCAAGTTTACAAGATCCTCACCAACCCTGAAATACTGGCCGAAGCCCACCAGGAACCAACTACTGTTTCTCAGCCTGAAAGATCAACTCCAGCGAAATATCAGTCCTTGCCACAGGTGCGGATTGGCTCAATAGCCGGTCTTTTAGAACTCTTAGAAGATCGGCAAAACAAAGACCTCTATCGTTTAGCCCAGGAATTACTCCTAGAAGTAGATGACATTCTGCCAATTGTTGAAGGTGCTAAACTGATGGATTTTGTCAAACTGGCAGAAGGTGATATCAGCCTCACTCCCATAGGGCAAGAATTTATTGGCGGCAGCATTGACGATCGCAAACTTTTGGTGCGGGCTCAACTCACCGCCCACATCCGCCTGGTGCAACAAATCTGTAATATTCTGCAAGCCAAGCGGAATCACCGTATTGCTGAAGAACTAATTTTGGATATTCTGGAAAAGAACTTTAGCCCTCGGGAAGCCAAGCGACAATTACAGACAGTTATTGATTGGGGTCGTTATGCAGAACTATACAGCTACAACGAACCAGCAGGAGAAATTTTTCTAGAGCAAGTTCCTGATGATAATGAAGTGGAGGTAGAAACTCCAGTTTAAAAAAAAATATCACTTGTCATTGTTCAACAGTCAACAATAAATAGTTAAAATGACTAGATCTCTAACTCCAAACAATCAAACATTGGGACGGGCAAATTGGACGTTGCAAGATGGATTACTAATTCTAGCAATTATTAGCTTGATACTGGTAATTGTTAAAACAGCTTCTCATTTCAGTGGTCCTTATAGCACCGACTTGAAGATTGAAACCAGCCTCAGCGTTTTACCAGGCTATACAGTCCAAACTCTTCTCCGCATGACCCTTGCATACTTTTTATCCTTGCTGTTTACGCTGGTTTACTCCTATGCGGCCTATCGCTCCCGTGTTGCGGCTCAGATTTTAATTCCCTTGCTGGATATTTTGCAGTCAATTCCAGTTTTATCATTTCTACCAGGAGTAAGTCTCGCTCTAATAGCCCTATTTCCAGGGCAACGGATTGGGGTAGAAATCTCAGCAGTCGTGCTGATTTTTACAGGCATGACTTGGAACATGACCTTTAGTTTTTATCAATCTCTTTGCGGCATTCCGCGAGAATTAAAAGAAGCTAGTCGCATTTATCGACTCAACCTGTGGCAAGAGTTTTGGACATTAGAATTACCCGCTGGAATTATCGGTTTGATATGGAACAGCGTCATGTCCTGGGCTGGCGGCTGGTTTTTTCTGATGGCGATCGAATCTTTTACTCTCCAGGATAAAGATTTTCGTTTACCTGGGTTAGGTTCCTTTTTAGCTAAAGCGGCTAAAGAGCAAGACTTTTGGGCTATTAGCTGGGGTTTAGTTGTCTTAATTGGGGTAATCGTTCTGATAGATTTTTTTGTATGGCGTCCTTTAATTGCCTGGGCAGAAAAATTTAAAGTTGAAATGATTGAGTCTCAGAATGTGCCCCAATCATGGATATTAGATTTTCTGCGACGTAGCCCGACGATGCGAGTTTTAAGCGAGCGGTTATGGATGCCATTGCAGCAAGCTGTTGATGAAGGGCTAGTGAGAGCTTTTCCGGTTCGTACCTTACCCAGCAACTCACCAGGGCGTTCTCAAGTGGTACGTTGGGTTAATTGGCTGTTTATGAGCGGAGTAGCCTTTATTGTTTTGTGGGGAACTTGGGAAGCAGTCTTGCTACTGCGGCTTTTAAATTGGGATGATTGGCGACATGTGATCGTTGCGGCTATTGTGACAGCATTGCGGGTAACCTGTGCCATAATATTATCTTTAGCATGGACTGTACCAGTAGGAGTAATGATTGGGCGTAATCCTCGTCTGGCTCAACTGTTACAACCCCTGGTACAAATTGCCGCTTCGGTTCCAGCCACAGCTATATTTCCAGTTCTACTGATAGGGTTAATCCGTGTTGGTGGGGGTTTGGATATTGGCTCAGTAGCTCTAATGATGCTGGGGACGATGTGGTATATTTTGTTCAATGTCATCGCCGGGGCACAGGCGATACCAGGAGATTTACTGGAAGCAGCTATGATTTATAAGCTTTCCCGTTGGCAGCGTTGGAAAACGTTGATTTTGCCCGGAATTTTCCCCTACTTAATCACTGGGATCATTACTGCTGTTGGTGGAGCCTGGAATGCCAGTATCGTTAGTGAGTACGTGACTTTTAAAAAGCAAGTAATTACTACTACGGGACTCGGTGCCACTATTTCTGAGGCTACAGCCCAAGGGAATTTCGGTTTACTCCTGGCAGCAACAATGGTGATGTCTCTTTTGGTGGTACTCACCAACCGTTTAGTCTGGCGTCCTCTTTACCGATTGGCTCAAGAAAAATATCAACTGCTCATTTGAGGGACAGGACTTACGCACTGCCTATATATATAGCAACCGCCTTGGCGGTTGCTATATTTGTAGGTTGGGTTGAGGAACGAAACCCAACATCACCCGTGTGGGTTTATGTTGGGTTTCGCTATCGCGTTACCCAAGCTACAACTACAACTGACGAAGGTCGTAATTGTAGTCGCATTGAGTAGGGTGTGTTAGCGTTAGCGTAACGCACCGAAAATTAGCATAGGTGCGTTACATTTCATTAACGCACCCTACAAGAGCGACTATATTTGTAGGTTGGGTTGAGGAACGAAACCCAACATCACCCGCGTGGGTTTATGTTGGGTTTCGCTATCGCTCAACCCAACCTACAACTACTATATTTGTAGGTTGGGTTGAGGAACGAAACCCAACATCACCCGTGTGGGTTTATGTTGGGTTTCGCTATCGCTCAACCCAAGCTACAACTCGTAACGCACCGAAAATTAGCATAGGTGCGTTACATTTCATTAACACACCCTACAAGAGCGACTGAGCGCAGTCGAAGGGTTCGTAGGGGCAATCCCCCTGTGGTTGCCCTATATATGCCCAGTGTGCTACAGTCCTAAGTAATTTAAACTGGGTCAAGTACTATGAGTAGACCACCAATCCTTAAGCCTGGTGAGAGTTACACTTTTAGAAACTATTTCGAGTTAGCTTTTAATCCAGAAGATATTTTGGCAGAGTTTGATTGCAGTTTGTCGAGAGCGTCTCTTGACTTTAGCAAGTACCAAAATATCTCAGTCAATAATGTGGTGGAGCTAAAACAGAAACTTACAAACAATTTAACAATCGTAGATTTAACTTCTGAAACGGCTAGACGAGAAATTTTGATAGCGCCTATTTTGTTAGAACTGTGCCAACATACTAATTCTAAGCTCAAGATTGAATATCCTATTTATATTAATGAACTTCTTAAAGGAGATCTAGACTATCTAGTACAATCCGAATCCAGTATCTTGGTTGTAGAAGCAAAAAATGCAGACCTCTCTAAAGGCTTCACCCAATTAGCTATTGAGCTTATTGCTTTAGACAGTTGGATTTCAATAAATTCTGAATCAATCTATGGGGCTGTCACCACGGGAGATATTTGGAAGTTTGGATTTTTCCACCGTCAATCAAGACAAATAGTACAAGACATCAATTTGTATCGCGTTCCCGCAGATTTAGAAGCCCTGTTACAAATCTTGATTGGTATTATTTCTGGCTTAGCGAGTTCTGCCTAGGTTTAGGGATTACTCCTTTCCCGCTATAAAATTATGTATAATATTTTCCTCATTCCCCCTTTCCCTAAATGGCTCATTCCCTGCATTGGCTAGAAATTACGGAATATGTATCCCTGGCTACCTTAGTAGTTGGGCTCGTTGTGGCTGCGGTTTCAGGCTACCTCCTCTATGCTATAGTTCCGGTGTTGGTTTCTCTGTTGCTGAACTTGATTAACCGCTATCGTTTTGAGCAACGAACTAGGCGGCGTACCACCGCTACCATCAACCGGATGGCACAAGAACTATCAGAAGAGGTAAAATTGGTACAGAAAGAACTTGCAGAGCACGCCCGTCTGCTTGAGGAGAAAGAAAGCCCACAACTTCAGCTTGCCAGGGATTTTTCCCAAACGGACGCCTTTGATATTGTGCCGCTTTATGAAAGACTTGCAGGACAACGGCAATTAATTGCGTCTTTGCAAGAACAGGGTGCCAGTTTTGAGGAATCGATTAAGAGTGTCATCGATTATCTAAATAGATCTTCTTTACCAACTAGGGTAGATCGTTTAGAAAAGTCTCTAGCTCAAATTACTACCAGCATTACCAAACTTACTATGCAGATTGACAATATTGCTCTGCAACTGCCAGCGATGCCAGAAGAAAACCAGCCCGTCGTCTCCGAGTCCCCACCACCCGCCACAGATAAATTAACCTCTCCCTCTTCGACACCCTCAGAGTCTGTCTATGGAGAAAGGCAAGTCCTCTCACCGAAACCCTGGATTTTTACGCAGACTCTCTCTGGGCATTCTGACTGGGTTCGCGCTGTTGCTATCAGCCCGCACCAGCAGGTACTTGTCAGTGGCAGTTTTGATCGTACCATCAAGCTGTGGAGTCTGCCGTTAGGAGAAGTTACCTACACTTTATCTGGGCACTCCAAGGCAGTGTTTGCTCTGGCTATCAGCCCTGATGGGCACACCTGTGCTAGTGGCAGTTGGGATAACACTATTAAGCTGTGGCAGCTAGATACGGGTGACTTAATTGATACTTTAAGCGATCATACTGGTTCAGTGCGATCGCTCGCTATCAGTCGGGATGGGCTCATTCTTGTCAGTGGCAGTTTTGACAAAACTATTAAGCTGTGGCATCTGGATAAAAAGAGATTATATCATACTTTGACGGATTATGTTACAGAATTTAATGCGATCGCTCTTAGCCCTGATTCCCAGATTCTTGCCTGTGGTGGCGAAGACGGTATCATTAGACTGTGGCAACTCGACACCTGTGAATTTATCCGCTTCCTGACTGGAAATTTAAGCAGTGTCTGTTCGATCGCCATTAGCCTAGATGGTAAAATGCTTGTCGCAGGTAATGTCTTGGGCACGATTAATCTGTGGCATTTGGGCACCGGGGAACTTACCACTGTCATCCCGGCACACTCCGGGCAGGTGACATCCTGCGTGTTTCATCCTGATGGGCAGACTTTCATTAGTAGCAGTACTGACGGTAATATTAAAATTTGGCATCTGGAAACCGAACTACAACCAGCGACGTCATGTATTCAAGTTCTCACCGATGATTCCGCTAGCTCTGTGTTATCTATTGCTATTAGTTCTGATGGTAAAACTATCGCCGCTGGTAGTGCTGATGGCACAATTAAGATTTGGCAGCTTGAACTATAAGTCAGGAGTCATCACCTGCAAGATTATTGGATGCGCTATGATTGACAACTATAGGGGAATTCAAACAGAGAGGATCTGATGCAATCAGCGTTACGGATTGATACGGAAATTTTACCAGGCAACAAGATTGAAATCAATCTGCCTGCCGATACTATCTCAACTTTTGTCGGACAAAGCATTGAGGTGATCGTCCTGCTACCAGAGCAGAAGCCTACCCTAGAAAGGCAGTCTATTTTGCACCTGCTTGAAGAAATCCACCAGCAGCGTCCCATTGGTAGAAGTGTGAAAGAAATCAATCGAGACCTACAGGTAGAAAGAGATGCATGGGACAACTAACTCTTCCAAATGCTTCCTGTATATACATCGATACGGTAACAATTATTTACGCTGTTGAGCAGACTCCAACTTACGGGGTGTTGCTGAACCCCCTTTGGCATAGCCTTCAGGCAGGGAACCTTGAGGTTTTTAGCAGTGAACTAACTTTAATGGAAACCCTAATTAGACCAATTAGAAACTCGGATACATTTCTAGTTGATGCTTATGAGCGATTACTGGGATCGCCTCAAATGCAGTTAATTCCAATTAGTAAAACTGTCTTGAGAGAAGCAGCAAGGCTACGCGCAATTACGCCTTCATTGAGAACACCCGATGCCATTCATATTGCAACGGCTACAATATCAGGCTGTACCCAGTTTCTCACAAATGACCGACAACTACGAACAGCTACAACCTTACCCATTGTGATTCTAGATGAGGTACTGAATAGTATAGATAAATGCTGAAGTTAAACCGTAGGAAATTTTTGCAAGCCTTTTTGATTGCTTATGCCACACCTTTATTTAACCGTGTGGCGGTACGATCGCAAGGTTTACCTAATAATATAGATAGGGTTCTCAATCAAGAAAATAGTCCCACTAACGCCAACAGTTTAACTGCCAACAAAACTAATCCCACATTCATCGAAAATCAGAAACCGGGTACAACCGATTGGCAGCTAACTAACCCGGCTACCAATCATGAAATAGAAGGCTATGCTTCACTTACAAGCGTCAATCGGGGCGAAAAAATTAGCTTATTTGTCAATACAAAAGCTCCAAGTTATACGCTGGAAATCTTCCGCATGGGCTGGTATGGTGGTGCTGGTGGGCGACGAATGACCGATCCGATTCAGCTTCAGGGCATCAAACAACCTGCTCCCCTTGAGGATAGGGATAGCGGATTGGTAGAATGTAACTGGAAAAACCCTTTTATTCTTACTATTCCCCACCATCCCGAAGAACCCACCACCTGGGCGAGTGGCGTTTATCTAGCGAAACTAACAGCTTCCTCTAGTCGCAAGCAGAGCTATATTATTTTTGTAGTGCGGGATGACAAACGGAAGTCTGATATTCTGTTTCAATCCAGCGTTACCACTTATCAGGCTTATAATAATTGGGGGAGTAAATCCCTTTACAGGTGGAGCAGTATTCGGATACAAGCATACAAAGTTTCGTTCAACCGTCCCTATGCTAAAAATCCCAACCCAGCCGCTGCTTATGGAGTGGGAGCAGGTGAATTTTTAACCAATTTGCAACCGCCGAAAAAAACCTTCAGTGCTGGTTGGGAATATAACATGGTGCGATGGCTAGAACGGGAAGGCTATGATGTCACCTACGCTACCGATGTCGATACCCATGCTAACGGTGAGTTGCTGCTATCTCATAAAGCCTTTCTTTCTGTGGGGCATGATGAATACTGGTCTTGGCGGATGAGAGAAAATGTAGAAGCAGCACGGGACAAAGGTGTTAGTTTGGGCTTTTTTGGCGCTAACACTTGCTACTGGCAGATTCGCTTCGATCTCAGTCCCATCAATAAACAACCTTACCGCACTATCGTAGCTTACAAAGAAAACGCCATTCTCGATCCCTATCAGAATTATCTCAAGACAACCAACTGGCGCGATATATCTGTTAATCGCCCAGAAGAAGCCCTCATCGGTGTCATGTACGAGACGTTCCGGGTAGATAGTGATATTGTGATTGATGATGCTCCTTCCTGGATGCTTGCAGGCACCAATTTAAGGAAAGGTTCCCGCCTGCCAAAACTATTGGGCTATGAAGTAGACAGAATGTTTACTCATGCGCCGAAAAATACTCAGCGGGTTGCCCACTCACCCTATTCTCACGACGGTCATACTCGGTATGCTAATATGACAGTTTATACTGCCCCTAGTGGTGCGATCGTTTTTGCCACTGGCTCTATGCAATGGTGTTGGGGCTTAGATGATTATAATGCACCTAAGTTGCGATCGGTCAGATCAAATCCAGACGCGCAGCAAATAACACGCAACGTCCTCGACAAAATGTTGGCAAGCAGTAGGATTGGTAGCAGTAGTCAGTCAGGCGATTAGCGTACCTTGGCGTTAAAAATACTATAGACTAAATGATGCATTTGAGGTAATATTTAAAGACCCGTGTCTCAAAAAACTGCTCGTTCCCTAGCTGGCATTGCTGGAATTGTGGCTGTCGCCACACTAATTAGTAAAGTTTTTGGATTAGTACGCCAACAGGCAATCGCAGCAGCCTTTGGTGTTGGTGTCACCGTCGATGCCTACAACTACGCCTACGTCATCCCTGGCTTCTTATTGATCTTACTCGGTGGGATTAATGGACCATTCCACAGTGCGATCGTCAGCGCCCTAGCTAAGCGTGACAAAGAGGAAGCCGCTCCCATAGTAGAAACCATCACCACCCTAGTGGGGGGGATGCTACTGCTAGTCACTATCGGCTTAATTTTATTTGCTGGAGTTTTCATAGACATAGTAGCACCCGGTTTAAGCCACACGATCAATGGCTTAGAAGTACGCAGAATCGCCATTCAACAACTACAAATCATGGCACCGATGGCACTACTAGCCGGGCTTATCGGCATTGGTTTTGGCACCCTCAATGCCGCTGATATGTACTGGCTACCCTCGGTTAGTCCCTTGTTTTCCAGTATTACAGTAATTGGAGGACTCTTGTGCTTGGCGCTGCAATTGGGGAACCAAATTATCGCTCCCAAGTATGCCGTACTAGGCGGGCTAGTTTTAGCTTGGGGCACAATTAGCGGAGCAATATTACAGTGGTTAGTTCAGTTGGTTGCCCAATGGCGTGCTGGCTTGGGCAGATTACGTCTGCGGTTTGACTGGCGGCGTCCTGGTGTTAAAGATGTGATCAAAGTCATGGGACCTGCAACACTTTCATCAGGGATGTTACAAGTTAACCTATACACAGATTTATTTTTCGCCTCTTATATTCCGGGAGCCGCAGCAGCCATGAACTATGCGGGGCTGTTAGTGCAGACTCCTTTGGGCATCATCTCCAATGTAATTTTAGTACCCCTGCTGCCAGTATTTTCCCGACTAGCCGATCCCCAAGATTGGCCGGAGTTGAAAGTGCGGATTCGTCAAGGAATACTCTTCACTGCTTTTACTATGCTACCTTTGAGTGCCTTGATGATGACTTTATCACTACCTATAGTGCGCGTGATTTACGAGCGCTACGCCTTCGGCAAGAATGCATCCCATCTGGTGGCATCGGTGTTAATTGCTTCGAGTCTGGGTATGTTTGTTTACTTAGGGCGCGACGTGCTGGTGCGAGTATTTTATGCCTTGGGGGATGGAGGGACGCCTTTTCGCGTTAGTGTGGTGAATATTTTCTTCAATGCTTTGTTCGATTATATTTTCGTCAAACCTTTGGGAAC
This sequence comes from Oscillatoriales cyanobacterium PMM_0019, assembly GCA_949127975.1. Lineage (GTDB taxonomy): Bacteria > Cyanobacteriota > Cyanobacteriia > Cyanobacteriales > CASBRB01 > CASBRB01. The sequence continues at coordinate 2,351 of CASBRB010000466.1, read as the reverse complement.
CCCTGGTTTGGTTCTAGCAACGGTGCTGGTGAATTTTACGGCAATGGTAGCACTGCTATGGTTGCTCGATCGCAAGCTCAACGGGATAAATTGGCAAGAGTGGCTGTTGCCTATCCTAGGTTTGGCTGGCTGTAGCGTTGCTACTGGAGCAGCTAGTTGGAGTGTTAACTGGGGTTGTCAGCATATTTGGGGTGTGGGTAATTTGCCAGCACTACTACTGCAACTGAGTTTATCGGCGCTGGTTGGCTTGGGTGTGTTTATCTTGCTTGCCACTAGGCTGAATTTACCAGAGGTGGATATGTTTGTCGCCCGGATGCGCAAGCGCTTTGTTAATTGAGCAATCTCTACCCGAGTTTTTTACTTTTGAGTCTTAGGATTTAAATTAGCTGCCGAGAATTTCCACGCTAAAAGAGATTTTGGCGTGGAATGAAAGGCGGGTCGGCGATCGATCTACCAATTGCTGGTGGGTGGCAATTCTTACCTACGGTGAAGGCTGGCATAATAATCATCATGCTTTTCCATATTCTGCTCGGCATGGGTTGCAATGGTGGGAGATTGATTTAACTTGGATAATGATTTGGTGTCTTCAAACAGTAGGTTGGGCAAAGAAAGTGCGCCTCGCAGGTGTCTAGACCTGCTTGACAAAAGGAACCCACTAAGATAGGCTCCTTGTTGGTAGCATCTTTTTAGAAAGTTCTACTGAGGAGTAAAAAATGTTAAATTTGTTCCAGCGGGCTTTGTTCTTGGCACCCAGTTTCATAGCGATCGCAGGATTGACGCTGCCCGCTTTTGCTCAAGCCCCAACATATCAGGGTGCTTATACCTACAAGGATGGGCTAAATAATATTTACTTCGTCACTGGTGCAAGCTCAATAGGTAGTAGCATCAAAATACAAATCACTGGTATAACTGTAGCAAGTGAAAAAAGTTCTGATGCTTGCGGTGTTCTTTCTTTTAAATTTACAGTTGGAACCAATCCGCCAACATCCGTTTCTATAAATGGGACAGCAACAGATATTAGCTCTCCTACAATCTCCACTAAAAAAGACTGGACTTGTAATCCAGCTACAAGGACTTTGACTCCTGGTAAAAGTCCTGCGCCCAGTACAACTACACCACTAATCCAGATCAATAGGACTTACTATGTTTTCAAAAGTCCTAACACAGTTTACCTTTTTGAATACATAGGAACAGCTCATAAAAGTGTGAAGATCAACAAATGCCAGTTTGGTGTTCTAAAATATAGTGCAAAGCAAAATGTAAATGGCTCTAGCACAGTCCAGGCTATCGTTGCTGGTAGTAGTAATACTCCCCAAACTGTAAGCTCTCTGCCTCTGGCACCGGGCGCTCCCGTTTGCAACAGAACTGGTACAGCTTTATTCCCACCAGGTTGGATATTCTAATCCAAGGTTGTAATTGTAGGTTGGGTTGAGGTACGAAACCCAACATTAAGGTTTGAACCCACATTCCATAGGCCCGGCGAGCTGGTGCGTAGAATTAGGAGGCAGAGCCTCACCAACAGCGTTCCCAGGCAGAGCCTGGGAACGAGAAAAAATTGTAGGTTGGGTTGAGGTACGAAACCCAACATTAAGGTGTGGGGACAGCCGCGATACGTTCTAGCTTTGGCAATTGCAGATAGCTTTAAGAACTTGTAGCAATTCGCTTAAATCTGAGGTTTCAAACAAGTTTAGTAACGGCATCAACTCATAAGTTGGGGGGCTACCTTGCTGGATATATACAAACTCAAATTGCATGCCGTTAGTTGTTAAGCCCCAGACTGATGTTTGATGCAATAGGCTGTTATAGGCATAAGTAAGCAATTGCGCTAAACCCTCAAATGAGTTCACACTACTGTTTTTAGCTTCAATTAGCAAAACCCAGAAAAATGCGTCATTCGATCGGGTAGAATTATTAACTGATAAAATATCAAACCGCCCTGTAATGCTTGTGTCTTCATCCTCAATGTTGATTTGAGCAATATTTTCTTCCAGAGTAATTTTAATAGGGTAGCGATAGAAACCAGCCAATCGCATTAAAGGAAAAACGGTTAGAGCTTTAACCATTCCTTCAAGGACTTTACCATCTGAGAGGTAGTTATCGAAGTCCTCCCGAATCTGCACGATTTCCTGTTGTTCAAAATCTGTCAGCGGTTCCAGGGGTAACAATGGTGTAAACGAGCCATTATAATGCTTTTGAAATCCCAGCAGTCGCTGTACATCGTTGAGAGATAAGTTTTTGGCATTGAGCGTTGTCATCATTTTATTTGTGTTAGTTAGTTGCAGGACTTACGCACTGCCTTTACATATAGCGGTTCGTAGGGGCACCCACCCCAACCCAACCCACCCCCGCCC
>CASBRB010000465.1 GCA_949127975.1 Oscillatoriales cyanobacterium PMM_0019 | reverse complement strand
TAGAGAATACTCACCCGTTGAACTGTGAAAATTTAGAGATAGATTACTCTGTTAGTAATGGATATTCTATCTTTGAAGCCCCCACTATACCGTCAGAGTTAGTGGGGGAGAACGTCACAGCCACCCATTTCTTGCGGTATCTCGCGCCCTGAAGACGCGACATAGTCTAAACTCCAGTTTTACGAGACTCTAACCAAATGGGAACCGCAATCCAAGCAACTACCAGAATTAAAGCAATGACAGCAAATTGAGCCGCCCAAGCCACCAATTGATCTAGGGATACAATCCGCCCCACAAAAAAGGCTAAAGTCACCATCACCGATGCCCAAACAGTAGCACCGCCTAAGTTGAACAAGAAAAATTTCCCAAAGGGCATTTGGGCAATGCCAGCCATCGGTCCCGCAAAAATCCGTAACAGTGCCACAAAACGACCAAAAAACACCGCTTTGCCAGCGTTGGCGCTAAATTTGTCTTTAAGTTCCACCAACTTGTGTTCTTTGATGCGGAAAAATCGACCTAAACGCACCAATAACTGCCAGCCACCATACTTGCCAATCCAGTAGCCACAAGTACCGCCTAAAGTGGCACCGCTTATGGCACTAACCAGCACGAACCAGTAATTTAGTTCACCACTGCCAGCCAAAAACCCCCCTACCAAGGTTACGGTTTCACCAGGCAGAGGGATTCCCAAGTTTTCTAGTAAAATTCCCAAAAAAACAGCTAAATAGCCGTATTGACTTGCAATTGCCTGGATGGTTTCCAGTGAGAACACTTCGGAAGACATTTAATTCGGTGTGTTTATATTAAGGTTACCGGATCGCTGTAAGGCTCCACCCTCTTTCTTCGCAGGGTGGAGATGTAAGGCGGGTCGGCTGCCGACTGAGCCGACCAATCTCTGACAATTGTATGATAGCGCTACCCAACAAATCCATTATCTAGGTTGGGTTTCGTTGCCTAACCCTGTAGTTTCTCGTTCCCAGGCAGAGCCTGGGAACGAGAAACGAGAAGAAACGAGCAGAAACTTCTCCCTGTCTTTCTCACGTTGGGACTAGCTCACCAGGACGCAGCCGCGCCCACTTGCCTTCCTCCAGCTTAAAGCTTTTACAACCCACCACATCCCACTCACTGCCGAATTCTCCCTGTTGAATTATTTGTCCATCATCGGTGACAAGAATCTCAGGAAAGGAATGATTGGCATTGATAGTTGGTTCAATAGGATCGAAATCTGGATGCTCGTTCAAATGAGGTTGTTCGTGGTGTTCTTCCACTGCGTAATAGACGGTGCAGTGGTCTACATAATGGCAGTTAATACAAATACACATCTTACAGACTCCAGAGTCTTTATTTGTTAATCTAACTCAGGCAAGACTTATATTAATTACCTGATAGGTTAATTTTTGTTACAATGTTAGCACTCGCTCCCGAAAATTGGCCTTTTGGCATAGAATGGCTTCCCCAGCCTGCTTACATTGTCGGTGGTGCTGTCCGAGATGCTTTATTAGGACGACGTTCTGAGTATCTGGATTTAGATTTTGTTTTGCCAACTGAAGCCGTGCAGACGGCAAGAAAAATTGCCAGTTACTACAAGGCTGGGTTTGTATTGCTCGATGCTGAGCGCCAAATTGCTAGAGTTGTTTTCCCCCAGGCAACTGCTGATTTTGCCCTACAGGAAGGTGCCACGCTAGAAACTGACCTGAATCGGCGTGATTATACCATTAATGCGATCGCTTACAACCCCCACACGGAAGAACTAATCGACCCACTTCAAGGCTATACCGATCTGCAAGCGGGCGTGATTAAAATGGTAGCACCTGAAAATCTGCAAGATGATCCCTTACGGTTATTACGAGCTTATCGTCAAGCCGCCCAACTAAATTTTGCGATCGAACCAGCAACACAAGCGGTAATTCGCCTTTTGGCACCTCTACTGGGTGCAATATCAGCAGAGCGGGTACTAGCAGAATTGCGCTATCTCCTGAAAGCGCCTCAAGGTATACCTTGGCTGATTGCTGCTGTTGAAGATGGTTTGCTCTGCGCTTGGTTTCCTAGTACCAACTCTGCTCAGCTAGCTACCTTGGCAGCTATTGACTCAGCAGTAGATTTGCTGGTAGAATATCATCCGCAGTTGCTCTTAGAACTGTCCCGGACGCTCCGAGATACGATCGCTACTTCCTGGTTAGGAATTGCCAAGTTAGTCAATCTGCTACCCCCTGAGCCTGAAGCCGCCTCGGAGCAAATGTTGCGTCTCACCTATAGCCGCGCTGAAATTCGGGCAGTAACAACAGCGATCGCATATTTGCCCCAACTACAAAAAAATACCACCGCCCAGATGTCTTTGTCAGAGCAGTATTTTTTCTTTCAAGGAGTCGGGGCTGTATTTCCCACCTTAGTAGTATTAGCGGTGGCATTAGGAACGCCAGTGGAAGTTCTAGCACCTCTGAGCGATCGCTATTTTAACCCAGAAGATCCAGTTGCTCATCCCACCGGGTTAGTTACTGGCAAGGACTTAATGGATTACCTCCACATCCCAGCAGGGCCGCAAGTTGGTAAACTGATCACAGCCATTCAGCTAGCCCATATCGAAGGCAAAATCTCCACAACAGCAGAAGCTTTAAAATTTTCTGCCCAGGTACTTGACACCCAATAAAATTTATACTACATTAATAGTACAAGCAGTTTGGAGGGAATAATTTCAGCCAAATCCCAAATCTAAAATTTCGTGTGGCGGGTAGCTCAGAGGATAGAGCACCAACTCCTTAGTTCACCCCTTGCCTGAAAAGGCCAAAGAATTGAGGGTTATCGCTTACCAAACGAACAGGAGGTCGCGGGTTCGAGTCCCGCTCCGCCACCAAAATTAAACTAAAAATGTTCGTAGTAAGGGCTTTAGCCCTTAGAAACTTTAAAACAAAGGTTCGTAGTAAGGGCTTTAGCCCTTAGAAACTTTAAAACATCATGGAGCCGGAACAAATGTTCGTAGTAAGGGCTTTAGCCCTTAGAAACTTTAAAACATCATGGGGCGGGAACCCAAAGGTTGCTTGTTAAACAACTTGCGGGTAAAAAATCCTTTTTCGCACCTTGCCTTCACAGGCTGAAGAATGAGGGTTATCGTGGCATATTAGGTTCGACTCCTAACCCGCCCCCCTCATGTGGTGGGTAACTCAATGGTAGAGTACCAAAAACATCCTTAATTCATACCTTGCCCGCAATGGCCGAAGATTTGAGGGTTATCGACTCATAATCGGGCAGTTGCAGGTTCGAGTCCTGCCCCACCACCTGCAATTTTTTACTCCAAAAATAAATAGCTCAAATTTATGATTTGGATGTAATAATTGCTAGCTAAAACCAAGTACAAAATCCTGGCATATTATAGATCGCAGGGGGATTGCCCCCATCATGGGCGGGAACAAATGTTCGTAGTAAGGGCTTTAGCCCTGAGAAACTTTAAAACATCGACTCCTAACCCGCCCCCCTCATGTGGTGGGTAACTCAATGGTAGAGTACCAAAAACATCCTTAATTCATACCTTGCCCGCAATGGCCGAAGAGTTGAGGGTTATCGAATGTAAATCGGGCTGTTGCAGGTTCGAGTCCTGCCCCACCACCTGCAATTTTTTACTCCAAAAACAAATAGGATTTGGATGTAATAATTGCTAGCTAAAACCAAGTACAAAATCCTGGCAAATAGCTCAGTTGGTAGAGCAATAGGCATTCCTTTATTCACCCCCTTGCCAGCAATGGCCGAAGAATTGAAGGTTATCGTACCCCATGTGTCGCAGGTTCGATTCCTGCTTTGCCAGCTACCATTTTTGCCCTAATCGGGCCGGAGAGTAACAAATGAACTACAAATTCTTTACTCAAAAACAGAAAGGTACACCACAAAATCAGCCGCTCCCTGGACGAGAAGCAGAGATGATTCAGGGCCGATCGGGCGGTTTTATGTTCGATGCTGGCATTTGGAATATGCTGCGGCGTTGCCTATTAATTGGCACTGCTCAAAGCACTTATTATGCTGGTAATAAAGAATTGACAGAGGATTTTGTGCAGGTTGTACGGCAAGCGATCGCAGAAGATCCTAACCGAGTAGCAGCAGAAATTATTTATGCTAGCGATGGACGGGCTATTAACAACAGCGCCCCCATTCTTGCTCTAGTGTTGCTGTCAATGGGAGAAGCCCCAGAAGCTAAAAAAGCATTTCAGGAAATTTTCCCACAAATTGTTCGCACTGGTAGCCACTTTTACGAATGGCTATCTTACACCAAATCGCTACGGGGATTTGGTAAAGTTGTGCGTGAAGTTGGTAAAAATTGGCTATCGAGGGAAGATGTCAAGGGTTTGGCTTACCAACTACTAAAATACCAACAACGCAATGGCTTTCGGCACCGAGACGCCCTGCGACTGTTTCACGTCAAACCACCAACTGAAAATCACCGACAATTGTTTGAGTGGGTGGTTAAAGGCTGGGAGGAATTGCCAGCAGAAATCCCCTCGCCAGTATTAGCTCAGATTTGGTGGTATGAGTGGCTCAAGCGGAATCCCGAAAATACCCATGAAGCGATCGCTCAGGGACACCTCACCCACGAAATGGCTGCACCAGTAGGTAAAATGGACAAGCAGGCATGGCAGTTGCTGTTCAACGAAATGCCGATTGGGGCAATGCTGCGTAACCTAGGTTCCCTGACGGAGCTAGGCGTGTTGCGAACTGATGAACCTGCCAATCTGAAGCGAGTGCAAGCTATTCTCAACAACCAGGAGCATCTTCGCAAAGGACGCATCCACCCTATAGATGTTCTCAAAGCCCTAAAAACCTATCAATCTGGTGGAAAACTAGGGCGTAGCCAGAAAACCTGGAACCCAGTTGGGAAGATTGTGGACATTTTGGAAAAGGCGGTAGAACTATCCTTTGATGTGGTGGCACCCACAGGGAAAGTCTTCATGCATGCGGTAGATGTCTCTGGCTCTATGGGCAGTCTAATCGCGGATATGGGACTTACCTGTTGCGAAGTTGCCACAACGATGGCTCTAGTAACAGCTAAGGCTGAAAAAAACTACATGATTCGCGGCTTTGCTACCGAATTTCGCGACTTGGGTATTTCCAGCAAAGACAGTTTTAGTTCCGCTGTCACCAAGGCTAGCAACCAAAACTTTGGAGGAACAGATGCCTCCGTCGCTTACGACTGGATGATTAAGCACAAGTTCAAGGCAGATGTCATCTGCTTTTGGACAGATTCAGAAAGCTGGGCTGGCAGGCGGCATCCTAGCGAGGCATTGGCTGAGTATCGCCAGAAGGTGAACCCTGATATTAAGGCAGTTTATGTCACCCTTGCGCCTTACCAAATCACTTTAGTAGACCCCAAAGATCCATTGTCTTGGGATTTGGCTGGGTTCGATCCAGGAACGCCTCGTGTGATTCAGATGCTAGCGATGGGTGAGCTTTGACATTAGGTAGGGGTAGGGGTGCCCGCAATGTGCTTTACCCCTACTATCGAACAGGTGTACTGTACTCGGCTAAAACCTATAAAGATATGTGTACCCTTCGCCTCTCCCTCTCCCTCTTTGACATGGCATCTAGCATAGCCCTGGGCTGTTGGGTTTCGCTTCGCTCTACCCAACCTACAGCTACTAGCATAGCCCTGGGCTGTTGGGTTTCGCTTCGCTCTACCCAACCTACAGCTACAGCCTATATGAGTGAGATAAATTGCATTGCTCGTGAAGAGTTTTTTAAAAAACTTGAGTTTTTTTTAATGAGAATAAAAATGCAATAACAATTATGGTGTTTCTACCCATTACATTACGACGTGTCGGTGCGCAGCTAGACAAAGACCATGAGGAAAAGCTAATTTTAGATGGCTGGCAACATTTTTGTCAAAGATTTGACCAAAAATGGTGGGTTAACGAAGTGTAACCCACTTTACTACTATACCTAGAGATAGTCATAAGCAAGTGAGCCTAACCCTCGTTAGAATACAAATATGACAGATGAAGAACTCTTGAACCGAATTACCAACAACCCAAAAGTGATGGTCGGCAAACCCGTAATCACAGGGACACGACTAACCGTTGAGTATATTCTCAATCTCCTCGCGCATGGTGCAACTGTAACAGAAATTCTCGAAGAGTATCAAGGTTTGGTCGAGGCTGACATCCGAGCCTGTCTGTTATTCGCGTCCCGCTCATTGGAAAGCACAAGTTTCATGCCACTGGTTGCGGAGATTGCATAAATGCGCTTTTTGGTAGACGAAAGCACTGGTGTAGCTGTAGCCTGTTGGTTACGCGATCGGGGGCATGAAGTCTTCTCAGTCTATGAAGAAGCACGAGGTATAGACGATGATGCGATCGTCCAGAAGGCTTTTGATGAGAATTGGATTTTAATTACCAACGACAAAGATTTTGGCGAGAAGGTTTACCGGGATCGGCGACCGCACAGAGGTATTGTTCTTCTACGCCTTGAAAATGAACGATCTGCTAACAAAATTAACGTTTTACAGCGTTTTTTGGAGGCATATCTTGAACAATTGCCGGACAGTTTTGTTGTAGTGACTGAAACGCAGATCCGATTTGCAAGGACACTGTGATTGGTTACTTTCACAAACAACCTTGACCGAGATAGTACCAAAAATGGTGGTTACTCTTCGTTAACCCACCCTACTACTAAGTCGATCGATTAAACATTGCCGCTCATCTTCGCCTTAGGTTGAGACTTAGTAGAAAGTGCTAGCTTTTTCCTGAAGCATAAGCTACCTAGACCGAGGACTGCCAAAGGTTCCAGACCACCCGAAATTGGTTCGGGAACGCTCTGAGCAGACGCCTGAGACACGAAGTCAAGGCCGTGAGGACTGCTGAGACCGCTGAAAAATGGCGTTTTATCATGCGTTTAAATTGTCATAAACAATACTTTAAGAACAAAAATGAAGCAAAACGTAGAGTTGTTTAGATGGCTAAAAATTTGCGTGAATGCCTGGAATTCCTCCCACCTGTAGGCGATTTAAATCGCCGCTTCGCATTTCATCCACCAGATAAATGTGGTCGTTTTCATGCTCCCGAACTTTTTTAGGTAAAATAAGGAACAGTGGGAATCTATTCACTGGGAGGGAGGAGCCTTGGACGAATTGAGAGCAGCGCTAGAATTAGCTACGGAAGAAGAATTACAGCAACTTACAGAAATCCTGTTTCGCCGTAGGTTTAACCCGTTAGATTATGTTCAGACGCTCGATCCCATCGAAATCCAAAGCCAAGATCGAGAAGCATGGATTGATGCTATAGAGGAGAGGTTCCGCTTTTTAGCGGCAGATGGGATGACTGTACTGCGGGGACGCACCAGTGAAGTAACCTACAGGCAAGTGCTGATTACTGTTTGTCGTTACCTGAAAATCCCCTACTCTAATAAGCTGTCAACCACTGATTTAGAGGCAGAGATATTTCTCCACCTCATGGGTAGGGCATGGAAACGCTTACCAAAATCGGAACAGAAAACGTTGACAGGAAAAGTACAAAGAGAACTGGCTAAGTCTCAACTTGACAAGCCACTGCCAGTGCAGCTACAGCACGATCCCGTCGGTTTACTGCTCAAAGGTAGCAGTGTCCTGGCTGTCAGTTCTATTATCCGACCGTTGCTGCTGAAACAACTTGCCCGTCAATTTGCATTGCACTTTGCTGGGTACCAAGTTGCTACAGAAGCTATAGTCCAAGGTGGCAGCGCAGCAGCAGCTCAGTTTCAAAACTACCTGACAATGCAAACAGCACGGCGGGGCATGGCTCTCAGTGCTGCCCGCTATGGTGCTGCCCGCAGTGTTTTTGCTTTGATAGGACCGATAATGTGGGGTTGGTTTGTTGCTGATTTGGGCTGGCGGGCGATCGCGACTAACTATGGTCGCATTATTCCCACTATCATTGCTCTAGCACAAATTCGCCTCACCCGTACAGAATGTTGGGAAATAGCCTGATCGAGAAGTCAGAAGTCAGGAGTCAGGAGTCAGGAGTCAGGAGTCAGGAGTCAGGAGTCAGGAGTCAGGAGTCAGGAGTTTCTTTGTGAGGCATCGCTGCCATTGATTGAAGACGAGTTTATCTTCGATTTACTGGGGTCTTAAAAACCATTTATCCATCTCCCTACTCAAACCACCTGTCTCCTGGCTCCTTTTTGCCCAGTCTGCGTAAGTCCTGAATCGGAAAATCCCCCATTCTTTAGAGTTCATCAATTAGATGAAATTTTATCCTGCACTACAAAAAGTGCTTCGCCCTATATTATTCATCTTTAAGGATAATTTCCGGCATCCAGTTCTAAGCTTACAAGCTTTTTGGAACTGCGCCGGGGTGAGTCTTTTCATATTTCCTTTATGCGTTTATGTCGGAGCAGTAGGACTATCTGTAGTAGCACTTGCCACCTGTTACCAACAGGGTCAAACTATTATTGTGCGTCCATTAAACTGGGGACTAGCTATCTTAACAGGTTGGCTAGTAATTACAGCTTGCTTAGCTTTTCACCCGGTCGATGCTTTTCTAGGGTTAGCTAATTTATTACCGTATTTTATAATTTTTGTAGCGTATAGCACCCTGATTCAAACACCACTACAGCTACGACAGTGGGCTTGGATTATAGTTATCCCTTCTGTGCCAATGGTTATTCTTGGCTTCGGGCAACTGTTTTGGGGCTGGGCTGGTTCAGAATTAACACACATCATCTTAGGTTGGCTGATTAAGCCCAAAGGCGATCCCGTTGGGCGGATGTCTTCTGTGTTTATGTACGCCAATACCCTAGCGGGTTATCTCCAGATGGTTTTTATCCTGGGGCTGGGGCTATGGGTTGAAGAATTCAGGCGTAAACAGTCAGGGTTGAAAAGTATAAATTCGTCCTTGCGGATCGGGTTTTTGAGTATTGTAGTAATTGGGAATGCTCTAGCTCTTATTTTAACAGACTCTCGCAATGCCTGGATAATTACCGTTCTCAGTTGTCTTGCCTTTGCCCTTTACCAGGGGTGGCGTTGGCTGGTGGCTTTCGTTGCAGCAGTTGCTGGCAGCGTACTAGGGGCAGCTTTTGGTGTTTCGCCAGTGCGTGAATGGCTGCGGGCGATTGTTCCCGCTTTCTTTTGGGCGCGACTCACAGACCAACTTTACTCTAACCGCCCACCAGAAATACTACGAGTGAATCAGTGGCATTTTGCCTGGTGGATGACTCAGCAGCGTCCTTGGACTGGTTGGGGATTACGTAATTTTACCCTATTATACCAGCAACAAATGCACGTTTGGCTGGGACATCCTCATAACTTGTTTCTAATGCTGACGGCGGAGACTGGCATCCCGGCAACAATTCTATTTTGTGGCTTAATTAGCTGGGTTCTAGCTCAAGGCGTCTTGCTCTGTGCCAGCTACCCTCGGCGTAGCGACAGATTAATCATTTTCAGTTATCTAGTAGCCTTCCTAGGCTGTACTTTGTTTAATACGGTAGACGTGACGCTGTTTGATTTGCGAGTCAGTACCTTGGGGTGGCTGCTGTTGTCAGCGATTTGTGGAGTTGTTTACCATCGGCTTAAAATTTGAAGTATGATAAAACTTCGCTCAATTTATAGTCATGAATAAGCAATAGTGGTATCATGACTCTAGACCTTAGACCCATTGAGTCCTCTATGTTGCTGCAAGAACTGAAGAAACAGGCTTTTAATCTACCACCCAGCGATCGCCTTGCGCTGGTGAGTGCCATCATTGAGTCATTGCAGGACACATCAATTTCCAAGCCTGAACGCTCTGGCGCTATTCGACGGATGCGAGGCTTGTTAAAAACAGACCAATCTGCACCAACAGATGAAGAAGTGGCTGCGATGTTGGAAGAGCAGCGGGTGGAAAAATATCTTCAGTGAAAGTTTTAATTGATACCAACATTGTCCTAGATTTTCTGTTGCAGCGAGAGCCATTTTCCCAAGACGCAGAACTGCTGTTACAAGCAATTGATTTCCGTACTTAGTATTCTATTTTATCTGTAAAATATTATCAAATACTTCTACAGCAATAACCATTATGAAATATTTAACTCCAAGGAAGTCAATGACTGATGTAACTACCCAGTTTTATACCTGGAAAAATTATCGCTGTGCCTACTCCATCCACGCTCCAACTCAACAAGAAATATCTGGTTCCCCTTTGCTGCTGATACATCCTATTGGGGTAGGGTTATCCCGACATTTTTGGGATCGCTTCTGCAACGAGTGGTTCAAGGCGGGTTGTAGCAATCCAATTTATAACCCAGACTTGTTGGGATGCGGGATGAGCAATATGCCTCGCGTAGCATATACTCCCAACGACTGGGCACAACAACTGCTGTATTTCCTACAAACTACGATCGGTCAACCTGCAATTGTAGTCGTGCAAGGTGCGCTGCTACCTGTGGCTCTAGCCCTAGTAAAACAATTGCCTGAACCTGGCTTGATTAAAGGGCTAGTCTTGAGCGGCCCACCACCCTGGCAATTAATGACGCAAAAGACTCCCCAATGGCGACAAAGATTGCTTTGGAACGTTTTATTTGATTCACCTGTAGGCACTGCTTTTTATCGGTACGCTAGACGCCCCCAGTTTTTGCAGTCGTTTTCAACGAAAAAACTTTTTGATTCAGAAAAAGCAGTTGATGCAGAATGGATAGATACCCTGCTGGAGGGAGCAGCTTTGATTGAAAGTCGCTATGCCGTGTTTTCTTTCCTGGCAGGATTTTGGCGACAGGATTATTCAGACTTGTTCGCTGCCATTACTCAACCAACTCTGGTGGTGATGGGAGAAACCGCATCTAGTATTGGCACCACTGGTTCTAGTGAATCACCTTCACAACGATTGGCTAACTACATGAACTGCTTGACCAATTTTCAGGGGGTGAAGATTGCAGGTCGTAATGTCTTACCTTACGAATCTAGTTATGAATTTGTGGAAGCGATCGCGCCATTTGTAAAGAACTTATCATGATATATGCTAGAGCTAACGTAATATCCGTTTTCTCCAATTAATCATCCCGATCTAAAAGTTCTAACAAACCCACCGTGCCTACAAAAAAAGTATAGATACCAGTTTTAATTGGTATCTTATTTTTTGAAGGTGCATAAGCTCCTGCTACTAATCCCTCTATTAAATGAATAGTAATGGCGAAGCGCTCAATCCCAAAAATAATGGTTAGACTATGTGGTATAGCAGTAGTAGTTAGTTTAGCATAAAGATTCCACAATTCTAAGCCAATTGCACTAGCTATCAGGACTGTGGATAAAACTTTGATAAAGTTAAAAATTTCTTTTTTGAACACTTTCTTATTCATAGTTTGGTAAAATAGTCAAGCGCCTCTTCTTTCCTAGAATTATGTCTTCGTCAAAAATTCAGTTTAGCGAAACTATTGAAGTTGCCGATCGCAGTAGCGTCCCCGGAGGCTCTCGCCTCGATACCTCACGCTCCCAATGCCAGATTAAGCTATTGTACGACGGGGAATGTCCGTTGTGTATGAGAGAAGTTAACTTTTTGAGGAAACGGGACGCAGGTAGAGGCTTGGTGAGGTTTGTAGACATTGCAGAATCGAGCTATGCCCCATCTGAGCATGGAGGGGTTGACTTTGAAGCGGCAATGGGACGCATTCACGCCCTACTGCCCGATGGCACTGTTATCAAAAATGTTGAGGTTTTCCGCCGTGTCTACGAGATTCTGGGAATGGGGTGGATTTATGCGGCTACCAAGTTGCCTATTATCGGTTTCATTGTCGATAAACTTTACGAACTTTGGGCTGACTGGCGATTAACTGCTACTGGCAGACCAAACTTAGAAACAATTGTCGCTGAGCGTCAAAAGCGTATCGAGTGCCAAACCCTGGAACGCTGCCGACTCCAATCCAAGGTTGGAGTTGGGGGTGCGGAATGTGGGATGTAACGCACCATAATTATGCTAATTTTCGGTGCGTTACTAATTTTCGGTGCGTTACGCTGACGCTAACACACCCTACTCAATCCGCTCTTGTAGGGTGCGTTAATGAAATGTAACGCACTACTCAATCCGCTCTTGTAGGGTGCGTTAATGAAATGTAACGCACCATCTATATCCGTGTCCAGATGGCAGTGCGCGTAGCCTAGCCGGACCTAGGACATCCCTAGGCCCAAGTCCAGACAATTATTTTTCTCCAAACAAGTTAATTACCACGACTGTGAGATCGTCCTGTCCGCCATTTTTTAGAGCAGTATCCCTCAAAAATGCTGCGAGTTTTTCTGGAGAATTATCAGATTGTTGGACGAGTTCTTGTATAGTCTCGTCAGGAACAGAGCCGTGCATCCCATCGCTAGAAAGTAACAAAAAATCATTGGTTTCGAGCTGATAAATCGGGGGTTTGCTATCATTCCATTTAGGGTCGATCGATATTTGACTGTTACCACCCTTACCTCCCAGGCAAGAACTAACGACAGAGCGCATGGGATGGCTAGCAATTTGATCGCGGGTAATTTGACCGCTATCAAGCAACAGGCGCATAATAGAATGGTCGGCAGTAACGTGGATAATCTTAGAGTTACGCAAATGGTAAAGACGACAGTCTCCGGCGTAGAGGTGGATATATTCAGTGGGAGTGATGATAGCAGCCACAATTGTTGTTCCCATACCCAAGAACTGAAAACTTTGGCTGGCTTGCTCGCGGATTGCTCGATCGGCAGCATAAAATGTTTCTAGCAACAAGTCATAGCGTTCTCTAGAATCAGCAGGTAAGGTTCGATCGAGCAATTTACGAAATGTATCTACAGCAATCTGGGCAGCTACTTCACCAGCCATATTTCCACCCATTCCATCAGCCACTACAGCCAACAGAGAGGAACCATCAGGCCAGAATTCTAAAAGATAATTATCTTCATTTTTTTCATGGTTTTTACCTAAACAAGTTACGTGGTGAACCTTCGCCCAGGTACTCAATCGCTGCGGTGTTGATAAATTATCCATAAGTAATTACCTCTAGTTCAAGATTGCCAAGTTTAAGTTTGCTGCCTGCTTTGAGCAGAAAGGGAGCAGAGGGTTGGTTAGAGTTAGGAGAAACGATCTGTTGTCCATCAACAAACGTACCGTTGCGACTGGCAAGATCGATAATCTGAAGTTCGCCTTTAATCCATTGCAATACAGCATGACGGCGGGAAATTGCAGGTGGCTCCCCCAATTCACAGGCACTCAGATCTAGGTCTACTGTAATCTGGGGCGGGTCATCACGTCCGATTACAGTACGTAACTGATGGAGGGGAAACCTACGATCGGTTAGTGGTCCGTTTAATACCAGTAGAGCAGTATTATCAGGATTTAAGCGACCTAGACCAGGAATAGGTTCGAGACCAAATTCATCTGCCATTATTGACCTCCTAAGTTCCGCGAGTCACGCAGCAACTTAGTTGTTTTATCGGTGTTAACTCGACCCGATTGCTGCAAAGTTTCTAATTGTTGAGCGGCTTGGTTAGCAATTGTGGCTTCCCCCGACTTCATGGCAGCTACCTGAATATTAGTCAGTAATTCCCCAGTTCGTTTTGGGTCATTAGTGCGAGTCAGTTCTGTAGTGTATAAATTAATTTCCCAGAACAATCGATCGCTGTTCACCGTTTCATCTACTTGCTGGGATTCTCGGAAAGAATTAGTGTACTGAATGCTTGCCTGTCCTATAATTGGAGCAGTTCCGGGAGCCATTAGTTGAACGTTCAGAACCTCGCGACTATGAGCAGAATCCCCAAAACCTAGGGCTGGAATTTCCACTTCAATCAGAATATCTGTAGGTGTATCAGCTTGCAGCAATCCTAGGGTTAACTCGTTGGGAGCAGTTTCTTCTAAAGGCAGATATTCGGGACGAAAGCGACAAAAACCTTTGATTTGCACCCCAGTTGCTGGTTCCAGTTTCAGTTTAACAGCATCCGCAGCGATCGCCTGACAAGCAGATAACCTAGCTTGCAGGAGTGGTTCCAGTGCCGCAGGAGTATCGGCATAAAGGAAAGCACCCCGCCCGCGATCGCTCAATTCTACCAGAAATCCCGTGTTGAAGTTAGCCGCATTACCCAGACCTACTGCACACAAAACAATCCCGGCTGCTGCTAGTTGGGTTGCCTGGTTAATTAGGGGTGTGATATCTTCGAGAATTTTACCCTGATTATTAGTAGCATGACCATCAGTAATCAGAATACCAACTCTCGCGATGCCCGGTTCCGCTGGGAGGGTAGTCTGTATCCAGTCTAAAGCTAAGTCGGTACGGGTAACTCCATCAGCAGTCAAGCGATCGAGATTAGTATTAGCAGAACTACTCCGAGCCTTCTGGAGCAGGGGGGAAACTCGGCTGGCAAAGCTGGAAAGAGAGAGACTATCTTGGTTTCGGAGTTGAGCTACCACTGACTGACAGGCGAGTTTAGCTTGTTCCAATTTCTCTCCTTGCATGGAGGAACTGGTATCTAAGCACAGAGCTAGGTGCAGGGGCATTCCCAATCCTTGCTGGCTACCTTGAGGTATAATCCGAACCCGCAGAACATGATTCGTGACTTGGGAACTAATTTTGGCTGGACGATCCCAGGTAAGCTCGATGTTGAACATAGTTCTATCAACGTTGTTTGAACCAATTTAGCAATATCGATCGGTTAAAAGGAATAGAATTTAGCTAGAAACTGAATGGAATTTTCGATGGGGGCTGTAGGGGCAAAGAGGGAGAGGGAGAGGGAAGCATTCTCCCAATCCCAGTCCCTTTCCCTTATCCTGTGGTTGCCCAATTTGAATTAATCCGCCTGGTCTTGCGTACTTAATGTAATAATAAAATTTTATCTATGCTTAGAACACCTTTGCGGATCTTGGTTGTAGGTTGGGTTGAGGTACGAAACCCAACAGCAGAGGAGTCTTGAAGAGTAGGGAATATCAACTTGCTAGTTCGTAGTAAGCGCTTTAGCGGCCCACGGCACTTTAATCGCTCGCTCTACGCATAAGTTATTTTTGGTTGCAGCCACCTGGTTGATGATGAGACAATTTCCACCACGCTTCATCAGTCAACCCATCCCCAGTTGTTACATCCCAATCAGAGTCAACTTCAAGAGACGCCTCTCGGTAAGCCTCCTCTAGTTCCTGGTTCCGCAACAACTCCAATGCTACTTCAATTACTTGCGATCGCGATTTGTATTGATGGATGGTTTTGTAGTTTTCAATGAACTGCACCAGGGACGGTGGTAAGGAAATAGACATTTTTTCTACTTGCATATCAATATTTTAGCATGATGACCGATCGCCTAACGTGGCAAAATATCATCGAGCCGAATTTGCAAGCTCTTTAGCAGAGGAGAAATAATTGGTTGACTGAGGCGAAATTGTTGCTGGGTGTAATCTTCGTCAATCAGTTGGCAAACGGTGACAGTCGGTTGTTTCGGCTTACCGATAAAAGCCACGCCCCCCAAACCGCGATAATCAACGATCCAATACTCAGGAATCCCTAGAAAGGCGTATTCTTCAACTTTTCGGGCATAATCTGTTTCCCAGTTGGTGCTGACGACTTCTACTACCAATTTGATCGATCGTCCCAAGGTAATCACAGGTTCTCTTTCCCAGAGAGGTTCATTAGCGAGAACGGTTTCATCTAATACAACTATATCGGGACGTCGAGCAGTAGCTGCATCTGTGAAGGGACGGAGTAAACAAGTGCGGGGAATGAACCAGGGGAGTTTTTCTGTAGCGATCGCAATGCCGATTTGAGTTGCCAGTTTACCACTGACGGTTTCGTGGGGTCCAGTGGGTTCCATATCAACTAATTCTCCGTCAGCAAGTTCGTAGCGGGGGTTGTCACCATATTGAGCGAGGAATGTTTCAAAGGTTAGAAGTTTTTGCGGGGTGTAAGTCATTGGCAACCTCTCAATTTTTCGGCGGGTTGACTTGGTGTGTTGTTACACCAATTTCAATCAACAGCAAATTTAGTAAATTTTTTGCACCACTTCGCGATAATTCAGTTCATCCATAGTATATTATTATTCTAATGAAAATTAAAAAAAAATTCGAGGCGCTAACGCGCCAGAGAGTGAAAAGTTAAGAAGTGTAAAGGGTAAAAGGGCAAGAGTGCAAAGGGCAAAAAGTCCTCGGCTAGGAACACACAACCCGAAAACCGAAATTGTTGAACCTGAGGCCCGCAACGTCCCTAATGCGACACGCAGAACGACAGTAGTCAGCAATGGTGTACCACGAACCGCCGCGCAGGAGGCGGACACTTTGAGAACGATTCTCATTCTTATTCACCCAAGCGCTCCCATCTGTCGGTGCTCCATTGTAATTGTTATGCCACTCATCTTCACACCACTCCCATACGTTCCCGTGCATATCGTATAATCCAAACCTATTGGCTGGAAATCTCCCTACTTCTGTGGTTTTCCCCCGATATTCTCCTTTGGCTGTATTTTTATAGGGATAATTCCCGTCGTAATTCACCTGCTCAGTATTTATATTTTCTCCAAAGTAAAATGGTGTGGTTGTTCCTGCTCTACAAGCATATTCCCACTCCGCTTCTGTTGGTAGTCTATACTTCCTTCCACTTAAGCCTGAGAGCTTCTGGCAAAATTCCTGGGCATCATTCCAGCTCACTCCGATTACGGGTTGGTTTGAGCCTGCAAACTTGGCATCATACCTAGATACAGGATCTGTTCCCATTACCGCTTTCCATTGGGCATTTGTCACTACATATTTGCCCATGTAAAAACCTGGCACTTTTACCTGATGCTGAGGACGTTCATAGTCATTTCCTTCCCCATCTGGTAAACCCATCAGAAAAGTACCTTCAGGTATGGCTACCATTTCTAAAGTGACACCAGATTTTAAATTTTCGGTATAGTTGCCGCTTGTAGTTTTATTTACGTTGGTTGTGGCAACTGTCGCACCGTCAGGCTTCAAGGGTTTTGTGTTGCTGCTTTGGAGTGGACTGAGAGAAGATTTTGGACGTAGATATTCCCAGCCTAAAGCTCCGGCAAACCCACCAAATACTAGAGAACTGAGAACCCAACGTCTAGAGAACCGATAAACAGGCACTTGACGTTGTACAACTCGCTCCACCACCCGTTCACGCTCAATTACTTGTGGCGGTGGCGGTGGTGGTAATGGCGGTGGCGGGGGGGGTGG
>CASBRB010000464.1 GCA_949127975.1 Oscillatoriales cyanobacterium PMM_0019 | reverse complement strand
TTTGCCAGAGAGGGGTTGGGGGTGTTAGCGTTAGCGGTAGCGGCACGAAGTGCGGGCATTTGTATAAATGATTTAGACTTGCTATACCGAGTAAGTTTTGTTGGGTTTCGCTATCGCTCAACCCAACCTACAATTTTTATACTCTGGGAAAAATCCTTGCATCGCCTGACAATCACTTCCAGTCGTCTACCTCGTAGAGGAAACGGGTTTTCCCAATCAGTTTACGATTAGCAGAGGTACTTTGGACAAACACCACATATTTTTCCAAGTTAGTCGGTTTAATCTTAGCTGTCGAGTCTGCGGGTAAACCCAACATTTCTCGTGCGGCAACTCCTGCAAACAAATCACCCGTTTTCCGATCCATTAATATAACTTCTTTGCTGCCTTGGATGGTTTCGGTTTTGGTGAATTCGTAAAAACCTCGCCCTACTTTAAACGTCAAACCATTTTCTAAAACAAATGATTTAATCGAGATATCTTTGTCTACTTCCAAAACTTGGAATTTACCAGGGGCAACAGCTCGCAAATCTGCTTCACCGTAGTCAGACTCTGTTTCTCGCTTCATCATGGTATTAAAAATCTTGTTTAACCCACGACTCATGCGACCTTGATTAACTACTTCTTGTTCATAAGCTTGCAGTTGCTCCTCTGACGATTGCTGGTAACAAACTGCTAAGAACAAGTCAGTAATATAAGAAAACTGATCTAGGTTAAGATGAAATCCGCCAGATTTCTCGGCTAGTTCCTTATAAAAGGGTGTAGCGTGAGGTCGATTTAAGGCTTGAATGCCATAAACTGTAACTCCTATCTCAGATAATTTATCAACTTCTTGCCGCCAGTTTAGCTTTTGAGGTGTTTGGGCTGGTGGATGAGGAACATCATCACCAATTAGCACCAGCGTTTTTGAGTTAGCCGATGTCCAAGCAAGTGACTGGGCTTCGTGCAAAACTAATTCATAACACTCCGGCGCATCCCCACCACCAGTCGGCTCTACATTTTGGACAAAGTTACAGATGGCATCTACATCACCAGACAAATCAAACTTTTTGGTAACATAAGTCGATCCGGCATCGCAATAGTCACCATGAGCAATAATACCTATCCGCATCCCCGGAACTTCATTAATCAGTCTGGTAACTGTGGTTTTGATGTTGCGGCGAACTTGGGTGAGGCAGGGGTACATGCTGCCAGTGGTGTCAAAACTGAAAACGATATCAATGTTGCTGGTTTCCATGATTTAATATCCTCTAGATATGAGCAGTCTATTATTTTTAGTTTAATATGAGAATGTTTGTAGTAAGGACTTTAGTCCTTACTCTAAGGGCTAAAGCCCTCACTACGAACCTTGATAATGTTTGTAGTAAGGGCTTTAGCCCTTACTCTGAGGGCTAAAGCCCTCACTACGAACTATGAGAATGTTTGTAGTAAGGGCTTTAGCCCTTACTCTGAGGGCTAAAGCCCTCACTACGAACCTTGACAACGTTTGTATCTACTTTTTTTAGAGGTAATGCCCTTGTTAATTCTTTTCTCCTTTACCCTTTTTGTCAGTGCCTTTCTACTTTTTTGGGTGCAGCTAATGGTAGGAAAGATGATTCTACCTTTGTTAGGCGGATCTCCATCGGTATGGAATACTTGTCTATTCTTTTTTCAATCAATTTTATTACTTGGTTATGGATACTCCCACCTGACAACCCGGTGGTGGGGTACACGTCGCCAAGCTGTGATTCATAGTTTTTTATTGTTACTCCCGATCGCTTCTTTACCCATTATAATAGCTAAAGGTTGGGTCCCTCCTCACGATGCTAATCCTATCCCTTGGTTATTAGCCTTGCTACTGGTATCTGTAGGATTGCCGTTTTTTGTGATTTCTACCAGTGCGCCTTTGATACAAAAGTGGTTTGCCGATACTGCTCACCCAGACAGCTCCGATCCTTATTTCCTTTACATTTCCAGTAATTTGGGCAGTATTTTAGGTGTGTTAAGCTACCCGATTCTAATTGAGCCGAATTTTACTTTAACTGAGCAAAGTTGGTTATGGAAAATTGGTTACGGGTTACTAGCTTTATTGACGCTAGGGTGTGCCACATTCCTGTGGCGCAAACTACCTAACAAAATTGCAGAAACCTCCGCGACGGTGGACGCTACATCTCCAAATATTCAACAACAAGCTCAATGGGTATTGCTGTCTTTCCTGCCTTCTAGCTTACTTTTAGGTGTTACTACTTATATAACCACAGATATTGCAGCTATCCCGCTGTTGTGGGCTGTGCCATTAGCTCTTTATCTGTTGACATTTATTTTTACCTTCACCCGTAAACCCCTACTGCCTCATCACACTTTAGTAGGGTTTTTACCTTTATTGTTGACAGCACTAATCGTTTTATCTTTGCTGAAGGTTATGCAGCCTGTTTGGCTGTTGTTGCCTTTGCATCTGCTGGGATTGTTTGTACTGGGATGTGTTTTTCACGGAGAATTAGCTAGGAGTCGCCCTAGTTCTGAATATTTAACTATTTTTTACCTGTGGATAGCTGTTGGTGGTGTTTTGGGTGGGCTATTTAATGCGATCGCTGCCCCTTTACTATTTCCATCTATTCTAGAGTATCCTCTAATCATGGGGCTTAGTATCTTACTACTGCAACTCCCCTCTAGGAAGGATAACTCTGTTACTCAATCCTTCTTCCCCCTGAAAAAGACTTTGCCCATCAGCATCGGGCTGCTACTGGGATCTCTGCTCGTGGGATTTCAACTCAAATACTTTAATATGAGTCTGGTTGGTAGCCTGTTTGCCTTGAGCATCCTGGTTGCCATCCGTTATTCTTTCACACTACACCCGGTACGCTTTGGTGTCGGCATAGCCTTAATTGTACTACTGAGCCAGTTTTATATCCCCAGTATGGGTAGGATACTTGATTCTGAGCGCAGTTTCTTTGGCGTTAATCGGGTTTTGTTTGACAAGCAAGGAGGATACCACATTTTGCTGCATGGTACAACCGTGCATGGAAAACAAAGTCTCGCTCCCCAACGTCGCCACCAACCATTAACTTATTTTTATCCTACTGGACCAATTGGGCAAGTATTCAGGGAGTTGAATCGCACAAAACATTTATCCAAGGTTGCGGTACTGGGTTTAGGTATAGGTACGCTGGCGGCATATTCAGAACCAGCACAACAGTGGACATTTTACGAAATCGATCCCATCGTTGAAAAGCTGGCTATTAATCCCCGTTACTTCACCTTTTTACAAGACTCAAAAGCACCATTTTCCATAGTTTTAGGTGATGCTCGCTTGAGATTAGCCGATGTTCCAGATAAGCACTATGATTTGATTGTCATGGATGCTTTTACTTCTGATGCCATCCCAGTACATTTGGTGACGCGGGAAGCAATCCAACTGTACTTGAGCAAGTTAACAGAACAAGGTTTGATTGCAATTAACATTTCCAACCGTTATATCAATCTTGAGCCTGTTATCGGTGCTTTAGCACATAATTTAGGGTTGTCTACTCTCAAGCAGTTGGAGATGAATGTTTCTCCCGCAGAGAA
>CASBRB010000463.1 GCA_949127975.1 Oscillatoriales cyanobacterium PMM_0019 | reverse complement strand
GTTGACGGAAAGCTTGTCGGCTCTAACTTGGGAACCAATTGGGGTAGCTGTAGTTTCTTTGGACCATTAAGCGTTCATCCTGACTTGTGGAACCAGGGAGTAGCTAAATTCCTCATCGCAGCAGTTATGGAACGTTTCCAGCAGTGGGGCACAACTCAAGCAGGTTTGTTTACTTTTCCCAACAGCCCACTACACCACGCCCTATACCAAAAGTTCGGTTTCTGGCCGCGATTTCTTACAGCAATTATGGCGAAAGAAGTTCAGCTTTCTCAGCCAGAGTTGCAGTTGTCGAGGTACTCACAGATGGCTGCTGAAGAACAGGCTAATTGCTTAAATGCCAGTCGAGAACTTACTAATGGGATCTACGAAGGGTTAGATTTATCTCGCGAAATTCAGGCAGTCGAAGCTTTGAACCTGGGCGATACTATTTTTTTGTGGGACGAAAAGGGGTTGGCTGGATTAGCAGTATGTCACTGCGGAGCGGGTACGGAAGCAGGCAGTCATAATTGCTTTGTCAAGTTCGGGGTAGTACGATCGGGAACTAATGCAGGAGAACGCTTTGAGCAGGTACTAGATTTGTGCGAAACCTGGAGTGCTGTTAGCGGAATGTCCCATTTGGTGGCAGGAGTCAACACCAGTCGTCACGAAGCTTACCGCAGAATGATCGATCGCGGTTTTCGCACTACTATCACCGGGGTGGCAATGCAAAAACCGAACGAACCTAGCTACAATCGACCCGATGTTTTTGCCCTCGACGATTGGCGTTAAACTGTCTTCGGCAACACTTCCCCCAGGGCTTTCATAAGTCTATCGACACTTTCTTTCCGACTGTTGTAGCCCATCAAACCAACGCGCCAGACTAAACCTGCGAGTTCGCCCAGACCATTTCCGATCTCAATATTGTGTTCGTTGAGCAATCGACGGGCTACGTCACGTCCATCTACGCCTTCTGGAATCCTGACAGTGGTAAGGGTGGGTAACCGGAACTCCTGCTCAACGTGCGGGGTAAGTCCTAAGTCTTCTAGCCTTTCCCAGAGATACTCGACGTTCTGTTGGTGACGCTGCCAACATTGGGCTAGTCCTTCAGAGGCAATCAAACGCAGTGCTTCCCGTAGAGCATAATACATATTGATGGGCGCAGTGTGGTGATAAGTGCGATCGCTGCCCCAATACTTCATCAACAAGTTCATATCCAGATACCAGTTAGTCACCTTAGTGCGGCGTTGCTGCAATTTCTCAACTGCACGAGAACTCATTGTTAATGGCGAAGCTCCAGGCGGACAGCCCAACCCTTTCTGGCTACAGCTATAAGCTAAGTCAACTTCCCAGGCATCCAATAATAAAGGAACGCCACCTAGACTGGTAACAGTATCTACCAACAGCAGACAGCCGCGATCGTGGCACAACTCACCAACACCTTCCAAAGGTTGACGTGCCCCCGTAGACGTTTCTGCATGAACCAAAGCCAGAATAGCGGGACGATGGGTGTCTAAGGCAGTGCGGATTTCGTCTAGTGAAAATACTTGTCCCCAGGGTTTGGCGATCGTTCGCACGTCAGCACCATAGCGTTGAGCCATATCAACGAGCCGATTGCCGAAATAGCCATTCACCCCAACCAATACGACATCGCCCGGTTCAGTAGCATTAGCGATCGCTGCCTCCATTGCGGCGCTACCCGTACCACTCACAGCAATAGTCCATTGGTTATCTGTCTGCCATACATAGCGCAACAGCGTCTGGATTTCATCCATCAGTGCCAGAAATGCTGGGTCGAGGTGTCCTACAATCGGTGCATTCATCGCCTCTTGGACTACAGGATGAACGTTAGATGGTCCTGGTCCTAGCAACAGACGAGTCGGTATTTGCAACGGCGGAAGTTGCAGTCGCTTACTGTCGTTGATGGGGAGTGTTAGCGTCATTATTCCAGTGTTTGTAACTAAGGTTTGGGCACGGCAGCAGCTTCCCGCCTACTCTGAGGAAACGCTGCGACCATTATCCCATATCCAAGGCATCGGGGCGATGATTTCCGAACTCGACTACTACCACGACTCCACCCCAATTTCAGCTTGACACTCCCCGCTACCTGCTATAATTTAGCCAGTATCATCGCAGAAACACCAACAATTAGGTAGTTTGATAGCTATGAATATATCACTAACACCTGAAATTGAACAGTTTATTCAAGGTCAAATATCAAGTGGTCAGTATGCTTCTGCTGATGATGTGATTCTTGAAGGAATTAGGTTATTGCAGCAACGGGAGCGCATTTATCAGGGTCAGTTTGAAGAATTAAAGAAAGAAATTGCCATTGGAATTGAAGCTGCCGATCGAGGTGAGTTAATTGATGCAGAAATTGTTTTCCAACAACTACAACAGAAGCTGCAACAACGTCGCGCCCAGGCGGAGCAATGAGTAATATTTGTAGATTTGCTGTTCCGGCGAGTCTAGATATTGAGAGCATTATTGATTTTATTGCCGATAACAGTGGTTTTGATACGGCGGAACGCTTTCTTAAGAAAATCAATGAAAAGTGCAGAACTTTAGCACAGTTTCCCAGCATGGGGCGTAGACGAGATGAACTTGTTCCCTTGTTGCGAAGTTTTCCAGTAGATGATTACCTAATCTTTTACCGCCCAACTGAAGAAGGAATTGAAATTATGCGGGTGGTAAATGGCTATCGAGATTTAACTACCCTTTTTTCAGAGCCGGATGAGGATTGATTTCCTTGCTTGCGGTGGAGTCCCCAACCCTGTGGCAAAATTTAATTAGCTCCATCCAGATTCATTATTCCATGACTGCATCCTCTATCCCCACCCTAGCTACTCAATACGACCCCTTTACCACTGAAGCCAAGTGGCAGAAGTTCTGGGAAGAACACCAAACCTTCAAAGCCGAACCCTCCCACGGTGGCAAACCCTACTGCATTGTCATCCCGCCGCCCAACGTCACCGGAAGCTTACACATGGGACACGCCTTTAATATGTCCCTCATCGACGTCCTAGTGCGCTACCACCGGATGAAGGGTGACAACACTCTATGTCTACCTGGAACAGACCACGCTAGCATTGCTGTGAACGCTCTGCTGGAAAAGCAGTTTAAGTCTGAGGGGAGAAATCGTTACGATGTGGGGCGTGAAGAATTCCTGCGACGGGCTTGGCTGTGGAAGGAAGAATCTGGAGGTAAGATAGTTAACCAATTGCGGCGTTTGGGTGTCTCTGTAGATTGGTCGCGGCAGCGCTTTACAATGGATGAGGGCTTATCCAGAGCAGTCTTGGAAGCTTTTATCCGACTCTACGACTCAGGGCTGATTTATCGCGGTAAATATTTAGTTAACTGGTGCCCAGCGTCACAGTCTGCTGTCTCCGATTTGGAGGTGGAACCCCAGGAAGTAAATGGGCATCTGTGGCACTTCCGCTATCCCCTGACTGATGGCTCTGGTAATGTGGAAGTAGCGACAACTCGACCGGAAACCATGTTGGGTGATACTGCTGTGGCGGTTAATCCCCATGACGATCGCTACAAGCATTTGATTGGTAAGACGTTGATGCTGCCAATTATGCAGCGGGAGATTCCCATTATTGCTGATGAGTTGGTAGATCCCGCTTTCGGTACTGGTTGTGTGAAAGTAACTCCGGCTCACGATCCTAATGACTTTGAGATGGGGCAGCGTCATCAGTTGCCTTTAATCAATATTATGAATAAGGACGGCTCGCTGAATGAAAATGCCGGACTGTTCCAGGGACAAGATCGCTTTGTTGCCCGTAAAAATGTGGTGCAGCGCCTAGATGCTGACGGGTTCCTGGTGAAGGTGGAGGATTATAAGCATACTGTTCCTTATAGCGATCGCGGCAAAGTCCCCGTGGAACCCCTACTCTCAACTCAGTGGTTTGTGAAAATTAAACCACTCGCCCAACCGACCCTAGAGTGGCTCGATGAGAAAAATTTACCACAGTTTATGCCCGATCGCTGGACAAAGGTTTATCGCGACTGGCTGGTAAAATTAAAAGACTGGTGCATTTCTCGGCAACTGTGGTGGGGGCATCAAATCCCTGCCTGGTACGCCGTGAGTCAAACAAATGGTGAGATTACTGATGAAACGCCGTTTGTGGTGGCGCGTACCGAATCAGAAGCACGGGAGAAAGCCATAGCACAATTTGGTAAAGATGTCAAGCTAGAACAAGACCCAGATGTGCTTGATACTTGGTTTTCTTCTGGACTGTGGCCGTTTTCTACTTTGGGCTGGCCAGAAACTACGCCCGATTTTGAATTATACTACCCTACCACCACTATGGTTACTGGGTTTGACATCATTTTCTTCTGGGTAGCCCGGATGACGATGATGGCAGGGTACTTTACAGGAGAAATGCCTTTCCAAGATGTTTACATCCACGGCTTGGTGTTGGATGAAAACGGTAAAAAGATGTCTAAAAGCGCTGGCAATGGCATAGATCCCCTGTTGCTGATGGACAAGTACGGCACTGACGCTCTGCGCTACACCCTGGTTAAGGAAGTGGTTGGGGCAGGGCAAGATGTTCGGATGGAATATAACCGAGAAACGGATGAGTCGCAGTCGGTGGAGGCTAGTCGCAACTTTACTAATAAGCTGTGGAATGCCGCTCGGTTTGTGATGATGAATCTGGATGGCAACACTCCACCTCTCTTCAATGACGGGGAGGATTTAGGCGGGGTTCTAGATTTAAGCGATCGCTGGATTCTTTCCCGCTATCATCAAGTAGTGCAAAAATCCTGCAACTACATCGACAACTACGGACTCGGTGAAGCTGCCAAGGGACTCTATGAATTTTTCTGGGGTGACTTCTGCGACTGGTATATTGAACTGGTGAAATCTCGCCTCCAAAAGAATGGGGAGCCGACATCGCGACGGGTAGCACAACAAACTCTAGCTTATGTGCTCGAAGGGATACTAAAATTATTTCATCCCTTCATGCCCCACATCACAGAGGAAATCTGGCATACCCTCACCCAAGCTGGTGAAGATCAAACTCTGGCCTTACAAACTTATCCAGAAGCAGATACAATGCTGATAGCTCCAGATTTGGAGCAACAATTCGAGCTGCTGATTGGTACTATCCGCACAATTCGCAATTTACGCGCCGAAGCAGATATCAAGCCGGGGGTGAAGGTGCCACTGATTTTGCAGAGTGAAAGTTCGAGGGAACGCCAAACCCTGACAACTGGGCAATCCTACATCCAAGATTTAGCCAAGGTTGAACAATTAACCATTACCCCTGCTCTTTTCGAGGAACCTGGAAAAACAGTTGCTGGCGTCGTGGGTACTGTGCAAGTGTTGATTCCTCTGGCTGGTGTTGTGGATGTGGATGCTCTCCGCGCCAAGCTGGAGAAAACCTACCGCAAGGTGGAAGCGGAAATAAAATCCCTTTCCGCTCGCTTGAGTAATCCCAATTTTGTCGATAAAGCTGCTGCTGATGTGGTGCAGGGTGTGCGGGATAAGTTGGCAGAAGCCCAGAAACAGGCAGAGATTCTGCGCGAGCGGCTGAGACTCCTGACTCCTGACTCCTGACTCCTGACTCCTGACTCCTTCTTTACTCCCTTCCCGCCAGAAGAATGTGTATTTTCTGCTTCCCTAGCTTCCCCACCTCCCCCACCTCGCTTAATACATAATCTTAGAGCACCGAAGGGAGTAGGTATCCCTTTAACGCTGCCGCGAATAGCGCCCGAGGAATTCTGACGCTGCCAGAATATGACCATCCATTGCCGTTTCTAGTTGTTTTTTGGTAGCACCGGATGTCAGGTTTAATTCCCCGGAGAGAGCATAGAGTTTGAAAAAGTATCGATGGGTGCCGCTGGGAGGACAAGGACCACCATACCCCAGGTGACCAAAATCGTTTTTCCCCTGGATGCCACCTTGGGGTAAGCTTGGTTGTGGGGCAACAGCCTCTGGGAGATGGCGAATTGACCCTGGCAGGTTATACAGAACCCAGTGGACATAAGTGCCGCCTGGTGCATCGGGATCGTCAACAATTAAGGCGAGACTCTGTGTCCCAGTTGGTGGAGCGTCCCAACTCAGGGGCGGCGAAATGTCTTGCCCGTCGCAGGTGTATTTAGAAGGAATTAAGCCGTCGTTGATGAAGGAGTCACTCTCAAGTTTCATCGGGTTCACCATTTTTTGTGGTTTCAGCTCAGTAGAGCTTTTGCTGGAATAACTACAACTCACCAGCAACAGCCCCACTAACCCAACTAGATTATAGCTCCGCCACAGAAAAATTCTTCTACTGCTAGGCTTCAACATTTGATTAATCTAGCGCTAAATGACATTTAATAATATCAGGACTTACGCACGACTACTACATATAGCGGTTCGTAGGGGCAACCACAGGGGGATTGCCCCTACATATGCCCAGTCTGCGTAAGTCCGCAAATATATTATTAATTAGGATACTAACGATCGCGAATAAAGGCTTGGGAGCCAGGAACGGTGATTGTAAACGCGAGCATAAACTTCCGCGTCCTCTGCGTTAAAATTCGGTCAGCTCGATGTCAGAGTACAACAGGGATAGCGGGACATTAAGCCCCACGCTGACAATATCGAATTTGGGATCGTTATCGGTAAAGGTAGAAGTTTCCATAAAAGTATGGATCAGTTCCCAGTTGCCGCGATCGTTCCTACGGTAGCATTCGACACTGGGGCTTAAGGGATCTATTAAAAAGTATTCTTGCAGAGTTTCAATCCGCCGATAGTGGCGAAATTTACGTCCTCGGTCTTCGCTTTCAGTGGAGGGAGACAGCACTTCAACAATTAGGCAGGGGTAACGAATATATTGACGGGCGTTTCTGTCGCGGTTGTCGCAGGTAACGCTAACATCAGGGTAGTGAAAGGGACCGTTGTCAGCGATCGCAACTTTGGCATCGCCGCCAAGGATTTTACAGCCTCTACCGCCTAGGTGGTTTTTCAGCAAGGTAGCTAGGTTGATAGCGACTTGGTTGTGGGGAATAGTCTCCCCAGTCATGGCGAAAACTTGACCGTTAACGTATTCGTATTTAAGCGGCTGTTCGGCTTCCCATTCGAGGTATTCTTGGGGACTAAAATATTGAGTACGGGCGATCATATTTCCCCTCATAAATCAGCACACAAACTAGCTACACCTGCCTTGGCAATTATCAAAGCCATCCAGCCGAAAAGAATAGGGTTAAGAGGAATCAATATAGTTCCCGCTAAGACTCCTGCAACCAATCCAGGCGTGATAGCGTTAGCCACTTCCACAGCATTATCGGTAACAGTCTTGAGCGCCGGACAGATATATTTTTTCATGTCTGGGCGCTGGACTGTTGACTCAGCCTCTTTTTTAAATTCTTCAACACCACTGGAGTAAGGTACACTCTGCCCAGGTTGCAAATTCTCTGAAAATTCTATCAAATCAATCGCTTTTAGAACTTGCTCGTGGAAAGCGTCCACATTAAATTTCTCTTGTTCAGACATTCTCTACTCTCCTGTATGACTCAGTTAACAGCTAGCTCTATATCCAACTCTTTTAGGACTATATCTATTGGGATAGCATAGGTGAGACCCAGATTATTTTTGCCTCCTATATCCGAGCCTGCGAAAAGCAGCGCCACTGCATAACCCTTCTGATTGACAATAATCGCCCCACTATCTCCAGGTCGGCTGAATGGTTGATTATCCTCCCTGCCTTCAATTGCCATTATACCGTTGAAAATACAACTTTTTAGCTCAGGATTGTAATCCAAGGAGATATGA
The DNA here is from genome assembly GCA_949127975.1 of Oscillatoriales cyanobacterium PMM_0019. Classification (GTDB taxonomy): domain Bacteria; phylum Cyanobacteriota; class Cyanobacteriia; order Cyanobacteriales; family CASBRB01; genus CASBRB01. Next base: position 15,269 of record CASBRB010000463.1, on the reverse strand, counting down.
TCCAATTCAAAGGCATTGATTCTGCCCCAAGTTGTACCAGTAGTTCGCCCAACTTTGGCAACAATCAGCTCCTGGTAATCTTCATCCTCTCCTATCTCACCCTGGTAAACGCCTTTCAATGAACCGATGCCCACAAGCTCGGATAGATTCACTACAGTATTAGCCTCAACTTTTGCTATGGCAGCATCTACAAAGTTAACTTTGCTAGGTATTAGGGGTACGAACTCTTGAAGAGTAGCAATGCGATCGGTATTGAAGTTGCCTTCATCCCAAATAGCCGGTTGGATTATAGGAGCGCCAATCTGGGCATTATTTTCATTAGCTAAAACATGGTTATTGCTCAAAATTAGTGGCTGCGGACTTGATTGCCCACGTTTTCTCACAAAGCAACCCAGAGTTCCCGTTTTAGCGATGCCATCACCGTGAGATATTGATACACCAATGGATAAAGGGCGCTTGAGGTATTTCTGCCTCACTGGCAGGGTTTGCGGGTGCAGATTACCTATAACCTGAATGTTTACCTCTCCCCGTGCTTTTGACAAAATTGGCTGAATAAATTCGAGGTCTGATTTATTATTTACGTGTACTGCAAGCTGATAATCGTGTTTACCACTTGGATAAATTCCTAAAGCCAAGGTAGGTAAGAAACCCAAATTATCACTGCTGTCAAAAGCCATCGCAAATGGCCTGATAGAGTGCCTAGCAAGTACTGTAGGAGCAGTTTTTTTAAGCTCTTTGACGCTTTCTAGGCGCATAACTGACTCTTTCTTATCCTTTTAATTAGCTTGCATATCTGGGAACTTTCTCAGAAGCCCGCCGTCACTAAGAACGACTTGCAAAAACTTGATGCCCAAATCACAAAAGTAAGTGACTGGGAGAAAACAAGTAGGGTTCCCAAGCTCAACAAGTTCGTACAGATACTTTGGGAATCGCATTAGTGCTAGTAGCTGGCGCAATTTGCAGCAAGTTATTTTGTCGAACCAGGAAGCAGTGAGGGTTCTATGGCGTGTCAAATCTACCACTTAAAAAGCATAAGCTTGTCCCACGACTTCAGTATGCACAGGCACACCGTATACCATATCTGGGATGTCAAGCCTATCTGCTGGCATAGGCGTAGACAGATTAACCTTTACGCAATAGCCATGAGCAGTAGAAATGATGCCGATACCTGCTAGTTCTGGTTGAGTTTGCAGGTGTGTGAGTAACTCCTGCTTGGCGAGACGAGCTTGGGCTATGGTAATTCTGGGTTTGTTATTCATCAAGTTTTCGCGGCAGTGAAGCCAGCTAAGCTGGTTAGGCTTAACAGGGAAGGAACACCGCGCCTCCTGTGTAAGTTACAAGCTAAACTGGAACTCTGGCTTGGGATTACGGTTCAGTAGCGCTTTGCTTTAACCGCTCCTTCTTGGGAAAGAATTGGTAAATGTACTTAGCACTTATGAAACCGTTACAGCATGGTACTGAACATAGTCTCCTTTAATAAAACGATGTGTGCCACCAAACTTCCGGAAAGAGTCGTCAACACCGTTGGTTTAACGGTGGTAACTTTAAGATTACCACGCAGTTGCATCTAGATCATCCTTCTGTTGACACTCTCCGCTCTAAAGAGCGTGAGCACCTGGTAATGTTGGGTTTCGTTCCTCAACCCAACCTACAACTGCTCACATCTTGCATCACGGCGAATGAATGCCCATTTTAGCAGACCGACCTATGAAAGATCCAGTATTGCCCCATAGAGCGTGAGCACCTGGTAATGTTGGGTTTCGTTCCTCAACCCAACCTACAACTACTCACATCTTGCAGCCCGCTCGAATAAATTCAGCCATTTGGCGTAGGCGCATTACGTTATTTTGCTGATTGATTCATGTATTGTTATTACTTAGATTATAATCATCTACTTGATTGTTCTGGGCTTTCATAGCCTTTTTCCCTAGCCCAGATGATTGGCTTCTTGAGAAGCTGACTTAGGTGCATCACAAAAAAGAGAGTTTTCATGAAACTGTTCCACCTTCTGCTACGCACGTCTTGGATGAGTGTCACCCTCGCAGCGTTCACGGGTTTTCTTAGTGGAGCCTGTAGTGCGGGTTTGATTGCCCTAATTAATTTCGCCCTGAAAAAAATTGAGTTACGAACCTTACCAACAGCCACTCTAGCGTGGAGCTTTCTGGCTCTCTGCTTACTGCTACTGGGAGCAACTGTTATCTCTCAGGTTTTGGTTACTCGTCTTGGACAGGAAATTATCGTCAAAATGCAGATGCGTTTGAGTCGCCGCATCCTGGATGCTCCTTTGCAACACTTGGAAAAAATTGGTTCCGATAAGCTGCTAGTTGTTCTTACAGAAGATGTCGATATAGTCTCCGCTGCTGCTTTATATGTTTCTTCTCTTTTTATCAATATTGCCCTTTTAGCGGGTTGTCTAATTTATTTGAGTTGGCTATCGGTTCCTGTATTTCTCTTCTTGCTTGTTTTCATGGTGCTGGGAACATTTATTTATATGTTACTTGTGAACGGTGGCAAGCAGGACTTCCAACAAGCCCGTGATACCAAAGATAGGTTATATCAGATTTTCCGCACGACAACTGAGGGGACGAAGGAACTTAAGCTGCATCGCGAACGACGTCAGGCGTTTCTCTCAGAAGAACTTCAGGTAGCTGCCGAAAAGTTGCAACAGTTTATGGTAAGCGGGATGACAATATACGCGCTTGCTGCCAGTTGGGGTATGATGTTGTTTTTTATACCGATTGGCTTGCTAATTTTCGGCTTACCTCAGATTGTCAATATCCCAGTTTCAGTTTTGTCCAGTTATGCCTTAACTATCATTTTTATAATGACGCCGTTGAGAGGCATTCTGACTACGCTTCCCCCATTAAGTCGAGCTAACATTTCCTTGGAAAAAATTGAATCTCTAGGTTTATCTTTGGCAGCACAAACAATTGAAGAAGACGTAAGCACTCTTCTTAGCTTACAGCCTAACCCGGAGTCTATAGAGTTGGTGGGGGTGACTCATACCTATCAGGTGGAACAGGAAGAAAACCCGTTCACCTTAGGACCAATTGACCTGACTGTGCGTCGAGGCGAAATTTTGTTTATTGTTGGGGGAAATGGCAGTGGCAAATCTACTCTGGTGAAGTTGCTCGCCGGACTATACATGCCCGAAACTGGTGTTATTCAGGTTGATGGCAAACCGATTACGGATCGAAACCGGGAGTGGTACCGCCAGCATTTTTCAGTGGTTTTTTCGGATTTCCATCTGTTCGATCGCCTCCTGGGATTAAGCAGCCCGGATCTCGATACCCAGGCGAAAAAGTACCTGTTTGAATTTCAGTTAGACCATAAGGTAGCGATCGAAAATGGTGTGCTTTCCACTACTGCCTTATCCCAAGGGCAGCGCAAGCGCCTAGCTCTACTGACTGCCTACCTGGAGGACCCGCCCCATATACATATTTGACGAGTGGGCTTCAGACCAAGACCCTTTTTTCAAAAAGATTTTTTACACTGAACTGTTGCCAGAACTGAAAAACCGAGGTAAAACAGCCTTGGTTGTTACTCACGACGATCGGTATTTTCACTGTGCAGACCGGATTTTGAAGTTAGATTACGGCAAAGTTGACTACGATCGGTATGCGTCTACGTAATCCTACTTAAGTTAGATGACAAGTTAAATAATTGTGATAAAGAGGGGTGTTACCCCCTATCCCTAACCTCGATCGGGATTGATAGTATGAATGTAGTAAAACATTACTAACAGGGTGCTCTAGTCATGGATTTTGATGGTCTTTTGCAATGGATATTAAGTTACGTCAGTCCTTTTCACAAGAAACACTAGCAGTTTTCAAAACTTAGTGTCGTTAATGTAGTAGGTACAACATAATACCTACTAAAAACATACCCCAGCTATAAATCCGGCTGGGGTATGTTTTTACTAAGCAGGACTTACGCAGACTGGGCATATATAGGGGCAACCACAGGGGGATTGCCCCTACAGATCTTCTCGTTCCCAGGCTCTGCCTGGGAACGAAGGCTTGGAGGCAGAGCCGACAATCTTCTCGTTTCTCGTTCCATCGCTAAAGGAGGGAACGAGAAATAACATCTTGACAGGGCGGTGGTGTTCCCTTGAGGTGGAGGCAGAGCCTCCAAAGCTGCATTCCCAGGCAGAGCCTGGGAACGAGAAATAACGAACGAGAAATAACGAGAAATAACACCGATTGCAGGGCTAGCATATATAGGGGCAACAGTCGGCTCTTAATTGCCCCTACAGATGTGTAGCCAACATTTTCAGTTGTCATCCAGAAACCAGGTTTTTTTTCGTTGGGAAAGCCGATTATTTTCCGGATTGAAGCAGAACTAACTGTAAATAGTAATGGAATGATTAACAAATATAGTCAATTTTCATGTTGAACTGGGCTCTCTCTGGACAAAAAATCTGGACAGGATGTAGATTTGGATGGATTGCAGCAGCGGTAGCGTTCGCTGTAACTACTTGCGCGTCTTGCGTCAGCGCCCAAATCATTCCTGATGCCACCCTCAAAACTGAAAGTTCTGTTGTTACACGTAATTTGATTAATGGTATTCTCACTCATCGGATTGATGGTGGGGCAATTCGCGGTGCTAACCTCTTCCACAGTTTCCAGGAATTCAATATCGGGATCGCAGAGACAGCCTACTTCGCCAATCCCGTAGGTATTAATAACATACTGACTAGGGTGACGGGTAGTAATCCCTCCAATATTCTGGGCACCCTAGGTGTCTTGGGCAATGCCAACCTGTTTTTAATTAATCCCAATGGTATTATCTTTGGACCCTCTGCCAGTTTAGACGTGCATGGTTCTTTTGTAGCAACTACGTCTAATGCTATCGGGTTTGGCAATCAAGGCTTTTTCAGTGCAACTGCTCCGAGTGTACCTCCAGTCCTGACAGTGAATCCTTCCGCGTTTCTCTTCAATCAAATAAAATCGGCATCTATTACTAATCAATCTGTAGAAGGTTTACAAGTTCCAGATGGTCAAAGTTTATTGTTACTAGGTGGCGATGTTCGCTTGGATGGTGAACAGTTACTAGCTTCAGGGGGTCGAATCGAGCTAGGAGGCATAGCAGGCTCTGGAATCGTAGGGTTAAATGTAGATGGTTCAAATCTACAATTGAGCTTCCCCCAGGAAAGTAGGCGCAGCAATGTACGCCTTACCAACAATGCTTTAGTGGCAGTAACGAATGCAGGAGGTGGTGGCAGTATTGTCATCAATGCCCAGGATGTAGATTTTGTAAAAAGTCTTGTGTCTGCTGGAATAGACCCAGGTTTGGGGTCAATTGGCATAGCAGGAGATATTACGCTCAACGCGACGGGCGTCATTACCTTAGATTCCAGCGTAATTCGTAACAATGTAAATTTTAATGCTGTTGGTGATGCTGGCAACATCAACATCATATCGGGTTCCCTTTCGTTAATCAATGGTACTCAAATATTTACCGGAACATTAGGACAAGGAAATGCTGGAAATGTGTTTGTTGTCGCACCAATCTCTGTCGATCTTGAAAATAGAAGCATAATCTCCAGCACGGTAGGACCTTTGGGAGGTGTAGGCAATGGTGGTAGTTTAATCATTGATACAGGCACGCTTTCTCTCAAAAGTGGGGCTCAAATACAAACTGGCGTTGCTCGGGCACTGAATGGTTTTCCTGGGGGACAGGGTGAGGGAGGCAATATCCTGATTAATGCTGCTAATTCTGTAGATTTATCAGGGAGCAGCTCTAATGGATTTTCTAGTGGCTTGTTTACCAGCACTGAGCAGGGAGCAGTGGGTAATGGAGGCGATATTATGGTTAATACCCATGCCTTCAGGATTGCAAATGGTGCAGTTGTGAACGCCCAAACCTTCAATTCTAGTAGTGGCGGAAACATTATCATTAAAGCTGATTCTTTTGTTGCTGCCAACGGCGGACAAATTCTCAGCGACACCCGCTCCCAAGGACATGGAGGTACTCTAGCCCTTAATGTTACTAGCAGTGTTAATATTTCTGGTAGCGATCCCAACTTTGCCCAGAGATTTGCCAAATTTGGTAGGAGCGTAGTTAATAATGAAAGCCCTGCCAGTGGATTATTTGCCAGCACAGATGCCCAGTCTACAGGCAACGGCGGCAGTATATCAGTTAGCACAACGAACCTCAATTTAACCAATGGTGCTGAAGTTTCAGTTAGTAGTCAAGGATTAGGAAATGCTGGTGACATAAAGCTCGTCACTGGTTCCTTATATATGGATAAACTAGGCAGTCTTAGAGCTACCACTGCTTCAGGTGAAGGTGGCAATATTACCCTAAACGCCACAGACTTAACTCTCCGGACAAATAGTCTTATATCTGCCACTGCAGGTGATAGTGGCAATGGAGGTAATATTAAGCTTAGCATCGACAGAGTTGTTGCCCTAGAAAATAGCAACATCACAGCCAATGCCTACAAAGGAAGAGGAGGTAATATCCAACTCATCACTCAAGGAATCTTTCTTTCCCCTGATAGTAACATCACCGCCAGTTCACAAATAGGAATCAATGGTGTGGTGCAAGTCACAACTCTAGGGTTCGACGTTAAAAATAGCCTGACACCAATAAAAACTAATTTAGTCACTACTGAGCAAGCCATTGCTAATAGTTGTCTAGCACGTCGCAATGTGGAACAAGGCCGCTTTATAATAACAGGTACGGGAGGATTACCGCGTACTCCCTACGATTCGTTCAATGGTCGGTACGACGTGAGCCTAGTCAAACCTTTGCCAGGGCGGCAGGATGGGGCACAACGGGTGAATCAATTACCAATGCCTAGAGGCTGGAAACTGGGCGATCCCATTGTGGAAGCTCAATCTATTGTCAGATTAGCAGATGGACGCACTGTGCTAGCAACGACGACTCAAATCGCAGCTATTGCTAAAGTTCAAAAACAGGTTTGCCATCTGCTAACGCCGGAGTCAGGAGTCAGGAGTCAGGAGTCAGGAGTCAGGAGTCAGGAGTCAGGAGTCAGGAGACAGGAGTCAGTAAGATTGTAGGTTGGGTTGAGGGACGAAACCCAACTTTTTTTTGGGATATTTTCAATCCGATTCAGAGTCCTGCCAAGGAGTTAAATCGCTGGCGGTTCGTTGCGAATCCTGCAAGATTTCAATGATGGGGAGGGATTGAATCGAATGGTAGTAGTACCTGTAACTACCAACTCCCCCAATGAAATTAATGTTCGTCAGTGATTACATTTGCGAGCGTTTAATTTCTGAGATCAAGACGAGAGTGCGCTTCATAGCTTCTCTTGCCTTTTGTCTGAACTGTTTCGCTAGTTCCTTGTTTGTTTCCTGAGCCTCTTTACCCTGACGTCTAAGTTCAACAGCTTGCTTACTTAGTTCTTTAGCGCGAGTCATCAAATCTTTAGTTGAAATCATTTTTACTCCAGTTCTTCGATGATAATTTCTAAGTTTTCAGCTTCTTCAAAAAGCTGATCTGCTCTAGTCGCTAGTAAGCTGGCGGACTCAAGGTCATTATTTTCTAGAGCCATGTCAGCGGCTACATACAACTCATCAACGATAGCCTGTAGTTGCTGGTAAGCTCTTAGCAATATAGTTCAAGTTTGCTGGGTTCATCTTTCAACTAAAACTTCACTAATTATTATAACCGCATAACCATTAAACATAACACCATCCTACTACACCAAACTACTCCCTATAACCCAGTGCATGACAAAAACTTATCAATTCTTAATAACTGAGCAGTAATGTAACCAATCTTACGCAGTTTTGTAGTTGATGCTACAGTTTATCTGGATTTGACGGTATCCTGAGACCGATCGCTCCCAAAGAAACTGCCTTACTCACTAAGAATCTAGACCGCTCATCGGTCTAGGCTGTGATGAAATTATACCACAAGACGATCCTGCTGAGTCTCATCTAACCAGCTAGGTGCAAAATGTCAAGGAAGTGTGATCGAAATCACTCTTAAGGTATAGAAAAGCTAAAATAATGCTTTAATGCCGATAAGGGGGTAGAGTTTTTCGCGCTCTACAGCCCTGGCTGCTCTAACCATATTAAAAACTGCATGCTGAAATTAACACGCTTCCGGCTGCTGCGCTACGCTGTTCCTGTATTGGCGGTGGCGCTAGTGCTGCTGTTAATCGTTTTGTTACAAAATCTGATTGTCATAGAGTATCCTTATGGGCTGTTTTTAGCTGCCGTCATAGTTAGCGCTTGGTATGGCGGCATGGAGTTAGGCTTGCTGTCTACTGTTTTGTCAGCCATAGCTACCGAATACTTTTTTGTACCTGGGAAATATTCGTACTCATTAAACAGCTCAGAGCCAATCTGGCAACTGGAGATATTTTTAGTGGAAGCAGTGCTGATTAGTTCGCTAATTGGGGCGCTGAATTCTGCCAAACGGCGAAGCGAGTTGAGAGAGCAGAGGCTACGGGAAAGTGAAGAGCAGTTTCGGCAAATAACAGAGAACATGCGTGAAATTGTCTGGATGTGCGATCCTGAGATGAGCCAGATGCTCTACGTTAGTTCTATATATGAGGAAATATGGGGTCGCACTTGCAAAAGTTTGTATGAACAGCCGTTATCCTTTATAGATGCTATTCATCCAGAAGATCGATCGCGCATCAGGGCAGCCTTCCCAAAACAAATCCGAGAAGAGTACAACGAAGAGTATCGGATTGTGCGTCCCGATGGTTCTATACGTTGGGTAAGATCTCGTGCCTTTCCGATCAAAAATCAGGTAGGGCAAGTTTACCGCCTGACTGGCGTCATAGAGGACATAACCGATCGCAAACTTGCTGAGGAGGCACTACGAGAAAGCGAAGAGCGTTATCGTTGCATTGTGGAAACTGCCGAAGAAGGTATCTGGATTATTGATGCTGAAAATAAAACCAGCTTTGTCAACAACAAAATAGCCCAAATGTTGGGTTATAGCGTTAGCGAAATGCTAGGTACTTCCCTATTTAATTATATGGATGAAGAAGGAAAAGCGATCGCTGCCGCAAATGTGGAACGCCGTCGCCAAGGTATAGAAGAACAACACGATTTCAAATTCCTGCGCTCAGATGGCTCCCCACTGTGGGCAATTGTCTCTACAAATCCCATTTTCGATGCCACAGGTCAGTATCAGGGTGCTTTAGGTATGGTTACTGATATCACCCAGCGCAAACAGACGGAAGAACGGTTACATTTCCTTGCCGAAGCTAGCAACCAGCTTGTTGCTTCTTTCGACGACAAAACCATACTGACCAACTTAACACAACTAGCAGTGCCTCGAATCGCTGACTGTTGTGTCGTTGATTTAGTCAGCGACGACGGCCTCCAGCGGGTGGCAGTTGCCCACGTAGACAGTACCAAGTTAGAACTGCTATACGAGCTGAATCGCTCCTATCCACTCGATCTCAACCAGCCTGGGCAGATGATAGAAGTGCTGCTTACTGGAAAATCTGTTGTGGTGGCTGAGGTTACTGATTCGATACTAATAAATGGCAGCCGCGACAATGAACATTTAAACATGTTGCGCCAGCTAAACCTGAAGTCATATATAATCGTACCTCTGTGTGCCCGTGGACGAATTTTAGGCGTGATTAGTTTTGTATCAGTGTACTCGGAGCGTCGTTACGGACAAGAAGACTTAGCTTTAGCTGAAACCCTAGCATCCCGTGCCGCATTAGCGGTGGATAATGCACGGCTATACCGGGAATCCCAGGAAGCAAACCTGATGAAGGACGAGTTTTTAGCAATATTATCTCACGAACTGCGATCGCCCCTCAACGCTATCCTTGGTTGGGCAAAGCTACTGCGCACTCGCAACTTTGACAGTGCCACCACTGCTCGTGCCCTAGAAACCATTGAGCGCAACGCCCAATCCCAAACTAAGTTGATTGAAGACTTGCTAGATATTTCGCGGCTGATGCGGGGCAAGCTTTCCCTTCAGATGCGTCCAGTCAACTTGGTAGGTATTATTGAGGCAGCTCACGATACTGTGCTACTCACTTCCCAAGCTAAAGGGGTTCAACTGGAAACCGTACTCGATTCCGCAGTTGGTTTGATTTCCGGCGATGCCAACCGTTTGCAGCAAGTCGTGTGGAATTTGCTCACCAACGCCATTAAATTTACACCACAGGGGGGATGTGTTCAAGTAAAACTGGAGCGTGTTGGCTCCCATGCCCTGATTAGTGTTAGGGATACAGGTATGGGCATCAGCCCTGGGTTTCTGCCATTCGTATTCGATCGCTTCCGCCAAGCCGATAGTACCACTACCAGAGACCAAGGGGGATTAGGCTTGGGACTAGCAATAGTCCGCCAGCTAGTGGAGATGCATAGCGGCACTATCTCTGCTTTAAGTGAGGGAGAGGGCAAAGGCGCAACATTTATAGTAGAGTTGCCGCTACTTGCAGAAACTCACGTTAAACCGCCATTAGCTTCTAATGACGCAAAGATTCCTCAAGATGCCCTCCTCGTGCCCAGTCCCCCTTCTGACACCACTAGACTTTTGACTGGTGTGCGAGTCTTGGTTGTTGACGATGAAACCGACACGGGGGAGTTTCTCACCGCGACAATCGAAAGCTATGGTGCTGAAGTAAAAGCAGTGGCATCTGCTTTTGAAGCATTAGAGGTGCTGGAACGATGGCAACCGGATGTACTGCTAAGTGATATTGGTATGCCCGGTGAGGATGGATACTCTCTCATCCGGAAGATAAGAGCTTTACCCTCAGAGCTAGCGAGACAGATTCCAGCGGTGGCGCTAACAGCATACGCTAGAGAGGAGGACCGCAGGCAGGCTTTGGAAGCAGGTTTTCAGATGCACTTAGCTAAGCCTGTAGACGTAGCTGAGTTAGTGGCAGTGGTTGCCAATTTAGTAAATCAGGACTTACGCTTGTGAGGAGGGGAGTAAGAGTCGGATTTTCTGCTCTTTCTCCCCTTCTCCCTTGATGGGAGAAGGGGTTGGGGGATGAGGGTGATATTTGAGAGAGCCTGGGAACGAGGGCTAGACGGCAGACCGACAATCTTCTTGTTTCCCGTTCCATCGCTAAAGGAGGGAATGAGTTTGAACACCTATTGCTCCCGAGTGGTGTCGGCTATGCCTCCAAAGCTGCATTCCCAGGCAGAGCCTGGGAACGAGAAATACGAGAAAGAACACCGATTGCAGGGCTACCCTATATATGACCAGTCTGCTACAGTACTGTTAATGTAACTATCCTGTAACATCAGCGCCTAACAGGAGCAGCTTGAGTTATGGTGGAAATTAGCCTGGTGCTAGCGATAATTTTTGGCCATGAAACAGTTTTTGATATTGTGCTTGTTTGTTTTGGGACTGAGCTTTGCCCTGTTTAACTTCAAGGGCTTAGCCGTTCAGGGTGACTTTGACTCAATTGTGCTGGATTTTCGTGAAAATGTCCCAGCAGCAGAGATTACTAGACAGGTAAAAGCGATCGCGCAACACTACCATGTCAGCCCCCACCTGAACAGCGAATTTTCGGTAACAGATCGCGTGTATGTTGTCAAGGGCGATCGGCAACTTTTGAACGCCCTGAAAAAGTCGGATCTCATCAAGGAGACAGAATATATTGAGCCCAATTATGTATATACAGCCCTAGAATCCCCCAACGATCCATTGTACAGCAAACAGTGGAACCTACAGAATATCAACATAGAACCAGCGTGGGACGAAACCAAAGGCAAAGGCATCACAGTTGCTGTGATTGATACCGGGATCAGCCACGTCCCCGACTTTAAAGAAACCAAATTTGTCCAAGGCTACGACTTTGTTAATGATACAGTTGAAGCCAATGATGATAACGGGCACGGCACCCACGTTGCCGGAACCATTGCCCAATCAACCAATAACGGTTATGGAGTCGCTGGTATAGCCTACGAAGCCAGCTTGATGCCCCTGAAAGTTTTAAGTGCCAGTGGCGGTGGTACGGTTGCTGATATTGCCGAAGCAATCAGGTTTGCGGCCGACAATGGGGCAGATGTGATTAACATGAGTTTGGGGGGTTCTGGTGAAAGCCATGTTATGGAAGACGCCATTAATTACGCCCACCAAAAAGGCGTAGTTATAGTTGCTGCCGCAGGCAACGCTAATCAGAACTCTGCCTCTTACCCAGCGCGATATCCCCACGTCATCGGCGTTTCTGCCCTCGATCCCGCTAATAACAAAGCACCCTACTCTAACTTTGGAGCCGGGGTAGATATATCAGCGCCTGGTGGCAGTGAAACTGGTAAAATTATCCAAGAAACCATCAGCGACCCGGAAACTGGGGAAACTGACTTTCTGGGTTTACAAGGTACCAGCATGGCAGCGCCTCATGTTGCTGGTGTAGCAGCATTAGTTAAAGCAGCGGGTGTAGCAGATCCCGATCAAATTCTCAACCTCCTCAAACAGTCGGTAATAACTGTACCAGATGACCCCCTTAACCACTTTGGAGCTGGTCACCTAAACGCTGGTAATGCTGTTAAATTAGCATTAAAAGGACAAATTACCTTCCGCGACTTTTTCCGCTGGTTGCGGGATAACGGCTATCTCAACCCGCGTTTCTGGATTGATGGCGGTGCAGTGGCATTGTTACCCAAACTGGCGATGGTACTGGGTTCCTATATGCTAGCCTGGCTTTTGCGAAATTATTTCCCGTTCCGTTGGAGTTGGTCCCTTGGCAGTGGGTTAATTGCTGGGAGTTCTGGTTTGTTTTTCCTGCGAGGATTCTATATTTTCGATCTTCCCCAGTGGCCATTGCGATTAATGGGCAGTTCGATTCCCGAACTGGGCAATATAATTCAGGGCAGTAGTGTATTAAATCCAATTTCTGCCAGTGTGCTAATTCCTTTTGCACTGGTAGCCTTGCTACTGGGAAATCCCAAATGGAAGTGGTTTGCCATTGGTTCTGCCCTGGGCGTAGCATCCTGTTTGGCAGTTAGTGCAGTATTGTCCCCAGAATTGTGGGGATTGGGCAATGGCATCTGGGCTCGTCTGTACCTGATTGCCAATGCCCTTTTTTGTTATGGACTTGCTCAGATAGCTTCTAAAGGAGAACAGCAAACCGCATGAGCATTACCGTTACTGGCTGCATTGAGCACAAAGGATTTGGTACAGGCACTTGGGCTTTAGTTTCCGAGCAAGGGGAAACCTACGAACTCAAGGATGCCCCTGCTGAATTACGCAAATCTGGACTAAAAGCCAAAGTCAAAGGTGAGGTACGAGACGATGTCATGACCATTGCTATGATTGGCCCAGTCCTGGAAGTAAAATCCTTTGAAGTAATTAAATCTGACTAGCTCAGTACTGTAGCACTGCCTCTACATATAGCGGTTCGTAGGGGCAATCCCCCTGTGGTTGCCCCTATATATGCTAGCCCTGTCATTTCTTCTCGTTCCCAGGCAGAGCCTGGGAACGAGGGCTTTGAGGCTCTGCCTCCAATCTTCTCGTTCCATCGCTCGTTTCTCGTTCCATCGCTAAAGGAGGGAATGAAAAAGAACACCGATTGCTCCCGTGGTGGTGTTCCCGACTGGTTTCGGCTTTGCCTCCAAACAGCATTCCCAGGCAGAGCCTGGGAACGAGAAATTAAATCTGACTAGCTCAGTACTGTAGCACTGCCTCTACATATAGCGGTTCGTAGGGGCAATCCCCCTGTGGTTGCCCCTATATAGCGACTGCTACAGTACTGTAGCTGTTGCTACTGCATCTAGAATAGCTTGCAGTCGGCTTCTAAACTCTCCTTTGGGATGACCGCCTTTAACCTCGCCCAAGATCTGAAATTCTCCCTCTGGAGAGTTGCATAGTAGGTAAGTCGGCCATCCCATTTCCGCTTTGTCGGGATACTGGCTTAAAAGTATTTTCCGGTATTTGCGGTAGGTAGCTGTGTCTTGCATTTTAACATCAATAAATTGCAAGCCCAGCTCCTCAGCTACCTTTCGGTCATAAAAAGACATCTTGTGACAAATGCCACAGTCTTCTGAAGAAAACTTGATTACAGCTCGATCCATTTATTATAGCATCTCCAACTAAATGTCGCATCCTTGTCTCCCATTATAGCGAAGCTTAATGGGACCCATTTATGAAAAACCAGCAGAATACCCCATCGATGTAATCATGCCTGGGGTAGCTGGTACTCATTAAAACTGCATACCAATGTTGCGAACGCAGATACACGCAGATGCATCCAAATTAATCAGGGTTGATCCGCACAGTTATATTTACGCTTACTTGCTTAAAAAAAAATCCCCAGCTCGAACTTAATGAGCTAGGGGAGGTCAATCAGGGTGCATCTACCAATTCATTCTTCTGGTGGTGGTGGCAACTATCCGGATAAATCCAGAAGAGTTTTACAACATCTATCCTAAGTACCCCGAAAAGTAAAATTTTTCAATGCTGCTAGTGGGATAAAAGGAAACTTGAAAGCCGCTAAAAAAAATTGTAAATCACCACAATTAAATTCTCTATCCGACGGCAAATCGTACCGATCGTTACCGCCAGCTTTACCAAAACTTAACAATAGGCAATTGTAATATATTGTTTCTGTAAACTTCACTAAAACAGTTGGCAATTAACTAAAAAGGCATTCATAATCGGAATCAACAGCCACCCGATATTTTATTGCAAGAGGTTTACCATGCGATTCAATGCGTTTCTTCCCGTTGCCTCAGTTACTGCTTTAACTGCAAGCATATTATTTGTATCTGCTCCTGCAAAAGCAGCTTTCTTTTATAATAGTGAGATAGACTTTACTGGTAATGCAGATGCCACCTTCAACCCGACTAATATAATCTTCTCAAATGCCAGCGAACCTGGTACAGTAAAAGTAACAACAGCAACAAATGCTTTTACTACTAATGGATTTGTGGGAGCGTTAACAGTACCACCTGCGACACAAGGACAGATTTTTGATGTAACTAATCCTGCAAATACAACTGTTTCACCGACTCAGCTCCTTGGTTTTCCATATCCTTCAAGTGCATCTACTCCTAGTTCTACTGGCTTTTACTACAATCAATATACAAAAGCCGCTCTACCCAACACCGCACTAGCCTATACCTTCGTGGGTTACTTCCAAAATGGTGCCGACAAGACTAATGCTACTTTTTCCGTTCTGACTGCGCCGACATCAAACACGACTGGTACCACTGCTACAGCTTACTCTATGAAATTAATCACAGAATCAAGTCCTGTAATTAATAGTGTTCCAGAGTCAGAGCCTGTAGTTGGTATTTTAGCTGTTGGTGTAGTCGGCATAGGGGCAGGACTGAAGCGTCTCAAAAAGCATACTGTTTAACACC
>CASBRB010000462.1 GCA_949127975.1 Oscillatoriales cyanobacterium PMM_0019 | reverse complement strand
TGTGCGTACCGCTATTTAATTGCGCCAATGCCTTGCCACATGGCGAACGCGCGAGCGTGCCGGAGGCAATCCCCGCTATTTTAAGCTAGCTCGAGGACCCAAAACTTACGTGCCATTCGAGTATGACCCAGATCTGGCACAGCCTCAACCAACTGATTCAGCGTCTGCTCACCCACCAAAGGGAATGAACTCAAAACGACTTGGCTCGAATCTACTCCCGGTTGCTGTAGTACCGTGCCCACTGGCAACAACTCTACAGACAGTGCCGGGCTAATGTCACCCAAAGTCAAAAATTGGTCAGGTGTTTGCCCAGCAGTCCAAGTGCGCGTATCTACTGTGCCACTTGACTGAATTGGCGATAGAGAACCAAAACTAATCTGCGACCATTCCGGCATCAGCGTATTTACAGCCGCCTTACCCTTACCACCTTGAACCAAACGAGTTGGCAAGCTGCTAGCATCACTACCAGCCAATGCTTGCCCTGGACTTACTAAAAGTACCGCCACCAACACAGTACAAGCTAAAAACCGCCAAAATCTTACCCAGATTTTTATCATAAATCCTCTATAGCACGCGACAACGCCATCACTAGATCAATGCCCTTAGCACCGCTTCCTACAAAATCCTCTAACTTCAGAAATATTAAACTTGGAATTTTCAACGCCGCCTGTCCAAGTGACTCCAAATTCACGGCTTGACAAGCCATCGTAGCGATAAATGCATAGCTCCTGATTCTACCGCCAGACGTAAAACTTCTTTCCCTTCGTTATAAACAACTCACTTAATACAACTCATTTTAGTTGTATTAAACCAGTTTTAGCATTTCAGCGAATTAAACCTTTTTTTATGCCCCAAGGCAGATACACAACAAAAATCGGGCTATTTAAGATGTAAACAACGGATAACAAAATTCAAACTTGTCACCAATTTATCGGTAGTTCGTATCGCATCAATCAACAGAATGCATGCGAAACAAACTACTGGCAACAAGTTATACCTACTAAGCAGGTAGGCACAATTAAACACAACATTTTTGGCATCTTTGGCGCTGTACTGGGTCAGAAAGCTGTTTTTTAGTTGACTTTATTTACGCCTACCTACTTATTACAAGTGGGCATTACCCGGTTTCCGTTTTTCAAATATTCCCAAAATAAAACAAAATGACAAACCATTCTCAGACAAGCACAACTGCCTTGTTACTAGGTTTAGCGGCAGGCTGCTTCTCAGCAGCTATTTACTCAATTCCCGCTAGCGCCGATGGAATTAACGTTACCGGAGCAGGTATCCAGGTTTCTGATGCTAACGGCAATCTCTTGTGTATCGCTCAAGTCAAATACCGCTTAATCAGCGCAGACCAAGCGGGCAAACACTACGGCGTAGTACCAGGAACCGATCGCTGTCAAGGAAAGGACGGAATTACCTACGATCTACAAGGAAACCCTGTTGCTAATACTGGGACTACAGGGATCGCTCGAACCTCTCCTTCTACTAATACTGGAACTACAAGGAGCGCTCCAACCTCTCCTTCTACTGCTGTTATACAAGACGGTGACTACCTTGACTGCAATGGGCATTATCACACGGACGGCAGATCCTATGATGCAGCGGGCAACTCTTACTATGCCGGGAACGTGAAAAATCAAATTCCTGCTCATGCAAAAAATCTCCCCCAGCTAGGACTATGTTCGCGTTCGCCTATTACTCGCCCTATTACTCGCCCTGTTACTCACCCTGTTACTCACCCTGTTACTCACCCTGTTGCTCACCCTGTTGCTCACCATATCACACCTCACTCCAATATAGGAGGAACAAGTCATTGCCTTGCTAGTGGTTGCTATACCCCGAAGCCTACTACTCAGCACTCCAATATAGGAGAAACAACTCATCAATGCGGTACTGCTAGTTGCCATGCCCCGGTACCTACTAAACCTAACTCCTATATAGGAGGAACAACTCATCAATGCCCTGCTGCTAGTTGCCCAGCACCAAAGCCTACTACACTTCTCCCTACTGGAATAAAGTTTAAACCTTAGCGCAACCCAAAAAGTCATTAGCGTCTCCAAAGACGTTAGAAAACCACATCGAAAGGTGATCAACTCTCTTTTAGTTGAACTATGAAAGTTTTAGTAATCAACAAACATGGCAGATCATTAATGCCAACAACTCCAAAAAAAGCTCGAATTCTGCTACAAGTTGGCAAGGCTCAAATAGCTAAACGAAACCCATTTACTATCCAGTTAATTCATGGTTCTAGTGGTTATACTCAACCAATTACTCTAGGCTGGAATACAAACTTTAAGTACATCAGTTTCAACGCTATTACAGAAAAAGAGGAATTAATTGGTGGGGAACTAGAAATGTTGGATGGTATGACAGAGCGTATTATAGAACGTGCAATGTATCGTACTCAGCGACGGGATAGATTGCGCTATAGTACTCCTAAATTTGATAACCGCCGACATTAGAACCTTAGAACCCTTCAATTTGCTGATTTTTAATACCCGGTCGCTAGACAAGCAATCGGGTATCAAAAATTTAAAACACCAAAATAAACAACCAAAACCTTACAACTAGAATTGTCCCTGAAAATGATTTAAACGTTTGACACCAAAAATAGGAGGGTTAAAAAATGCTTAAAAACAAAATAATAATATGTGCTGGGATTGCTGTTTGTGCGCTACTGGTAAATTTAGGAAATCCCCTAACTACAAAATCAGATACAAAAACTACGAAACCAACTAATGATAGTTCCACCAAACACCGTAATTTTATCCAAATTCAAAATAACCAAATATATAAACCCCCAATTCAAGAAATACAACCACAAGACACTATTAAAATAAATAAAGATAAAACCCAGGAAATAGAGACAAACATAGCTCCAGATGACAATTCGGACAAAGAAATCTCAGTCCCAGACTCTACTGAACCAACGGAATCAGAATCGGATACTAAAAATCAAGAAACGGAATCACCAAAAATAAGAGCGTTTTTAGACACAATTGCTTGGGCTGAAGTAGATGATATAGATGCTATTGGGTATCAAGCGCTGGTGTTCAATGGAAAATTTACCAGTTTCGCCACCCATCCCAAAATCAAACAATGCGCACCCATTAACGATCGTACTACTTGTTCGACAGCAGCAGGCAGATACCAAGTCATGGATTACGAGTGGGATCGATTGGCACCCATACTCGGATTAAAAGACTTCTCCCCACAATCCCAAGACGCGATCGCTTTGGAATTAATCAGAGAAAAAGGAGCAATTGAAGACATTGAGAACGATCAATTTGAAGAAGCTGCTTGTAAAGTCGGAACGGTATGGGCAAGCTTCCCCTGCAACAATTACAACCAAAACGCTAAATCAATGGAAGAACTAAAAGAAGTGTATGAACAATTGAAAGAAAATTACGAAAGCCCTAATTACCAACAGCCACCAAGTAGTTGAAGAATTCGATAACCAGATCTTCAGCGAGTTTATGAAATTACTCCAAACCAATTCACCCAAAAAGTTTCAGACGATCAAGCTACTGTAACCCGATTTGAGTTTCTTCTTGAAGCAACGAACTGGTTGAGTGATCGGACTATGGATGCCGTCTAGCTCCAGGCAAATTTATCAAGCTCATCAAGATACGGAGTATTTACCAGCAGAAGAACCAATTGACAGAGAAGAATACCCAGAAATTAACGTAACCATAATCCGCGATCGCTCAATGTTGCGAGTTAAATTCTCAGCTCCAAGAAATTTTAAAACTCAAATGTTTTGAGTTAGTTGGGTCTGACATCATGAAGTATTCAGGCTATAGTTCCCGTCCCGGCAATCTTATCGTCCCAGCGACACAACTGTCCTGGATTTACAACCGTTCTCCCTCTAACCACCAATAGAACTCCTCAATATGAGTTAGCGCGATCCGCAAGACGGCTGCGCTACGCTATCGTCTCGAACCAAAAAACTCCAGCAAACCCGCCTCCTCACCCGCCTCCTCACGATAGGGGTCTATTATTATAGTAATATACAGTCTACAAAATCGATCGCATCGTTTTATACCTGGCACAAAAGTTCGGGATATTTTGTACGAAACGGCAAAGTAGTTAAACAATCCGATGGAATATTGGTTGTAAAAATTCGTCAACAAGCTAAAGAGCTTCAATTTAACATAATAATAAACGGATATATGCCCAGCAATACGTGGGGACAATTCTGGAACTTTAGATGCTACCGAGAGGGTAAAAATCTACTGTTGGAAGACGCCCAATTTATTTTCAAACCAAAAAAGGGCTACCAACAAAAGGCGGGACAGCCGATGAGCTAAGGGTTACAGCCTGCAAGGAGTTCATTCGATCTCGTCCGTCAAATTGTCCCGATGGACGGCTGGTAGCCCAAAAAAGCAACGAAAAAAGAAAACCGAGGCCCAAAAGCAGCTCTGAAGAGTAAAAGGACTGATGGCTGATGCTCTCGAACAAGTATCTCCCAGACGCGGTGCGTCGGTAGTTCTAGTCAACGCTGCATATACAACGCATCGCGTGTTCCAGAATAGGTTCTCTAGGGAATCGTCAGGGGGATGCGTTTTACTGTACAGAGTGCCATTCTGGTATAGCCAGCTCCGCGAATATGTAAATTTTTGTAAAGCTATCAGATGGGAGCATCTATGATAAGATCTATGCATCAGTGCAGATATCCAAGCGAACCGGATTGTCAGCACGCTGTCAACAACAGTATTTTTGTTTACAGTATTTTTGTTTTGTCAGATTGACTTGAGGGATAGTACTTGCCGCATCCTCCCAAGCCTTCGGCACAGCCCAGCAGCCTAGCGAGGTAGAAGATGGAATAAAATTTACCCCAAAAACAGCAAAACCCCCCTGGCAGGGAGTTTCGCAGCATATTACCAACCGCCGGGACGCTAATTTTTGAGCCATAGGTGTTTCCCAGCAACTTACTTTAGTATACATCAAAAGCCGATGTATAACAAAGTACTTGTCTGAAATTTTTTCAGACTACGCCATTCTGTAGCTGAAAGGGAAACTCGTTCCGGCTCCATCTCACTACAAGGATTGGAGCAAATGAGTAACAGTAACTTAACACTTGAAAAAGATTGCAACGATGTTCGTGAGTTAGAGCCAGAGCTGCCCACACTCAAAGTGGGCAATTTGGTGTACCGCAAAAATCAGCACGTAGTCGGTCAGATAGTCAGCATTGAAGGCGATGCCACAAGCAACTCGGTCGGAGTACGCGCATGGGTTGGCTTCGATGGGGGCGAGCCGAAAAGCATTCCGCTGTCCGATTTACTGCTGGCTTCTGACATCTCATCTGAAAACGATATTCCCGACGAGGCGGACTATAGTGACTACGAAGATGTAGATCGAGCCGAGGCTGTAATTCAGGAGCCACAAGCTCTTGAAGCGCATAACTTTGATTATAGCACTGTGGACGATAAGAGTCGCTTACAAGTTATTGAGCTTACCAGCCTCATCAAAACTCTAATCCGCAACAACACCCAAAACATCCTCGGCATTGGGGAAAAACTTACCCAGGTACAAGAATTACTCCGACACGATAAAAAAGGTGGTTTTCGCACTTGGCTAGAAGCAGAGTTCGGTTGGAATTATCGAACGGGTTACAACTTTATTCGCGTTTGGGAGAAATTCGGAAACTGTGAAAATTTTTCACAGTTGGATATCGCCATCTCCGCCCTTTACTTGCTCGCCGCCCTTTCTACCCCAGAGTCAGCCCTGAAGTGCGCCCTAGATTTAGCTAAGTCAGGCGTTCGCATCACCCACAAGAAAGCCAAAGAACTAATAGCTAAGTACAGACCCCCCAAACCAAAAGGGAAGCGTAAAAAACCCTTTGGCAAAGACGTTAAAGATGATTTTCTCAAGGCTGGGGATATGATAGAGCTACTCAACCCCCCGTCAGAATCGGGGTGGAGCCCGGGCGATATAGCAATTATCGGCTCGGTGAGCTACGAAACCCGGACGGTGTTGCTCGAATTAGACCCCCACCAAATAGGACGGCTGTTCAGGAGTTTCAGTTTTGACGATATTCGCAAATTTGATCATCGATCCCAAAGAATGCGGGATGCAATGCCTACGCCCCCAGTGCCTACATCCCCAGTGCCTACACCTAACACCGAGCAAAACTATAGCTGTCTGGGAGACGACGATCTAACAGCCGCGTTCGTAGCCTATAAGCAAGGAATCAAATCCTATAAAGCGGGACTTAGTGCTATCAAACTAGAACTAGCCCGGAGGCACAACTCAAAAACTGCTAGCTCGACAACATCCTCAACTACAGCGGGGGGTGCCCAATGAAAGGCTTAAAAGATTTTGTGCTGTCAACCGTCAAGCAGTTTAGCGGTACTCCAAGAAACTTGTCAATTTCCACATTTTACATAGACCTAGTAGGGGATCATATAGGTGCTTTACTGCTAAGTCAATGCATATATTGGGCAGAGCGTACAAATGATCCTGAAGGCTGGTTCTACAAGTCAGCGCCGGAATGGTACGAGGAATTACGTATCTCCTACTACCAACTATCTCGAGCTACCAAACTGCTCAAGTGCTTGGGGCTAGAAACCAAAATCAAAAAAATCAACGGCAACCCTACCCTACACTATCGCATCAACCAGGATATTTTTACCAAGGCGATATTAAAGTTTGTGCAGTTTGGGTTTTCAAGAAACTCAAAAAACGGGATGCGAGAAACTTCAAATTCTGAAATTGAAGTTTCTTGCATAACGTCTATATATAACAGAGATGACTACATAGATTACTCTCAAGCGCCCACTGAACCAGGCGCACCCCCCACCCAGGAGAGAGAGGGCTTATGCGATCTGGAAGTCGAACGCCTAGACGAAGGGAATTGCTCTAGTTACGGATCTACGGAACTTAGATACCAATCTCCCTCCGAGGGCAAATATTCCGCCGCCGCGCCGAAAAAATCTGAGAAGATAATTTCGGCTCCGCCATTAGAGTTGCCAAATAACAGTACCCTCCAAAAAGAAAGTAAGGAAGTAGCCCCCGACACTGAACCCTGGCTAGATGGATTGGGCAACTTTAAGCCCGAAATGGTAGATGCATTGATTGAGTCGATGCCCAATCTGTATTTTTACTCCGACAGCTCCAAGAATTTATTCAAAGCTCAGAAAACTCTCAAAAATATGCGACGCGAGCGGGAGCTAAGTGATTTATCGCACCTATGGAGCAGGGCTGAGAAGCAAATCCAGCTCCGCCAGGAAAACGAGCGCTTGAGGGCGAACTTAGAGATCGCCTACGTGATACCCACCCCACCCCAGCGACATCGATCGTCGCGCCTAGCCCTACCCCTGTCCAGGTGACGTTGAGGACAGAACTGGTTACTCCCCCAGCGACATCGATCGTCGCGCCTAACCCTACCCCTACCCCAATTGCTCGCGTATCCACCCAAGAGCCAACACCGATCTCGATCGACATTGAGGACTTCAGACGACGGATGGCTGAGCAATCAAAAAATAACACTGCAAAACGCATTGGCACCAGGAGGTAGTAAACAATGAATGAAAGAAAATGTAGAGGGCTTAGTGCCCCCACAGAATCTTGATGCTGAAGAAGCGATTTTAGGTGGCATTCTGCTCGACCCAGGAGCAATCGAACGGGTATGCGATATAATACAATCAGATGCGTTTTATATCAATGCCCACTCACAAATTTATCGAGCTACTTTATCCCTTCATGCGGAGGGGAAGCCCACAGATTTGATTAGTGTCACCACATGGCTACACGACAACGAAAAGCTGGATAAGGTTGGTGGGCAGAGCTTCTTAGCGCAGTTGGTTGCTCGAACTGTCTCGACTGTTAATATTGATTTATTGGCGGGGCTGGTAAACGACAAATATCAGAGTAGGCAGCTGATTAAGGTGGGCAATGAGATTAAGCAGTTGGGATATGAGAATAGTATCCCGATCGCAGATCGAGTTGATGAAGCAGAGCAAAAAATTTTCGCCATCAGCCAAGAGCAGGAACGTTCGGAGCCGGAATCACTAAATGAAATCTGCCCTGCTATCTTTTTTGAAATTGAGCGGTTTACCACATTGGGCACAAAGCCAGGGTTGGATACCCCATTTTACGACTTAAATTCCCTCACTGGGGGGCTATCACCTGGATTGCTCGTCGTGGCGGCAAGACCATCAATGGGCAAGAGTAGCCTAGCAGCTCAGCTAGCTTATGAGATGGCTGAGATGCACCAAATGCCATCTCTAATATTTAGCTTGGAGATGAGCAAAATGGATGTAACCGATCGCTTCCTATCGGCTAAATCTGGGATTGAATTAACGCGATTCCGGTCTCGTCAAATTGCGTCAGAAGAGATGGAAGTCGTCGTTGCTGCCATTAGTGAAATTTCGGAGAGCCCCGTGTTTATCGATGATACGCCCTGCCCAACACCTGCTTCCATTCGCTCGAAAGTTCGTAGGATGATTGCCCGACACGGTAAACTCTGCCTGGTCGTCATTGATTACCTACAGCTAATGGTCGGGGTTGGCAGCGAAGATAACGAGGTGAGAGAAGTAGGGAACATCACCCGATATCTGAAGCTTTTGTCGAAAGAATGCGAAGTGCCGATCGCGCTGCTATCACAGCTAAATCGCAATGTGGAATCTCGCCAAAACAAGCGCCCTCAACTGGCAGATTTAAGGGCATCTGGGCGCATTGAGGAAGATGCAGATTTGGTTTTATTTCTGTACCGCGATGAATACTACAACACCGATAGCCCTGACAAAGGCATCGCTGAAGTGATAATTCAAAAGAATCGTAATGGGGCAACTGGGACTGCTAAATTGCTGTTCGATGCTCCTCATTGCTGGTTTAGGAATTTGGCTGGCTCTGCGCCCCGATAATGACATAAGAAGTTGATGGCAGCATCGCACTCTCGGTCTAAAACGCAACCACACCAACATTTATGGGTGCGGGTGCTTGAAGTTTCGTTGACAATAGCTCCACAACTAGAACATTCTTAGTTGTAGAGACCTGCAATCATAAATGATTGCAGGTCTCTACAAATATTTACTTCGATTAGCTGAGTCAAGTTACGAAAAAAAACGAATATTACCGCTTATGACTACGCTTGACTGGAAACTTCGCCCTATCGGGCGCTTGTAAAAAACCCGTTATCTAGAATAAGAAGTAAAAAAATGAAAAAACGAATTTCGGTACTAGAAGAACATGCAGGTATCTTAGCAAAAACAGCTTCTCTGCTAGAACAGGGGCAAAGCGTGACTTTAGTGCCAAGCGACGACAAAAGCAGGGTTGATATATTCTATGCTTACAGCAACCAATTAGTCTTATTTGCACCCCCAGCATTAGGCGTAGAAAAAGCTCGACATCAATGCTTCGAGACAGGAGATCGGGTTGCGTTGGCTAGAAACAGGGAGGTTTGGTTACAATTCATAGTCAAACGTGTTGAAGACAAACAATCGATAGTCTGCTGTCCGATCGACAAGTGCGGTAAAGTAGATTGGAGTAAAGAATTCGTTTGGAAGCCAGAACAGATCGTAATTATCCAAGCATTTAAAGATTATCTTTTGCACGGATTAGATCTCAGCACGATATCGGAAGAATGGGCAGCGATCGAATCTGCAAAAAAGCTAATAAAATTGTTAACCAAACAACTTCAATCTACCGAAGACTTTCTCAGAAAAGCGAGAGTAAACAACGCGCCCTAACGGGCTGTCATTGTGGATAGTGGAGAGAATGTCAAACTTTTGGTTATTGGTACTAGCCAACAAGCATGAGATCGTTATCGCCACTGCATTTTGCATTACGTTCGAGTGATGTGGGTGACTCAGAATTTTGGTTAGCAGTAGGGATCATTTTAATTCCTTCTGGAAAGTACAATGAGATTTTCTGAATCATAAAGCTAAAAACTTCCAGGTAGCCAAATCGATCTAAGTGGTTGATGTTTCTGATCAGTGAATCTATCCTGTTCTCAGAAGGCTTATCCTCTGTCATTAACGCACAAAAGTATTTCAGTGCCCCAGGCGAAATATCATCTAGTGCCTGTAGCAAGCTCCAGAATGTATCTAATGTTAAACTCCCTTTCCCCGAACGAAAATCTGATAAGTGCTGTGCCCCAACTCCAGCTACAGCCGCAAGCTCCTTATTCGTTATCCCATAGTAGTCCTGCGTTTGTTTCAATAACTCGCCAAATTTGTTAACTTTTGTTAACTTCATCATGCCTCTGAGACTTATTCATGCTATAGTAATAACACTACCAGGTGACGGGGTAGTTCGGGTATGGTTAAAGTGTAACTCTTGTTACACAGCAAGGCGATCGACCGATCGGATTAGATAGGCGTCAGGGGTTAATGCGCTGTGGCAATGTCGCTGTCCCGCGAGCGAGCCAGCTTACCATCTCACAGCTCTAGATAGAGCTGTAAGGAACTTAACTACAAGTGTATCAGATTTTCTGTCAGTCACCGAGGTTTCTGCTTTCATTTATCTGTGATGCATCGTGTTAAAGCCACCAAGAGAATTAAAATATTTTGATGATGTAAATAAATCCTCAGCCTTCTATAAAGAAGATGAACTAATGCTTGCATCACTTGAATGTAAGACATCCTCAACCAATTCGCCGCCCCAGGAGAATGGACACTTGCACCTGATGGCGAATGAGAATTGCTTGGACAGTTCGCTTTCTTCGAGCAATAGTCAGGACAATTTAATTGACCAAAATTCCATAATCATCGATCCTGAATTTCAGTCACTCATCCCTCCCCCATCGCCGGAGGAACGCTCACAGCTAGAGAACAACCTGATAGCGGAAGGATGTCGAGACGCTTTGGTGCTATGGGCAGGGCATCGAATCCTCTTGGATGGGCATAATCGCTACTCGCTATGCCTCAAACATGATATCGCCTTCCGTACAAAGGAGGTAGTGCTAGAAGATAGGGAGGCGGCATGGAATTGGATCGTTGATAACCAACTCGGACGCCGCAATGCCACGCCGGAAGCTCAGTCATATCTGCGGGGAAAACGGTATAATCGCGAGAAGACTTTAGGGCATGGTGCGAAATCTGCCCGTCACAATGACGGACAGATTACAGCCGCTAGACTGGCTGAAGAATACCGACAAAACACAGAGCCATGCCACAATCACTTGACAAACGTCCCCGCCGTCGGGGTCGAGTATTTCCTGAGTACAATCTGCCACCAGCAGAACTAGCTAATAGTACTTGAATTTGTTCTCGAGCATTTGTGTTACCTAATTTAGAGTTGTAAGTTAGACCGAATAAGGCTTTCAAGCTTATTTTCAATGTTCTCGTGAATAATCCAGGCTAGAGCCGACGCCAAGTAGATCCAAATTCTGCAAAACAGGCAATAAATTTAGGCAGGTTGGTACCTAGGTAAACCACAACTCGTGAATCGGGCAGAGGGCAGAGGGCGTAAGGAGCAAAAATTTTGAAACACTGACTGTCTAAAGGCAGGAGAGCTACAGCTTCAATCACCTGTCCCGATTGGTACGCCACCAGCAGCGCCTTACTCCACTGGTTAATCTGGGTACTCGGGCAAATAAAAACTTTTCCCAATAACTGCTCCTCCAGATGGTTGCAGACTACAAAACCAACTCCCAAACAACCAACGACGGCATCTACAATCCTCTCTGCTTTAACGGCAGAGTTAACTGCACGATGGGCTAAGTAGGGCGTCACTTCCTCCTCTGCTAGTTCGATTTCTGGCTTGACAGCAGTATCGGCGAACGATTTTATCTGCTTAACTGCCCGCTTGACGTGCAACGCGGTGCGCATCTTCCCTTCCCTGTAGGCTATTTGCTCTGCTAATACCAAGCCCGCTGCCTGTTTATCGGGGGCTAGTTGCGCTAATTCGCTCAACTGACTGACGGGAATTGGCGTTTCTACAAAGTTTTCTACAATTGTCGCACCTAGGGATTGAGCTAAATTCTCCTCAACTCGTGCAGAGGCGAGCAAACGATAGAGGTAAGCCTGGGATTGCCCGAGCTCAGCCACAGCGCAATCTCTCCAGCTAGAGTAGCCCAGCGCTTTCCAACCCCGACGTCGCTCTAACTCTAACAACTTAGCCTTCGAGTTCTCGAGGTTGCCAGCTAGAGCATCTATATAAGAAGATGCTTCTGTGGCAGTCATGGGCACCATACCCACAGGCGTAGCGTTTTCGGGAGGTACGACGCTCGACATCTCGGACGATTCCAGTTGTTTAATCAGAGCGGTTTCCATTTCCGGTTGATAATCTCATTGCCACCAGTTAAGTCCCTTCTGAGCCTTTTCAAAGGTAGTCATGAGGTTGTAAATTTCATCAGCTTCCTTCACCGAATGTCCCATGACTAGCGCCAAAGCTTCAGCATGTTCTTCCTTGCCTAACTGACGGTGATGGGTAATCGCAATTCGGCGAAAATCGTGGGGACTTACCGCTTTGGGTTCCCCGAATAAGATATGAGTCGCCCGCTTCATGGTAGAAGTTACCACAGAATGAAAAGATTTTTCGGTTAAAGGTTTCCCCAAGGTTCCCGATTCGGCAGCCAGGGAGATAAACACAAACTGATGGTTGGTTTCTACTAAGCGTCTATGTACGTTCAACCACTCGTCCAAATCGGCAGTCAGCACATCAGGTAAGGGGAACTCTCGACCTAGACCAGTTGCCGAACCTGTTTTATGGTCTAATGGGGATAATCTTACCACATATCCCGAAGACTCCCGCCATAAAGTTCGTCCCAACTCCAACTCCCGAATTTCCCTCTGACGAATCGGGCAGTAAGTCAAAAACTTAATCAAAACATATTTTTGATAGCTATCTCTAATTGACAGTAACTCCCGCTTAGAACCGGACTTAGTTCGGGGAGCGCAGCAAAGTTTCAAATAATCGATAACCGAGCATAACTGCTCGAAAGTTAAAAGTTTATTAATATACTTATCTCTAGTAAGAATCGGCGACTTTAAATACTCTAACGAGCGGTGGTAAGCACGTAATTCGGTTAGTTTATCCGTAGCACCGGATTGGACGAGCTGTTCGATTTGTTTAGTTGTGGGCGAGATCCCCATTAATAACAGGGCATTGAGCGTTCTTTTTAGTTCTGGAGCTGGGGTAGTTGTTGGATTGATACCCAGCCACCACTTAGTCACGAAGATTGCCGCTTTGACAGTCATAGAAGCCCAGGCGTAACCAGAAGCTCTTTCGGATAACCCCCAGTTAACGAACTCTTTTACCAACTCCACCTGTGTCATCAATTCCAGGTTCAACTCATCCGGGTCTATTCCTGGTAGATACACATTTTTTACCCATCCTAAAAATACCATTATCTTTGCCAAATAGCTATTAATTGATACGGATCGTAAAGGTTGGTCGCGGCGACGGGGGTGAAAAGGAACTGTCCAAAACTCTTGCAACAGATAGAGCTGCTGTTTGAGGGTTTCGGAGAACTCCTCTGACTTTATTCTATAGGTGGTAAAGTTTGAACTTTCTCGAACCGATCGAGAGATTGAGTGACCGCTATAAAGTTTTGGTGCCGTTCTAGCATTATCCGCGATCGCTAAATCGTACCAGTCCTGAGAACGCATCCAAAGCAAGAAACAATTGAGATGGGAGTAGTAGTTATTAAAAGTAGACTCTCGAATTTCTCCAGATCTGACGCCAGCGCGACCGAGTTGTTTAAAGATATTTCTAGCAGTGCGAAAGCGAGCGAGAGATAACTGCCCCAAACATTCATTTAATCCGGTCTTAGTTTGGAAAGCTTCAGGTGAGAAATCATAACCGGGGAGTAAGTATTTTTTCAGTACGCTTTTCAGATTGCTAATGTCTTTGTCCCTTTTAGATAAGGGCAAACTCTGAGCGTACAACAGCAGCGCTTCTAATACAGTGGAGGGAGATTTAGTTAACACGATGGCATTTATTCCTCTAGATGGACGCCTGACAGTCTATATTCTGTAATTGACCCCAGTCCCTAACAGGGTAGGCTCAGCCCCGATCTGAGGGCTTGACGAGCTAGAGCCCTAAGAATAATTTTCCTATACGCGCAATGCTTTAAATCTTCAATAACTCAGGAGAGCGATTTTTTTCGGGGGAAACCATTGCAGGCTGGAAACCTTATATCATCGGCTGTCCCGCCGCATCGTTGGTAGCCAGATTACCCTCAGTTTTAGAGCTGAGCGGCGTCAGACAACCTTACCAATTATTTATAGATTACTGCCACCGCTGTCGCCAAGGGGAAAAATGGAACCAGAAAGAATGGGAGTCAATCTGGAAGTCAGCAGTGATACGAAAATTAGGGTACGGAGCGAAGAAACCCCCCGGTTGACGACTGCAAGAAATCAGCGCTTTCCTACTCACCGCTCGGCTCCTACATAATTCTTAAACCATTGACAGTTTTTATCAGTCCTCTACCGAACGGTAGAAGACTTTTTTCTACCCCAGCAGAGAGAGTGCTTTTTGGGG
The DNA here is from genome assembly GCA_949127975.1 of Oscillatoriales cyanobacterium PMM_0019. Taxonomy (GTDB): domain Bacteria; phylum Cyanobacteriota; class Cyanobacteriia; order Cyanobacteriales; family CASBRB01; genus CASBRB01. Next base: position 8,716 of record CASBRB010000462.1, on the reverse strand, counting down.
AACGATCGGGGAAAATAAATTATCGCTAAACGGTTAAGTCCTCTTGAAATCGCAGCACTGCAACATTTTCCTGAATCTATGCTGCGTCTTGTTCAAGTGATACCGGATTAGTATGGATGGCATTGGAACTAACAAGCAGTGCATAGCGATGCTTCACGGCTTTGTTACATGATTAAATCTTTAGCAGGAGAATGACTATGTTAGACATCGATGAAATGGGCAAAAAAGAGATGCATGATCTCTTACAAAAAGTAGGACATGGTCACTTAGGTTGTGCGCTTGAAGGATATCCCTATGTTGTGCCCATGCATTATTATTTCGACGAGCCAGACATCTACATCTTCACCACGGTGGGGATGAAGACCAAGTATATGGACGTAAATCCAGAAGTCTGTTTGCAAGTTGAAGAAGTCCATGATCTAAAGCATTGGCGCAGCGTTATTGTAATGGGTCAAGCCGAACACATCACAGAGCAGCAAGACATCGATCGCGTGATGCAATTTGTCAAAACGCAAAATCCAATGCTTTCGCCCGCGATTAATCGAACCTGGATTGATGCCTGGGGGCGTCCAGAGGTCATGGCGCTCTACCGTATCCATCCCAGGGAGATGAGTGGACGAACTACTGATGGAGTCAGCAGTCAGTGAGAATTGATCGGCTCGCTGCGTCAACCGTGTAACTAAAACTCCTGTAATGGTAATTTGTTGATCTGCTATGGCACCTCATCCTCCTGTTTGGACATTATCGGCTGAGCAAGTCTACTCAAGTCTGTCAACTTCGGCTCAGGGACTTTCAGAGGCAGAAACAGCACTTAGAATCAAGCATTACGGGTTTAATGAACTGCCCGCACCTGCCCGACGCTCGCTGTTCCTCCGCTTCACAGATCAATTAACCCATTTCATGGCGCTCTTGCTCTGGGTTGCAGGTACGCTGGCATTTATTTCCGGTACACCTGAACTTGGTTGGGCAATCTGGGCAGTGATCTGGATTAATGCTGGGTTTAGTTTTTGGCAAGAATTCCAGGCTGAACAAGCGTTAGCCGCACTCAATAAACTGTTGCCAGCCCAAGCTAAAGTCTATCGAGAGGGAACGCTACGCGAGATTACCGTCAGGGAGATGGTGCCGGGAGATGTCCTGCAATTGGAAGAGGGCGATCGCATCTCTGCCGATGCCAGACTGGTTTCAGCCCAGTCGTTGTATGTCGATGTCTCAGTGCTGACGGGAGAATCGCTTCCAGTCGCCCGATCAGAGGCACCTGTCGTCACGGAAAAGATGCGTGCCTCTGAAGCCAGCAATCTCGTTTTTGCGGGTTCTACCGTTACGGCAGGGCGTGGCATGGCGATCGTGTATGCGACAGGAACGCAGACCGAGTTTGGTCAGGTAGCCCACCTGACCGCAACCGTAAAGCGAGAACCCAGTACCCTGGAAGTGCAAATCAATCGGGTGGTGCATGTCATCACAGCGATCGCCCTCGGCATGGGTATTCTGGTGTTTCTGCTGACTAACCTGTTGGTGGGGATGGGAGCCAAGGAAAGCTTCATTTTTGCGATCGGGATTATTGTGGCGTTTGTCCCAGAAGGACTGCTCCCCACGGTGACTCTGGCTCTGTCCATTGGTGTCAAACGCATGGCAAAGCGGAATGCGTTGGTGCGCCGCCTCTCGGCAGTGGAGACATTAAGCGCTACAACGGTCATCTGTACGGATAAAACCGGGACACTGACCAAGAATGAGATGACGGTGCGCCAACTCTGGATTCCGACCACTGAGATTGAAGTCACGGGAACGGGCTACGATCCAACCGGAGAGGTGCTCCTGACCCATCAGCGGCAAGAGTCACAGGTAAAGCTACTGTTGGCAGGTGCGGCGCTCTGCTCCAATGCCCGCCTGAACCATCCAGCAGGTTCCAGTCAGTGGCAGGCGATTGGCGATCCCACGGAAGCCGCTCTCCTGGTGGCTGCTCTTAAAAGCGGGCTGAACCTGGAAGCACTACAGCGTCAGCTTAAAAGAATTCAGGAAGTTCCGTTTGATTCGCGCCGCCGGATGATGAGTGTCGTGCTGCAAAGAAGTGTGGAGGATTCAGGGTTAGGGTTTGAGTTAGACAACCAATCCTCCCAGCTCAAACCGCTGACGGCTCCCTATCTCATGTTTACAAAGGGATCGCCCCTGGATGTGCTGCAATCTTGTCAACAGATTCTTCGAGAGGGGCAGCTCGAAGCATTATCCGAAGCAGAACGGGCAGAGGTGACTGCCGCTAATGATGCCTTTGCAAATCAAGGTTATCGAGTGCTGGGAGTTGCCACCCAGCAGCCAGAGGAGTCCCTGCAGCAGGATGCCCAGGCACTAGAGCAAAAGCTGATCTTCGTTGGACTGGTGGCAATGATTGACCCCCCTAGAGCCGAGGTGGCAGAGGCTCTAGCTCAATGCCATCAAGCCGGTATCCAGGTGACGATGGTGACGGGGGATTACGGACTCACCGCAGAAGCGATCGCCCGCCGCATTGGTTTAGTCAATAGTAAAGCCAGAGTGGTTACGGGTGAAGACATGGGACATCTCTCCGATGCCCAACTGCGTCAGATCTTGCAGCAAAAATCCGAGTTAATCTTTGCGCGTGTGCAACCTGAACAGAAGTTAAGGCTGGTTCAGGCTTACATCGCCATGGGTCATATCGTCGCTGTGACGGGGGATGGCGTGAATGATGCTCCAGCCTTGAGGGCTGCCCATATCGGCATTGCAATGGGGATGAGCGGGACAGATGTGGCACGGGAAGCAGCGGATATCGTGCTGATTGATGATAACTTCGCCACCATCGTGAGTGCGATCGAGCAGGGACGAGCGGTCTATCAGAATATCCGTAAGTTTATTACCTACATCCTGGCTTCCAACATGGCAGAGTTTCTCCCCTTCCTGGCGATGGTTTTTCTAAAGATTCCGCCAGCGTTAGTGATTCTGCAAATTCTGGCGATCGACCTGGGCACAGACATGCTTCCCGCCCTGGCGTTGGGCGCAGAACAACCGGAGGAAGGCATCTTGCTGCAAACACCCCGCAAAAAGACGAAACCCTTACTGGATAAGTCTTTGCTGCTGCGTGCCTATTGCTTTTTAGGGTTGCTGGAAGGCTTGGCAGGTATGACCGGGTTTCTGCTGGTTTGGTGGGCAAATGGCTACGGCATTACTGAGTTGCAGGCGATCAATGCGGCGATTCTAGCACAATCGGCGAATGCGACCCAGATGGCCATTTATCATCAAGCAACCACGGTGACGCTGGCAGCGATCGTTGCCTGTCAGGATGGCAATGTGTTTGCCTGCCGCAGTGAGCGCGTCTCGATTTTTCGCCTGGGCTTCTTGAGCAACCGTTTGATCTGGTTAGGCATCGCGATTGAGTGGGTACTAATCCTATCAATTATTTATATCGCACCCTTACACAAAATCTTTGCAACCGCACCCCTAGCGCCCTGGCAATGGTTGCTGCTCATCCTCTGCCCACCCTTGCTACTGATGGCTGATGAACTGCGAAAGCGCATTGTTCACAGGATGGGCGATCGCAGTTTAGCCGCTTGAAATAAAAAGTTTTCAGCGACCTAAAACCTTGGGCGATCCTGCTGTAGTGATTTCCCTATTCGCAAATAATGAACCTGCCAATTTTTACCCTTATCCCCACCGATGTCATCAAAATCTTCCTGGTACTGTTCTTATCCTTCTTAATTGGATTGGAACGAGAAGAACAAAAGTCTGCATCAGGCAAATATATCTTTGGCGGTGTCCGTACCTATCCCTTGATTGGGCTGATTGGCTATGGTATGGCATTCTTATCGACTACGCAGATGTTACCCTTAGCCGCTGGGTTCGTAGTGATTGGTGGGTTAATGGTGATGTCTTATTGGCACAAAGCCCGGTCGTCTCAAGAGGCAGGGTTAACTTCTGAAATGGCAGGCTTAGCAACGTACTTAGTAGGGGCTTTAGTGTCCACGGGACATTTTTGGGTCGCTTCAACCCTTGTCATCACCAGCCTGCTCTTGCTGGAGTTGAAATCTATTACAGTCAAGCCCATCCTGCTGGAAATCCATTAGAGTTGAAAGCAGCATTTTTGTTTGCCCTCCTGTTTGTGGTCATGGTGATTCTGACGCACTATTGCTATTTAGGAATTGTGTTATTTTGCCCCTCAACAAGGTTGCCGCAATGCTCGTTAGCGGGAACAGCTTCCATAATCTTTTTCGGGTCGGGTAGATTCAAGTGAGCCATGAATTCAATAAAGTTGGCGCGAGCGCGTCCTACAAACCGAGGATTAAAGTGCTTTTCTTCCCCTATCGTCGATACTGTATGACCTCGGTAGTCGTGGCCTGGATATACAAAAGTCTCATTGGACAAAGTAAATAGCCGTTGTGTTACCGAGTCAAACAAAGTCCCAGCATTACCACTTTGAAAATCGGTACGTCCACAACCTCGGATGAGTAGCGCGTCTCCTGTAAATATTCGGTCACTATTGACGTAATAACTCATGTGGCTGTCAGTATGACCAGGTGTAGCGATCGCCTCAATCATAATATCGCCCAATTGCAGAGTTTCTCCATCTTTAATGTGGCGATCTGCACAACCAACTTGAGCGTTGTCTGGAGCAATCCCCAAACAGCCAGTCGCTTCGCGTAATTTGGCTGTACCTGTAATGTGATCTGCGTGAACATGAGTTTCTAAGCAGTAGCGCAGAGATAAGCCTAATTCTTCCAGTAATTTGCGATCTCTTTCTACTTGCTCTAGCACCGGATCAATCAAAATTGCTTCTTTGAGCGTTGAATCTGCAAGTAGATATGTGTATGTACTCGATTCTTGATCGAACAATTGACGGAATAGCATTTTAGTTTGCTCCTAATCTTGAATCTAATGGTGCAGCCAAAATTTCATTAGGACGAGTCACAGATTAATGGTGTAAATCAGATTGAATAAAAATGGCGGTGTTAACAAGACTCCCTAATGCCATTGTGCTTTTTCCTGCAACAGTAATCTGCAAAGGGATTGTCAGGTTCAGCTATTTATGGACGAACCTGGCTTTCGTGGCCCAAAGAAAAACTTAACTTACTTTTGAGTGCTTAGAAACGTAATCCTCCAAGAACTGCTTCATCTGTGGATTGGCATCACAGTCAAAGCCAGCCTCGGTTGCCTTTTCAAACACTTGCTCGGGTGTCATACCTTGCCGCGTCGCCACGTTCATAAATGCCATCGCACCTGCACGCATAGAACTCGCGCAATGGATGAAGGCGGGTTTAGGTAGTCGATCAATTTGCTCTAGAACTTTAGTTGTCAGCTCATCGCTCATCCCGTCTGGCTTGACTGGAATGTTGACGTATTGCAATCCTGCGGCTTCTGCCTGTTGTGGTTCATCCTTCATGAAGCCTTCCTCTTCAGGTGATCTCAGGTTCATGACAGACTTGTATCCTTCGTCTGCTAGCTGCTGCAACTGTCCTGGTGTCACCTGTCCGGCTACGGTTAGCTCATTGTTGATCTTTTTGACGTTTTCCATTGGTATCTTGCACATTAGGATCTATTAATCATCTTACTATATAGTAGTATAATAGCTACTATATTGCGAACTAGTATGCTAACGCTTGGCTCTCCAACTTCAGGAACAAACCCAAAAGCTAGAACAACTCGAAGTTCTTCGACATCCACAAAGCAGTGAGCAGTCATGAATAAAAAGCCTCAAATTGATCGTCAACGGGAGCATCAAGCTAACGAACGTACTTTTCTAGCTTGGCTGCGTACTTCTATTGCATTAATCAGTTTTGGGTTTGCTATTGCTCGGTTCGGTTTGTTTCTGCGCCAATTGCAAGCAGCTCTTACAAAACAGGTAGCTCCTCCCCCATCCTTTTTAAATTCGGAGAATCTTGGTGTTGCTTTAGTGGTTTTTGGGATCGTGGCTCTAGCTCTAGCAGCCTGGCGCTATAACCAAGTATTCTGGCAGATTGAGCACGGCTCCTATCAGACTAATCGATTGCTAGTTTGGATTATGACTGGAGTAGTTATAATTTTGGGAACTCTTAGTATTCCTTTAGTGCTTTGGCACGGTCAAAAATCAGTTCCTAAAAATTATCTTTCCAGTCAGAAACGTCATTCATTCAATAAAAACTTTAAAGATTAAGTTTTACGAGCAAAACAAAAGTTCGATCTCAATACGAGCGGATGGCAGCAATTATTTTTCGGTATCAAACTTGCATACAGATAACTACTCCCCATAGGAACCGCCGTAAGGATTCAGGTCTAGAGCGCCAGTCCAATAAAAGGAGTTGACAAGAAGTACCAAGTATACTTACCTAGAAAAGTAGTCTGAAAGCACTCCCATACGTATAAACTCCAGATGTAATTTCCCAGCCTAAAAAGCGTGGTTTGGAGACTCCAATTAATAGGTATGAATCTGAGCTACACCAAGTGGGATATTTACATCAATCCCGACAATTTTAGCGGAAACCTGATAGAGCCAAGCGTTAGAAACTCCTAAAACACTTACATTGTTCATGTCAATATCAAGACTGGTTCCAGGAGCAATAGTTTCGGGGAAAGCTACTATTACTTGACTACCGTTAACCGAATGATTAGTGTTAATTTTACGACCTGAATGTTCAAATACACTAATGTCATTTTTCACAATTAAACCATCTGGAACATCAATAATTAGCTGTGAAAGAGCGCTGCTTGTTTTGGGAACTTGTAACCGCAAAGTATGTCTAACACGGCTAGCAATGCTGGGCCGAACCCGACTGGGAAATGCTACTGCTCCAGTGATATAAGGAACTTTCCCAGTCTGAATCCTGGTATTTCCATAAGCATAAACGTTAAGACTGAAAGAAGCGAACGCCAGATTTAATATAGCAGCATAAATCAGCTTTTTCATCAAATGCCTCTCTAAAAATAAACCTCTTATTAAATATATTGACAGCCCTAAATGAAATTAAGATGAAATAAAATATATTATAAACGATTGGGTAATAGTTTTAAACTTGGTAGTTTTTTTCTGTAAGTTTCTGCTATCTCATCTTCAGTACTGTAGCATAGACCCTATTCGTAGGGTGGGCTAGCTCAAGCGCGTAACCGTTCGGCAGAGCTCCAGGCGTTGCCCACCATCCACCATCTCTTTGTGTAGCTGCTACGGTACTGATATATAGCGGTTGGTAGGGGCAACCCACTTGGGAATTGCCCCTACATCTGCCCATTCTGCGTAAGTCCTGCAATAAATGAAACTGGGGAAAAATTTAGATGCGTTTGCCCTGGGGTGGAACCAATCTCCCCTAAGTCACTTCTGTTACTGTAAACTACAAGCCTGTAACAACAACAGCAGATGATTCTATGGCAGCTATTGACGACCTTCAGGCTGAACTGCGATCTGTAAATGCTAGGTGGATAGCTCGGCAAACTCCCCAATTCAATCTATCTGATGCCCAAAAAGCACAGGTGCTGGGAGTTGTGCTTGATTCTCAAGCGCTTGCTAATGCCATGACTCCTCAGGTACAAGTTTCAGATGCAAGTTCGCTACCTGAGGTGGATTGGCGCAACCGCAACGGCAACCATGTAACACCAGTGAAAGATCAGGGAGCTTGCAGTGCCTGTGTTTCCTTCTGTACCGTGGCTGTAGTTGAATCTATGGCATCGATCGAACAGAATGTTGTTCTTGACCTTTCGGAAGCAGATCTCCATTTTTGTTCAGATCATGGAGCCACCTGCGACGGATGGTGGCCAGATAGCTCTTACTATTCCATGATAACTCGCGGCGCAACTGATGAAGCTGACTTTTCTTATAGTGCTGCGTTCCAGGGAGGTGGTCCTAAGTGCATTACTCCATCCGATCGAGATTCCCGTGTAGTAAAAATTACCAATTCAACAACACTTGCAACTGTAGCCGATCGCAAAAACTGGCTGAGCAACAATGGCCCTTGCAGTGCTGTATTTGCCATATACAGCGACTTTTACGCTTACGGAGGCGGTGTTTATCACCATGTTTCAGGCAATATAGTGGGTTATCACTGTGCCGAAGTTATCGGTTATTCTGAATCAGAGCAGTGCTGGTATGCCAAGAATTCTTGGGGAACTTCATGGGGAAATCACGGTTTTTTTAAGATCGCCTATGGAGAAGCTGGCATTGATACAACTTTTCCCTTCTGGACTGCAACGGGAGTGATTCTACCGGCGAAACCACAGCCGCAACCACAGCCGCAACCACAACCACAACCACAGCCACAACCGCAGCCACAACCGCAGCCGTCGCAGACAGAAAACCTTGGTGGTATATGTATCTCAGCACCGGCTGCTTCATGCTGGGATGCCAATCGTCTTGATGCTTTCGTCATTGGCACCGATAGAGCTTTGTACCACAAGTTGTGGAATGGCTCGGTTTGGAGCAACTGGGAAAGCCTTGGTGGTGCCTGTATTTCAGCACCCGCTACCGTTGCTTGGGGATCTAACCGCATTGATGCTTTCGTCCTGGGTACGGATAATGCCGTGTGGCACAAATCCTGGAATGGCGCTAATTGGAGCAACTGGGACACCTTGGGTGGTAACTGCAGATACGGGGTAGCGGTTGCCTCCCAGCAAGCTAATCAACTTGATTGTTTTGCTATTACTCCCTTCCCGCCAGAAGATTATGTACTACAGGCGGACGACAGCGCGGGCGAAGCAATCGCGCTGTCGTCCGCCGGCAAGGGAACCCCTTAAGTATTATTACTTACAACGTTCG